>DAOTVX010000096.1:0-29847 GCA_034436275.1 Anaerolineales bacterium | reverse complement strand
GTTCCAGAAGATGTTCCTCGGTCCCGAAGGCTCGATTGTCGAAGAAGTCAAGAAGCACGGCCATGCTCTGCGCGACCTGAACTGGCGTGAAATCGTGACCATGGTGCCGCTGCTGGTCTTCATCTTCTGGATCGGCCTCTACCCCCGTCCGTTCTTCGAACTGATGGCCCCGGCGGTGGAGAAATTGCTGACGGTATTGCACTGATTTTTGGGAACCGCGGACGGTAAAGCGGTCTGCGGTCTGCCGTCTGCTGTACGGAAAAACGGATTGCCAGACCACTGAACTCGCGAAAGAGCGACTATGACATCTTCTGATTTGCTCTCTATCCTTCCTCTCATCGTCCTGGTTGTTTGGGCGTCCCTCCTGTTGCTGGTGGACCTGTTCCTCAAGCGCAAGGGCGTCACCGCCTTCCTGGCGGCGCTGGGGCTGGCCCTGACAGCCGGTTTGACCCTCGCCCAGGCCGGCGAGGAAGCCTCTGCCTTTGGCGGCATGATCGCTGTAGACGGCTTTGCCACCTTCCTGAACGTCCTCTTCCTGCTTTCCGGCCTGTTGGGGATTGCCGTCGCCTATGGCTACCTCAAGCGCATGGGCATCGAGCGCGGCGAGTACTACTCCCTGCTCCTCTTCAGCACCGCCGGCATGATGCTCATGGCGCACGCCGCCGACCTGATTGTGGTCTTCCTGGCGCTCGAACTCCTGTCGCTGCCCCTCTACGTGCTGGCGGCCTTTGCCCGCCCGCGCCTCGATTCAGAAGAGGCCGGGTTGAAGTACTTCCTGCTGGGCGCGTTCGCGACCGGATTCGTCGTCTATGGCGTGACGCTCGTCTATGGAGCGACCGGCAGCACCTCGCTGGCGGGCATCGTCGCCGCCGCTGCCTCCGGGACCTCGGGCCTGCTCCTGACCATCGGCGCGGCGCTCCTCCTGGTCGGTTTCGGCTTCAAGGTCGCCGCCGTGCCGTTCCACATGTGGACGCCCGACGTCTATCACGGCGCGCCGACCCCGGTCACGGCCTTCATGGCAGTTGGGGCCAAGGCCGCCGGTTTTGCCGCCCTGCTGCGTCTCTTCGTGACTGCCTTCCCCTCCCTCGGCGCCGACCTGACTCCGGTCGTCTGGGCGCTGGCCGCGCTCACCATGCTGGTCGGCAATGTGGTGGCCATTGCACAGACCAACATCAAGCGCATGCTGGCCTACTCCTCCATTGCCCACGCCGGCTATATCCTGATGGCTTTCGTCGCCTTTGGCAACGCCGCCACGCAGGCCGACGCGGTTGCCTCGGCGCTGTTCTACCTCGTCACCTACGCCTTGACCTCCTACGGCGCCTGGGCGGCGGTCATTGCCCTCGAAAAACAGAACGGCCAGGGCCTGGACATCAGCGATTTTGCTGGCCTGGGGCGGCGCAGACCGCTTCTCGCCGCGGCGATGACCGTCTTCATGCTCTCGCTGACGGGGATGCCGCCCACGCTGGGGCTGGTGGGCAAGTTCTACCTGTTCCGCACCGTCATCGAGGCCGGGCAGGTTGGACTGGCCGTGATCGGCGTGCTGACCTCGCTCATCTCGGCGTATTACTACCTGCGGGTGGTGGTCGTGATGTACATGCGCGAAGGCGCGCCGGAAACTACCCGCGAACCCTGGCTCGATTTCACCTGGGCGCTTTCGGCGGTGGCTACCGTCGTCCTCTCCGTCCTGCCGATGGCGCTCTTCGCCTGGGCGAGTGGGGCGACGTTGCGGTTGTTCTGAAGGGGGAACAGGGGGCGCTAACTGTTGTCATCGGCCTGCTGCAAGGCCGCCAGAAGCGGCGCAAGCGTGCGAGGTGCTTGCGCCGGCGGGGTATGATGATAGGAGATCAGGAGAACGGCGAGCGGCGGCGCGCCTGCCTGTGCTGCCAGCGTGGCCCCCCAGTCCGCGTGGCGCACGGCGACGACGAATGGCTTGCGCCAGCCGCGCGCTTCGCCGCGACCCCACCTGCGCCATTGCTCTGGCGCCAGCGATTGCGCCAGGACCACGATTGCTCGCTCCCATACGGACAGCGGATAGAGAATCTTGCCCACATCGTGAAGCAGCGCCGCGAGCAGCAGCGCAGACTCGCGCGCGCCTGCGGCAATGAGTCGCTGCCAGACACGAATGGCGTGTGCCTGTTCGCCGGCTGACATGCGCCGAAAGAGTGTTTGTTGCGCGGGCGAAAGGTAGGGGAAAACCCGATCCAGCGGCAGGGCGTCGAGGCAGGGAAATGCCAGACGCCAGAACTGAGCCAGACGATAGGGAAGGCGTTGAACCGTCACAGGGTTCGCATTATATCATTGCTGATGAGCAGCGCCGGGGTGTGGCACATTTTTTTCGGCGAAAACGTCATTCCCTGCCGGGATCGTATTCGAGGGCGAGCCGTCCACGAATGCCAGACCACGAAGAAACGAATATCCGCTCCGCATGCGTTGATTCGCTGTAATTACCTGCCCACCATGTCATTGCGAGCCGCCATAGGCGGCGAAGCAATCTCACGTTCCACAGAAGCCATAAGAACATTCATGAGACTGACGTAAAGTTTCTTTCTCTTTGTGTCTTCGAGTCTTTGTGGTGAAAAAAGAATAAACCGCTAAGGCACAGAGACACAAAGTTTTTTCCTCGCTCCCCGTTCGCTGACGGCCCCACTCCCCAACAGGCTGGAAAGCCCGTGCTACGAAAGCCCGTGCTACGGGTGTCCGCTCCGCATGCGTTTATCCGTTCCCCATTCGTGGATGGCCTCCCCTGACGGGCTGGAAAGCCCGTCCTACGAAAGCCTGTGCTACGGGCGTCTGCTCTGCATGCGTTTATCCGTTGCCCATTCGTGGACGGCCTGCCCTGACGGGCTGGAAAGCCCGTCCTGCGAAAGCCTGTGCTACGGGCGTCCGCGCCGCATGCGTTTATCCGTTGCCCATTCGTGGACGGTCTCCTGAAAATTTGAGCCACATCCAGCGCCACGTTTTACTTGACTCCCCCGGCCAGACAAGTATAATGTTTATACGAATTGTGATATTGAGTTGAGTCCACTGCCGGGGCTTGCTCCAGAGAATGCGGAGCGGAGAGTTTTTTTCTGGGTGGGAATGATCGGCCTCGATGGTGGCGCGATGGGTTAACGCACAAAACGGGCATCGTGTTTTCTCGGCAGAAACCCCGCCTGTGGTCGGAGTGACCTGTCCGGGTTTGGGGAGGTAGGAACATGTTTGAGCATATTCTGGTACCTTTAGACGGTTCTGCGCTGGCGGAATGCGTTTTGCCGCATACAGTTGCCTTGAGCCAGGCATTGGGGGGGCGGGTCACCTTGCTGCGTGTGGCGGAAAGCAGCGGGACAGCGGCCCCAACGGTGGATGCCTATGGCTGGCACATTCACAAAGCCGAGGCCTCGGCCTATCTGGACGCTGTCTCCGCGCGTTTGCAGCGCGAGACCGGCCTGGAAACGCGCACAGTTGTCCAGGAGGGACGGGCAGCGGAAAGTATCCTCAAATTTGCCGCCGGCGAAGGCGTTGACCTTATCGTCCTGAGCAGTCATGGACGCAGCGGGTTGAGCCGCTGGAACATCAGCAGCATCGTGCAGAAAATTGTCTGGCAGGCGTATTTGCCGGTGATGATTGTCCGCGCTTATCAGCCGCTGCCGGCTGACTTGAGCGAGTTTCGTTACCGTAAACTCATGGTGCCGCTGGACGGTTCCCTGCGCGCCGAGTATGTACTGCCGTTGGCCGTGACGCTGGCGCGCTTTCATCGGGCAGAACTTCTGCTCACGCACGTGGTTGCCCGTCCCTACCTGGCCTGTACGGCCACTCCGCAAGCGGAAGACCTGGCGTTGGCCGAACAACTGACCGAGCGTAACCGCCGGGTCGCGAGCCGTTATCTGGAAGAGCATCGTGCCCGTCTGGCGGCAGAGGTGGAGGTGCGCTCACGGCTGGTTGTCAGTGAGGATGTCGCCACGGCCTTACATGAGGTTGTGGAAGAGGAGGGGGTGGATTTGATTGTCCTTTGCGCCCACGGTCATTCGGCGCGCACACGCTGGCCCTATGGCAACATCGTGGCCAGTTTCATCACCTATGGCACCACGCCTTTACTGATTGTGCAAGACCTGGCTCCCCATGAAGTAGAGCGTTCCCGAGCCGCCATCCTGGCGCAGGAACGCACCGGCCATTGACTCGGTTGCTGTCCGTTTTCTGCCTGACCGCTCGGGCATGCTTCGGGCTTGAGCATTGGGGCAGGCTGATTCATTCCCCTGCTTGAGGCGTTAACGTATGCTCCAAACCCGCTCTGTTCCGATAGCAGGAGAAACCTCGCTGGAGACGCTGGCCAGCCGGCTGGCGCAGGAACACCAGGCGGTTCGTCAAAGCCAGCGGCGGCCGGGGTTGCTGGCGCGTCTGAATCTCTGTGAGCAACGACTGAGGGAGGCTTACCACTTTTTTGTGGCAGCGCCGCTGGAAGTACAGGCGCGCTCCCATGCGGCAGAGTGGTTGCTGGACAATTTCTATCTGCTTGAGCGGACGGTACGGCAGATCCGCGAGGCCATGCCGCCCGGTTATTACCGTCGTTTGCCCGAACTGGCGCAAACTGCCTTCCAGGGCTTCCCGCGCGTGTACGCCATCGCGCGCGCATTCACCGGCGAGGGCCGTGAGCGGCTGGACCTGGTTCAGGTAGAACGTTTCCTCCTCGCCTATCAGGAGATCACGCCGCTCACCATTGGTGAACTCTGGGCATTGCCGACCATGCTGCGCCTGGCCCTGATCGAATTGCTCGATGGGGCCTTTACCACGTTGCTCTCCGCTCAACGGCGGGCGACCTCTGCCGTGGACTCCGCGGAGGTGGATATTGTCGTCGCCAACTGTTTCCTGGGGCTGCAAACGCTGGCGCGACAGGACTGGAAAGCCTTCTTCGACGCTGTCAGCCGCGTGGAGGGCATCCTGCGTCAGGACCCGGCCGGCGTCTATGCCCACATGGACAGCGCGACGCGCGACCATTACCGTCATATTATCGAGGAAATTGCCCGTCTCAGTCGAAAGTCGGAAGAAGACGTGGCCTGGAGCGCCATTTCTCTGGCAAAGCAGGCCGAGAAGGATAGCTGGCGCCGCAGGCGAGACGGCGGAACGCCGCGCACGGGGCATGTCGGGTACTATCTGCTGGTTCCGCAAGGCCGGGAGCAACTGGAGGCGCGGCTGGGCTACCGTCCGCGCCTCTCCGAACGTTTCTTGCGCGGTTTGCGCCGGCGTGCGCTTACGGCCTATCTGGGCGGTATCGCCTTCCTGAGCACGCTGTTCATGGTCGCTTTCCAGACCTTTGGGCTTTCATGGGGAGGCCGCTGGTACCACCTGCCTGTCCTGGCGCTGTTGACCATCGTCCCTGCGTTGACGATTGCGGTAGACCTGATAAACTGGCTGGTCACCCACACCGTCCCGCCGCGCCTGTTGCCGCGCCTGAATTTCCAACAGGAGGGCGTTCCGGCGGAGTGCAGCACGATGGTGGTGATACCCTGCCTGATCACCACGCCGGAAGAAGTCAAGGCTCTGCTTCAACAACTGGAATTGCATTATCTTGGCAATGCTGACCCGCGTCTGGGGTTTGCCTTGCTCACCGATTTCCGCGATGCGCCTGCGCCGCATATGCCGGAGGATGAGGCGCTGTTGACTCAGGCCAGAGAGGGCATTGAGGCGTTAAATCGGAAGTATGGCGGTCCGCACGGGGGGCCTTTCTATCTGTTCCATCGCGCGCGGCGCTGGAATGCCTCCGAGGGGTGTTGGATGGGTTGGGAGCGTAAGCGCGGCAAACTGGTGGAGTTCAACCGCTTGCTGGCCGGTGAGACAACCTCGTATTATCTTCAGGTGGGAAACATGGCCTTTCTGCCCGCCGTGCGCTATGTCATCACGCTGGATGCGGATACAATCTTGCCACCGGGCACAGCCGCGCGCCTGATTGCCACGCTGGCACACCCGCTCAACCGCCCGGAGTTTGACTCTCAGGGCAAACTGGTTGCCGGCTACACCATCTTACAACCGCGCATGGAGGTGCAGCCAACGGCCACGGCGCGCTCGCGTTTCGCCCGTATCTTCAGCGGCGATAGCGGCGTGGACCTCTATAGCCAGCTGGTTTCGGACGTTTATCAGGACCTCTTTGCCGAGGGCAATTATGCCGGCAAGGGCATTTACCACGTCGCGGCCTTTCAGCAGACGCTGGAAGGCCGTGTGCCTGAAAATGCTCTGCTCAGTCATGATCTTTTTGAGGGGAGTCACGGGCGCGCCGCGCTGGTGAGCGATGTGATTCTCTATGAGGACTATCCCTCCCATTACCTGACCTATATGTATCGCCTGCACCGCTGGGTGCGCGGCGACTGGCAACTGCTTCCCTGGCTTTTCCGCCGCGTGCCGCACGCGGGCGAGGGCAAAGTGCCCAACCCCCTCTCCCTGCTGGCGCGCTGGAAGATTTTTGATAACCTGCGGCGCAGCCTGCTGACGCCCAGCGTCTTCCTGTGGCTGGTGACGGCCTGGCTGTGGCTGCCGGGGGCAACGCTGGGCTGGACCTTGCTTGCTTTGAGCGCGCTGGCCACCCCAGTGCTGACCGGCCTTATTACGCTGGTACGTCAGCGTTTGCGGCGTGCCCCGCTGCGTTCTACCCTGCCTTCCCTGCGGCTGGCGCTGGGACGTTTCCTGGTTTCGGTATCCGTCCTGCCTTACGAGGCCATCCTCTTGCTGGATGCCATTCTGACCACGCTGCATCGTTTGCTGATCAGCCACCGACGGCTTCTCCAGTGGACAACCTGCGCCCATACGATCCGTCTTCTGGGACGCGAGGCCAGGATCGGCGTGGTCTGGCGCAGGATGTGGGGCACGGCCCTGTTTGCCCTGGCCCTGACTGCCTGGTTGGGTTGGGCCCGGCCGGCGGCGTTAGAGGTGGTGGCGCCGTTAATCGTATCCTGGGTTTTCTCACCCTATCTGGTCTTCTGGCTCGGGCGTCCGCTGCGCGTGACGAAGAAGCCGCTCTCGCAAGAGCAGCGGCGTCTCCTGCGCCGTCTGGCGCGGCGTACCTGGTTCTATTTCGAACACTTTGTTGGGCCGGATGATTCCTGGTTGCCTCCCGATCACTTTCAGGAAGCGCCGCGCGGGCTGGTGGCGCATCGCACCTCGCCAACCAACATTGGCCTTTACCTGACCTCCGCCCTGGCCGCCTGTGACCTGGGTTATCTCGGTCCGCTGGAATTCATGCTGCGCCTGAGCTCGACGTTCGAGACCATGAGCCGCATGGAGCGGCGGCGCGGCCACTGGCTGAACTGGTACGATACCCGCGACCTGCAACCGCTGGCGCCGCGCTACATTTCTACCGTGGATAGCGGTAATCTGGCAGCGGCGTTGCTGGTCTTTGGGGCCGGCTGCGCCGATCTCGCGGCGCGACCGGTGCTCACCTGGCAACGCTGGCAGGGTTTCTTGAATACGCTGGACGTGTTCGCCGAGGTATTGCGCGCCCTGCCGCGAGAAGAGGCGGCGCATAAATATGCGGAGGCAACGCTGGATTGCCTGGAAAGCATCCGTCAACAGGTGCTGGGGGCGCGCGCCGCGCCGCATACCTGGGCGGCTTTGCTGGAGGATCTACTGGCCAGCCGTTGCGCGGAGGTGGGCGGTTTACTGGCGCGCTTGACCGAGGAGGGCGCGCTGTTCTTGCCGCTGGAAATGCTGGGTGAACTGCGCGACTGGTCGGCGCTGACGCGCTACCATCTGGAGCGAATGGGAAAGGATATTGAGATGTTCCTGCCCTGGCTGCTCCCTGCCCGGCAACCGCCGGCGGAAATCGCCGCGCTTCTCGCCACGCCTCCCTTCGACGCCCTCTGGCAAGAGGTGCAGGCGGCATTGCCGCCCCTGCTGGCGTTGAGCGAGATTCCGCAGGCCTGTAAGACGGCGCGAGCACATTTGCAGGTACTGGAAGCATCGTTGATGAAGCAGGGAGAGCAGGCGGCGCGCGCGTGGTGCAATCGTTTCGCCCAGGCCCTGTACGATGCCCAGTTGAACGCCAACAACGTCATCGCTGGCCTGCAACGCCTGCAGGAACAGGCGGAGACCTTTTTCCGTGAGATGGATTTTGAGTTCCTGTACGACAGAGCCGCCAGGGTGTTTCACCTGGGTTATCACGTGGATAGTGAGTCGCTGGATAGCAATCACTATGATCTGCTGGCTTCCGAGGCGCGTCTGGCCAGCCTGATTGCCATTGCGCGCGGTGATGCGCCGCAGGAACACTGGCTGCACCTGGGACGACCGCTGACGCGCATTGGTGGGCAACGCCTGTTGCTTTCCTGGGGCGGGACGATGTTCGAGTATCTGATGCCGGCGTTGTTCGCCCACCATTACGAAGGGTCGCTGTTGCACCAGACGGCTGAGGCGGCGGTGCGGCGTCAGATCGAATACGCGCGACAGCGCGGTGTGCCGTGGGGAATTTCCGAATCGGCCTACTATCGCTTCGATGCGGCCATGAATTATCAGTATCGCGGTTTCGGGACGCCTGGCCTGGGGCTGCGCCCTGATTTGGAGCGGGACCTGGTTGTGACGCCTTATGCCTCCTTGCTGGCGCTGTCCTTTCAACCGCAGGCCGTCTGCCAGAATATCGAGCGCCTGCAACGGATGGGGATGCTGGGCGAGTACGGTTTCTACGAGGCGGTAGATTTTACTGCCCGTCGCCTGCCGCCCGGTCAGGATCGCGCCATTGTCCGCTCGTACATGGCGCATCATCAGGGGATGATTCTGGCGGCGCTGGATAATGCGCTGTGTGAAGATAGCATGATCCGACGTTTCCACTCCGATCGCCGCATCCAGAGCGTATCCCTGCTGTTGCAGGAGGAGATGTCACCCTGGACGCCGCTGGAAGTGCTGCCGTCGCGCCCCAGGATTTTGCCTGTGCTGCGTTGGGAGGCGGGGATTGAAATTGCCCCCTGGGAAGTGCCTGTCGAGGCGCCTCTGCCGCAGGTGCATTTGCTTTCCAATGGCCGCTATAGTGTGGTGGTGACCCAGCGCGGCAGCGGGTTTAGCCTGTGGAACGGGCTGGCGCTCACGCGCTGGCAGCCCGATACGGCCCTGGATGGGTGGGGCATGTGGCTGTATATCCAGGATAGGAACACCGGCAAACTCTGGTCAGCAACCTGGCAGCCAACCGCGACGCGCCCGGCCAGCCAGCATGTGCACTTCCACCCGCACATGGCCGAATTTGGACGGCGGGATGGCGATCTCTCCTCCCGCCTGGAAATCACCGTTTCCCCGGATGATGACGCGGAGATTCGCCGTCTGACGCTGGTCAATCACGATAGCCGTCCGCGCCGGCTGCGGCTGGTCAGTTATGCTGAGGTAGTCCTGGGCCTGGCGGAGGCTGATGAACGGCATCCGGCATTCCATAAACTCTTTGTGGAAAGTGAATTTCTACCGGAACTGGGCGCCTTGCTTTTCCACCGCCGCAGGCGTGCCGAAAGCGAACCGGAAGGCTATCTGGTGCACTTGCTGATTCACGAAAGCGGCGGCGACGTTCCCCTGATCTGGGAGTGTGACCGGGCGCGCTTCCTGGGGCGTGGACGAACCAGCCGCGCGCCTCAGGCGCTGCAAGGGGCGGGAAGCAGTTTAAGTGGCACGACGGGGTTTACCCTGGATCCGGTCATGGCGCTGGGCTGCGAGATCGAACTGCCGCCGTATGCCACCTGGCGCCTGGCGTTCGTGACCCTGGCCGCTGCCAGCCGCGCCGAGGCCCTGGAACTGGCACGTCGCTACCGTCAATGGGTCTGGCTGGAGCGCGCCTTCACGCGCGCGCGTTACACGGCGGAGGTCGCTTTGCAACGGCAGGGCTTTCCCACGTCCGAACTCCAGCGCGCCGAGCGATTGCTTTCGCTGTTACTCTATCCCCACCATGCGCTGCGCCCCGCGCCCTCCGTCCTGGCCGCCAACCAGAAGGGACAATCCGGCCTGTGGGCCTGGGGCATTTCGGGCGATTATCCGATCCTGCTGGCGCGTGTGTACGAGGTTGAGGACACCGCTCTCCTGCAATTCCTGTTGAAAGCCCATACGTACTGGCGCGAGCGGCAAATTAAGGTGGACCTGGTCATTCTCCATGAGCAGGAGACCAGTTATGAACAAAGCGAAGAAGGGGTGGTGCATCGCCTGCTGGCGCGTCAGGGCAGCGATTTGTGGCTGAATCGGCCTGGCGGGATTTTCATTCTGCGGCGTGACCAGTTGCGCCAGAGCGATCTCGTTCTGTTGCAAAGCGCGGCGCGCCTGATTCTGGATAGCCGCCGTCCGCTGGAAGAGCAGCTGAAAGTCGCCGACCGCCTGGAGCCAACCCTGCCCATCTTTCTCCCGCTGCCTTCCTCTCCTATCCGGCCTGAGCCTGTTCCCCCGCTGCGTCGGCCCGATAATCTGCTGTTCGAGAATGGCCTGGGAGGGTTTTCTGCCGATGGCAGGGAGTATTGCATTTTCCTGGAGCCTGGTCAGCATACCCCGGCCCCCTGGGTTAACGTCATGGCCAATGCAGGCTTTGGTTGTCTGGTTTCGGAAAGCGGCGGCGGTTTCACCTGGGCGGGCAACAGCAGCGAAAACCGCCTGACGCCCTGGCGCAACGACCCCGTCACCGACATCCCCGGCGAGGCAATCTACCTGCGCGATGAGGAGACGGCGGACATCTGGTCGCCGACGCCGGCGCCGGCCGGCGAGAAGATGCCTTACCTGATTCGTCATGGTGCCGGCTACTCCATCTTTGAGCACCACAGTCATGGCCTGAAACAGCAGGTTTGTATCTTTGTTGTCCCCGATGCGCCGGTCAAGGTTATCCGTTTGCGGCTGGAGAATCTCTGGTCGCGCCCGCGACGCATTACCGCCACCTTCTACGTGGAGTGGGTGTTGGGGACAACGCGCCAGCGCACTCAGCCTTATATCGTGCCGGAGTTCGCCGTTGAGCCGGTGGCCTTGCTGGCGCGCAACCCCTACAACGAGGAGTTCGGTCAATGGGTGGCCTTTGCGGCGGCCAGCAAGATGCTCCACGGCTTGACCACCGATCGCGCCGAGTTCCTGGGCCTGGGCGGTACGCGCACGCGCCCGGCCGCGCTGGAACGAATCGGCCTGGCTGGAACGGTGCAGGCCGGTCGGGACCCCTGCGCCGCCCTGCAATTGCACTTCGATTTGCCACCCGGCGGAAGTGAGGAAGTGCACTTCTTGCTCGGTCAGGGGCAAAACCGTGACCACGCTCTGCAACTGGTGGCGCGCTATCAGGAGGCCGGGCAGGTCGAGGCCGCCTGGCGCGCTGTACAGGCATTGTGGGACGACCTGCTGGGCCGCGTGCAGGTCAAGACCCCCGATTTGGGCATGAACCTGATGCTCAATCGCTGGCTGCTGTACCAGACCCTTGCCTGTCGTGTGTGGGGACGTTCGGCGCTTTATCAGTCCTCGGGGGCGTTTGGTTTTCGCGATCAGTTGCAGGATGTGCTGGCGCTGCTCCATGCGGCGCCGGATCTGGTCCGTCGGCATATCTTGCAGGCGGCACGCCACCAGTTCGAGGAGGGCGATGTACTCCACTGGTGGCATCCGACGCCAGCCGAGGCCAACGTGTTAGCCTGGCCAGCGACGGCGACAAACAACACCGCGCCGCCGCTGCCGGAGACTGTCCCTGCTACGGAACGGGCGCGCGGCGTGCGCACGCGCTGTTCGGACGACCTGTTCTGGTTGCCGTTGGTCACCGCTCAGTACGTGCATACCAGCGGCGATGTGACCATCTTGCAGGAAAACGTGCCTTTCCTGCGCGGCGAGCCGTTGAACGAGGGGGAGGGGGAACGATACGCGCAGTATGAATACGGGCCGGCGGCCCCGCTTTATCAGCACTGTCTGCGCGCGCTGGAGCGGATCGCGACCGGCCCCCACGGCCTGCCGCTCATCGGCAGCGGCGACTGGAACGATGGCCTGAACCGCCTGGGCCTGCAAGGGCGCGGCGAGAGCGTCTGGCTGGGATGGTTCCTGGGCGCGACCCTGAACGCCTTTGCCGACCTCTGCGAACGGTTGGGCGAGGGGGCACAGGCGGCGCGCCTGCGTCAACGCGCCGAAGCCCTGCGCGCCGCGCTGGAGGCCGGAGCCTGGGATGGGCACTGGTACTGCCGCGCCTACGATGACGATGGTTTGCCGCTTGGTGCGGCTGCCAACCACGAATGCCAGATTGATTCGCTGGCGCAGTCCTGGGCGGCGCTCTCCGGCCTGGCCGATCCAACGCGCACCGTTCAGGCGCTCGAGGCGGCCTGGCGTCATCTCGTGCGTGAGGAGGAACGACTGGTCTTGCTCTTTACTCCTCCTTTCGATAAAGAGCGTCGTCAGATCGGCTACATTCAGGCCTATCCGCCCGGCGTGCGTGAAAATGGTGGTCAATATACCCATGCGGCGGTCTGGCTGGCCTGGGCCTTTGCCCAACAGGGCGATGGCGACCGCGCCTTCCAGCTCTTTCACCTGCTCAATCCGATCTTTCACGGCAGTACGGAGAAAAGGGCGTTGCGTTATCGCCTGGAGCCGTATCTGGTGGCGGCGGATATTTACAGCGTGCCGCCGCACGTTGGCCGTGGCGGCTGGAGCGGCTATACCGGTTCGGCGGCCTGGCTCTATCGGTTGGGAATTGAGGCTATCCTGGGGGTGCGCCGTTCGGGCGATTTTCTGGAACTGCATCCCTGCATTCCGCGCGACTGGCCTGCCTACGAGGTGACCTGGCGGGAGGGCGCGACGGTGTACCACATCCTGGTGGAGAATCCTCACCATCTCTGTCGCGGTCGTGCTCAAGTCTGGGTGGATGGTCAGCGGCGTTCGGATGGGCGCGTCCCGCTGGTGCGCGATGGCCTTCTCCACGCCGTGCGCGTGGTGCTGGAGCCAGATGTAGTATAATCGCGGGCGCGATGTTCGTCCCGTCCGCCGTTTCTCTGGAATGGATCAGCCGTTCTCCACAACAGACGCAGGTTCTTGGCGCCGCGTTGGGGCGGCTGTTGCAACGCGGCGACGTGATTGGCTTGCAGGGTGAACTGGGCGCCGGCAAAACGACGCTGGTGCAGGGGATGGCGCAAGGATGGCAGGCTCAAGATTCTGTCACCAGTCCGACGTTTGTGCTGGTCAATGTCTATCGTCGTCCCGATGGTGCGCCTTTCTTTCATCTGGATGCGTACCGTCTGGAATCAACCGCGGAGGCCGAGGAACTGGACCTGGACGCTTTTCTGGCAGAAGGGCCGCTGGTGATTGAGTGGGCGGAGCGCATTGCACTGGTTTTGCCGCCGGAGCGTCTGTGGGTGGCGCTGGAACACGGCGAGGGTCAAACGCGTCGGTTGCGTTTCTCGGCGCGCGGCCCGCGCTATGAGTGGCTGCTGAAAACCCTGCAAGAAACTTTGCTCCAAACGGGCTGACGATGTTGCTGGCGATGGATACCTCCACGGCGCAGACCGGCCTGGCGCTCTACGATGGCGCTCAGGTTGTCGCGGAGTGCACCTGGCGGGTGCGCGGTCATCACAGTCGCGAACTGGCGCCGGCCTTGACGGCGCTGCTGGAGCGCAGTGCGGTCACCGTAGACTCGTTGCAGGCCATCGGCGTAGCCACCGGTCCGGGTTCGTTCACCAGTCTGCGGGTGGGGCTGGCGCTGGCCAAAGGGCTGGCGCTGGCGCGCGGTCTGAGGCTGATCGGCGTTCCCACGCTGGATGTGAGCGCTGCGGCCATTCCGCCTGTGGGGCGAACCCTGATTGCTGTCTTGCAGGCCGGTCGTGGGCGACTGGCCGTTGGTCGTTATCAAGCGGAGGGGGACGGCTGGCGAGCCATTGCTCCGCCGCAGGCGATGACGGTGGAGGCGTTGATCGCCTCTATTCAGGAGGAGGCTATTCTCTGTGGTGAACTGAGCGCCGAGGAGCGGGCACAGTTGGGGCAGGTGGAGGGCCTGCTGTTGGCCTCGCCGGCACAGTGTGTGCGTCGTCCGGCTTTGCTGGCCGAACTGGCCTGGCAACGCTGGCAGGCGGGTCAAACCGATTCGCTGGCGGCGCTGGCGCCGCTTTACCTGCATGTCAGCGGAGGGCCGGCATGAGTCAGAAGGCAGCGGCGACGGATCGGGTGGAGAGGCTGCGTATTCGCCCAATGCGCTCTCAGGATGTGAGTACGGTGGCCGAAATTGACCGCCTCTCCTTCACTCTGCCCTGGTCGGAGGGCGCGTTTCGGTACGAGGTGAACGAAAATCCGACGGCGCGGGCCTGGGTGGCAGAGTGGGATGGTCGCGTGGTTGGGATGCTTATCCTCTGGCTGGTTCTGGACGAGGCGCACATTGCCACCCTGGCGACTCACCCGGATTATCGGCGGCGGGGCATTGGGGCACGGCTGCTGGCGACCGCCCTCGACGCGGCACGCGCCGAGGGCGCCCGGCGGGCGTTCCTTGAGGTGCGCGTCAGCAATCTGGCCGCGCAGGCCCTGTATGCCAGATTCGGTTTTGTGGTAGATGGCCGTCGCCTGCGTTATTACAGGGATAACGGCGAGGATGCCCTGCTCCTTTCACTGGACATGACCTCGCTGCCCGATGAGCGATACCCTCTCACAGCGGAGGCGGAATGACTGCGGAAGAGATTCTGGATCAGATTGCGAGCGAAATCGCGGTTTGCAAAAAGTGCGCCCTGCACCATTCGCGTAAGAACGCTGTTCCTGGGGAGGGACCGGCCAATGCCGAAATCATGTTGATTGGCGAAGGCCCTGGCTTTTATGAAAATGAACAGGGACGCCCCTTTGTTGGCGCGGCGGGTCAGTTTCTGGATGAATTGCTGGCGCAGGCTGGCCTGCGACGCGCCGACGTCTGGATAGGGAACGTGGTTAAGTGTCGTCCGCCGGGCAATCGCGATCCGCTGCCCGAAGAACTTGAGGCCTGTGATGCCTATCTGGAACGACAGATTGCGGCCATCAATCCCAAAATCATCATTACGCTGGGGCGGTATTCGATGAACAAGTTTTTGCCCGGCGCCAAAATCAGCGCGGTGCATGGGCAGATGCGGCGGGTTGGCGAGCGGTTCGTGATTGCCATGTTCCATCCGGCGGCGGCGTTGCATCAGGTTTCGCTGAAACCGGCTATCTTGCAGGACTTTGCCCGGCTGCCTCAGCTGCTGGAGCAGGCGCGCGCCGCTCTGGCGCGCAGCGCGTCCATGCCGAAAGATGAGCCGCCGCAGCCGCCACAACAGTTGAGTTTATTCTGATATTTACCCTGCCACAGGAGTATCCATGACTGATAAAGAGAACCTTCTTCGCAAACTGCGGGATAAGACCGCGCGCGTTGGCGTGCTCGGTATGGGGTATGTCGGCATGCCGCTGGCGGTCGTTTTCGCCGAAGCCGGCTATCCGGTGACCGGCATTGACCCGGACGAGCGCAAGGTCGAGGCTTTTCGTCAGGGCCGTTCTTACGTGCAGGACGTCCCCTCCGAGACCCTTGTCCGCCTGCAGCAGGCAGGGCGCCTGACGATGACCGCCGATTTCTCCGCTCTCGCTGCGCTGGATGCCGTCAGCATTTGCGTCCCGACACCGTTGCGCAAGACTGGCGACCCGGATATGTCTTACATTGTTGCCGCCGTGGAGCAACTGGCGACCTATCTCCATCCGGGCATGGTGATTGTGCTGGAATCGACCACCTATCCGGGCACGACGCGCGAACTGGTGGCGCCGATGTTGACGGGGAAAAGTGGCCTTCAGGTGGGCAGGGAGATTTTCCTGTCTTTCTCACCCGAACGCGTGGACCCTGGGCGTAAGGATTGGACGACCTATAACACCCCGAAGGTCATCGGTGGGCTGACGCCGGCGTGCCTGGAAGTGGCCACTACCTGGTATCGGCAGGCCATTCAGACCGTTGTGCCGGTTTCCTCGGCGGAGGCCGCCGAGATGGCCAAGTTGCTGGAAAACACGTTCCGGATGATCAATATTGGCCTGGTCAACGAGATGGCAATCATGTGCGAACGCCTGGGGGTGGACGTGTGGGAAGTCATTGAGGCGGCGGCGACCAAGCCGTTCGGGTTCATGAAGTTCACGCCGGGGCCCGGTTTGGGCGGGCACTGCATTCCCATTGATCCGCTTTACCTTTCCTGGAAGATGAAAGCGTTGAATTACAACGCGCGTTTCATCGAACTGGCGAGCGAAATCAACACCGGTATGCCGCGTTATGTGGTCGCGCGGGTCATGGATGCGCTGAACGAGCGCGGCAAACCGCTCAAGGGCAGTCGGGTGCTGGTGCTGGGAGCGGCCTACAAGCCCGATGTGGACGATTTGCGTGAATCGCCGGCCCTGGATGTAATTGCCTTGATGCGCCAGAAGGGGGCGCTGGTGCAGTATCACGATCCTTACATTCCTGTCATCCACCATGATGACTGGCGCATGGAAAGCGTGGCCAATGAGGCGCTGCTGGAGACCGTGCGTCTGGCCGATGCCGTGGTCATCGTCACCGATCACAAAGTGTATGATTATGCGGCCATTCTGGAGGCGGCGCAGTTCATCTTTGATTGTCGCAATGCATTGGGCCAGGCGGGGAAAGGCAATCCAAAGGTAGTCCGGTTGTGAGGCAGGTCATGCCCACGCCCATTGTGGCCTGTGTGCCAAATTTCTCGGAGGCGCGTCGTGGCGAGGTAGTGGAGGCGATCCTGACCGCGGCGCGCAGCGTGCCCGGCGCGGTGGTACTCGATCGCCATTCGGACAACGATCACAATCGCACGGTACTCACGCTGGCCGGCCAGCCGGAGGCTGTGCTGGAGGCGGTGTTCCGCGCGATTCAGAAGGCGGCGGAACAGATCGATCTCCGTCAGCATCGCGGCGCGCATCCGCGGCTGGGGGCGACGGACGTGGTGCCCTTTGTGCCTGTGGCCGCGATCACGTTGGAGGAGTGCGTTGTGCTGGCGCGTCGGCTGGGGGAGCGGGTTGGGCGCGAGCTGGGCATTCCGGTTTACCTGTACGCGGCGGCGGCTACCCGTCCAGAGCGAGTGCGGCTGGAGGATGTTCGTCGCGGACAGTACGAGGGCTTGCAGACAGAAATCGAAACCAATCCGGCGCGCGCGCCGGATTATGGGCCGAGGCGCCTTGGGCCGGCTGGCGCGACGATCATCGGCGCGCGTCCGCCGCTCATTGCCTATAACATTTATCTGGATACCGATGAGGTGGAGACGGCGCGGGCAATTGCGCGCAAGGTGCGCGCCTCTTCCGGTGGGCTGCCGGCGGTTAAAGCGTTGGGGTTGCTGGTGGCTGGCCGGGCGCAGGTTTCGATGAATCTGACCGACTATCATCAGACTTCCCTGCTGACCGTCACGGAGGCTGTGCGGCGGGAAGCCGAAGTGTTGCAGACGCGTATCCATCACAGCGAACTGGTCGGCCTGGCGCCGCAGGAGGCGATTCTCGGCGTGGTGGCGCAGGCCTTGCAACTGGAGGATTTCACGGCGGAGAAGATTCTGGAAACGCGCTTGCAAGCGGTGTTTGGTCGGGATGCTTTTCTGGAGGCGCTGGCGGCGCCGCAGGCGACTCCGGGTGGCGGCGCGGCGGCGGCTTATAGTGCGGCCATGGCCGCGGCGCTGGTAGCCATGGTCGCCGGCCTGACTGCCGGGCGGGCGCGCGAGGCCACGCTGGCGGCGCAAATGGGCGAGATACGGCGGCAGGCGGAGCGTCTGCGCCTGGAACTGGCGGCGGAGGTTGAAGAGGATGCTGAGGCCTACCGACGCGTGCTGGCGGCGTTCCGTTTGCCGCAGGACAGTGAAGCGCAGCGGGCGGCGCGGGCCACAGCCATTGAAGCGGCCACACGGGAGGCCATTCGCGTCCCCCTGACCGTCGCTCGCCAGGCGGCAAACGTGCTGGCGCTGGCCGAGCGTTGCGTGGCGCTGGGTGACCTGAATGCCATTGGCGAGGCAGTGGCTGCCGCCAGTCTGGCCCGCGCCGCCCTGACCTCCACGGCCTGCGCCGTGCGCCTCAATGTGCAGATGCTGGCCGAGGCGCGGCAGGGGGAGGGGGCGCTGGCCGCGCTGGAGGAGATAGAGGCGGGCGCGCTTCTGGCGGAGACGGCTCTGCGTCAGGCCTGGCGCGCACGTTGTCGGTTTGACCTGCCATGAGAGGCCGTTGGGGTTTGCTCTGCGTCCTGCTGGGAGTGAGCGGCTGTGTCACCGCGCGCACGGCTACGCCAGTGTTTGCGCCGACGGGTGCGGCCAGTCCACCTTGCGAACAAATTTGCGCCTTGCCTGAGCCTTCCTCCACGTCATCGCCTTCACCTGTCCCCCCTGTTGCCACGGCGACTCCCACCCCGTTGACAGAGTGCGAGGTGGAGGCGAGCGATTACTGCATGGAGGATGGCTTTTTTGTGTTGCGCGCGCCGCTCGCGGTAGATGAATGGCGCGTTGACCCGACGTATCGTTATGGCAGCACGCAAGAGGGGACGCGCGTGCCTCATCATGGCGTTGAGTTCCCCTATCCAGCAGGGACGCCGGTGCTGGCCGCAGCGGATGGGGTGGTCTGGTATGCCGGTGATGACGGCCGCACGTTGTTCGCGCCCTGGCCGAATTTCTACGGGAATCTGGTTGTCCTGGAGCACACCCTGCCTGCCGCGCCCTATGCGCGCCTGTACACGTTGTATGCGCATCTCTCGCGCGTAGACGTACATGCCGGGCAGACGGTCAGGGCTGGTGAGCCGATAGGCCAGATTGGAATGAGCGGCTCGGCTGTCGGCGCGCATCTTCACTTTGAAGTGCGTCTGGCCGCCGGGGATTATTTCAGCACGCTCAACCCGGAACTGTATCTGCAGCCCCTGGCCGGGCGCGGCGCGCTGGCCTTGCGGGTCGTCAACGCCGCCGGCGCGTTTGTGGCCGTTTCCCCGCATATTCAACTCGATCCTGCCGCAGGGGGGCCACCTCTGGCACTGGATGTCGAACCCTACGCGAGCGAGACCATCCATCCGCACAGTTACTGGCAGGAGAACATGGGCCTGAATAACCTGCCAGCCGGACGCTATCGCCTGACGGTCATTTACCGGGGGAAACTCTACGAGCGTTGGGTGAGGGTAGAGGCGGGCAAGTTGACGCTTGTTTCCTGGCGTCTGGAGTAAGGCGGGCGTCGGTCGCGCGGCCTCTGAAGGCCCTATTGCGGCTGGAATTTGGGCGTCAAGCGCTTTGCCCTGTCAATGGCGGTAAGACGCCTGGAGATTTTGGCCGAACTCCCCAGTTCTTTGGCGATGAGCTGGACGATAAAAGGCAGGACGCGTTCTCCCCAATTTTCGCTCTCGCGCACCAGGAACTGGCGTGGGCGAATCTGATATTTGGCCAGGATTCTGACAATGAGCGCGGGTATCTTTTCCCACATGGCCTGAAGCGTAGGCAACGGCGAGCAGAGCTCAAACCCCAGGATAAATTGGCTTTGATGTTCGGCCATTAACAGGCAAAAAGGAAAGAAAGGTTGCTGGTCTTTGCCTTCTTGAACCGGGGTTTCCATCATCATGAACACGTCCACCTCGACCACGACATTGGTCACAGGCAACTGTTTGACGACGTCCAGGGCCGCTACGTCCATTTGGAGTTCCAGATTGAACTGCCACATGGGGGGATAGAAAACCTCGTCCACCCATTGTGTTCCGCGCCGGGTACGCATGAAAAGACTGTCGCCAGAATCAGTTGGGCGAAACAGCGCCGGGTTTTCGCGAAAGCGGGGGGCTACTTCCAGGGTCTGCTCCAGGGCGGCGATTAACAGGTCCGCTTCCTGAGGCTGTTCCAGATACCAGGGCGGACAGCCGGGGTGGTAGCGGCGGAATACAGGCCAGGCATTGGGGCCACGAAATTTCAGGTCTAATTGCTTGATGATGGCGCGATCACGCGCCGCGACCAGGGCGCGGTCCTCCCACGACCCTTGCAATTGGGGCACCTGGAGCAGGGATGCTGGCGTCAGCCTGTCGCCCATTCTATGGTTGTAGGCGAATCCCTGCAAGCCTTCCACACCCTGGTAAACGCCTATCGCATAGTGTTGTCCTAACATGCCCATTACGCTGACGAGGCCTATCATCTCTGGGCGCGGCTGGATGGCGAACACGTCACCCTCTTCCATGAATTCCCAGGGCGCCAATTGTTTTACCTGCGCCATTAAGTCATAAAGTCTCTTCCATTGGGTTAAAGTGATAGTCGTGGTCATTCCGGCCTCCTTTCGGATGGAGATGCTTACCCTCGTTCTCCGGCCAGCACTTGCGGCGTGAGGCGCGCCAGAGCCGCGCGCAGGAGAGCGAGGGTGTGCTGCCAGTCTTCCAGGCGGGCAAGGGAGAGGGCAGTATGACTGTAGCGGTGTGGTACGGAGAGTGAAACGCTGGGCACACCGTGACGCGACTTGTGGATGGCGCCGGCGTCCGTGCCCCCGCCGCCTGGCTGGCGGAACTGATAGGGTATCTTTTCGGCCTCGGCGGTCTCAACCAGCCAGCGGACGAGGCGCGGGTCGGCGAGGGTGGCGCTGTCCGCCAGGTAGATTGCTGGCCCGCAACCGAGGCGCGTGTTGTAGGAGGTGTTTTCCTCCTCGTCCCAGGGAGGAAGATCGTTGGCAGGAGTAGCATCGAGGGCAATCGCCAGGTCTGGCTCCAGCGCATACGCCGCGACCTGCGCGCCACGCAGGCCGATTTCCTCCTGTACGGTAAAGGCGGCCAGCAAGTCCAGGTGCGGAGGTGGGGTGCGCAAGAGTTCCAGCAGCAGGGCGACGCCGAGACGATTGTCGAGGGCTTTGCCCATGATGACGGCCCCGTGGCGTTGAAAGCGCGTGGCGAAGGTCGCCCGGTCGCCGGCCTGGGCTTTTTTACTGCCCTCCGGGCCGAGGTCAATCCGCAGGGCGTCGAGGGGAATGGTCTTCTGGCGTTCTTCGGCGGTAGTCAGGTGAATGGGGCGGGCGCCGATGACGCCGGGGATATGTTCACTGCCGACGATCACGGCCCGCCCCGGCAACTGGCGCACGTCTACGTTCCCGATGGTCTCGAAACGAAAGAGGCCGTCGCCATCTTCGGCGACCAGCATGAAGCCGACTTCGTCCATGTGGGCGGCGAGCATCAGACGCAGCGGCGCCCCTGACGTTGGTCGGACGGTGGCGCGTTTGATGGCCAGCACGTTGCCCAACGCATCCACGCGGACTTCGTCGGCGCGGCCCGCCAGTTCTTGCTGGACAATGGCGCGCACTTCGCTTTCATCGCCCGAGACGGCCAGGGCATGGCAGAGTTTTTCCAGAAGCAGGAGCGGTGGACGGGGTAGAGGGGCCATGGCGATTGTATCTTACTATTGGACGGGAATTTCGACAAGGGTGAGGCAACATGCCAGATCCTTGAGCAAAGGTCGCGCCAGGGCCGCCTCTTCGCGGCGTTCGTCCTGTGGTAGAATTGAAAAACTCTACCAGAAATACAAGCGTAAGGAGGCAGGCTTATGGAGCAACAGACCGGTACCTTTGCCGTCAAAAAAGGACTGGCACAAATGCTCAAGGGCGGCGTGATTATGGACGTCGTCACCCCCGAACACGCCAGGATCGCCGAAGACGCCGGCGCCTGCGCGGTGATGGCGCTGGAGCGCGTCCCGGCGGATATTCGCGCCCAGGGCGGCGTGGCGCGCATGTCGGACCCCGAATTGATTCTCAAGATCATGGAGGCCGTCTCGATTCCCGTGATGGCGAAGTGCCGCATCGGGCATTTCGTGGAGGCGCAGATTCTCGAAGCGATTGGCGTGGACTACATTGACGAATCCGAAGTGTTGACACCCGCGGACGAAGAGCACCACATCAACAAGCATCTCTTCAAGGTCCCGTTCGTCTGCGGCTGCCGCAATCTGGGCGAGGCGCTGCGGCGCATTGGCGAGGGCGCGGCGATGATTCGCACCAAAGGCGAGGCCGGCACCGGCGACGTGGTCGAGGCCGTTCGTCATGCTCGCGCCGTGCTGGGCGAGATTCGCCGCCTGACGACGATGGCCGACGAAGAATTGATGCACTACGCCAAAGAAATCGGCGCGCCGTATGAACTGGTCAAAGAGACGAAAGAACTGGGACGGCTGCCGGTCGTCAACTTTGCCGCCGGCGGCATTGCCACTCCAGCCGATGCCGCTCTGATGATGCAGCTGGGCATGGACGGCGTCTTCGTCGGTTCGGGTATTTTCAAATCGGGCAATCCGGCCAAACGCGCCGCAGCGATCGTGAAGGCCGTTACCCACTATAACGACCCGGCCATCCTGGCGGAGGTGAGCAAGGGCTTGGGCGAGCCGATGGTGGGCCGCAGCATCGCTACCATGCCGGATATAGAGAAGATCGCCGGAAGAGGATGGTAAATCCACGCCGATGAGGAATTGTTGTTCACCATCTCCCATCTACTGCCTGCGATGAACATCGGAGTCCTTGCCATTCAAGGCGATTTCGCCGAACATATCGCTGTGCTCCGCCGTTTAGGCGTGGAGACCAGAGAGGTGCGCCTGCCGCTGCATCTGGAAGGCCTCGACGGCCTCATTATCCCCGGTGGCGAGTCCACCACAATCGGCAAACTGGCGGTGGACTTTGGCCTGCTGGAGCCGCTGCGCGCCTTTGGCAAACAACATGCCATTTGGGGTACCTGCGCCGGGGCTATCTTTCTCTCGAAGGACGTTCGCCGCAGCCAGCCTTTGCTTGGCCTGATGGACATCACCGTCCAGCGCAATGCCTTCGGACGCCAGGTGGACTCCTTCGAGGCCGATCTGCACGTCGCCGCGCTGCGGCAAGTTGCCGACACAGACGAACCGTTCCACGCCATCTTCATTCGCGCTCCCATTATCGAATCGGTAGGCGAAGGCGTAGAAGTGCTGGCCTCCCTGGCCGATGGGCGCATTGTCGCCGCTCGGCAGGGCAAACTTCTGGCGACTTCGTTCCACCCCGAACTGACCGGAGACACGCGTTTTCATCAGTTTTTCCTGCGCCTGGCACGCTGACGCCTTTCATCGCGCACGCCCACGGCCAGGAGCAGTGTGCCTGGGTATGACGTCAGAGTCGCCGTGACCGTACTCGTCCGTCCGCTTGATTTGTTCGATATTCCCTCCCTGGGGCGCTACCGGCGGTCGGTGCTGGCGCTGGATAGCGCGGCCGCTCTGACGCGCGGTAACCTTCTGGCGGCTGGCCGGCTGCTGGCTTACCTCGATCCGCGTCATCGCCTCTATACCGCCGTGATGGAAGCCGGGGACGTGACCTGTCTGGGACAAATTGCCTGCCGGCGCGGCGAGAGGGTAGGGCGTCTGGTGTTTGTCGCTCCAGGCGGCGAGGTCGAACAGGCGGCGGCTTTGTACGAGCATCTTGCGGCGCGCGCCGGACAGTGGCATCTGCCCTATTTGCTGGCCGAAGTGGAAGAGCATTGCCCCCTGTTCCAGACGTTGCGGCTGGGGGGATTCGCGACCTATGCCTGGCAACGCATCTGGACATTGCCGTCGGGCACGCCACGCGCCGCCCTGACCCGCTCCTGGCAGGTCCTGCGGGGCATTCATCTGCCTGAGGCGCAGTCGCTCTACGCTCAAATCGTTCCTCCCCTGTTACAGCCTGTTGAGCCGTGGCCGCAAACTGGTCGCGGCCTGGTTTGTCGCGCCGAAACCGTGAGCGCCTGGGCGCGCGTCGTTGCCGGCCCGCGTGGCGTTTGGGTGCAACCGTTGATTCACCCTGATTCGGACTGCGCGCCGGAACATCTCCTGACCCTCGCCTGGACGCTGGCGCCGGGCGGACGCCGTCCTGTTTACCTTTGCGTTCGCTCCTATCAGGCCTGGCTGGAGCCCTTGCTGGAAGACTTGGGCGCGCTGGCCGGGCCACGTCAGGCAGTCATGGT
Source organism: Anaerolineales bacterium (assembly GCA_034436275.1). Classification (GTDB taxonomy): domain Bacteria; phylum Chloroflexota; class Anaerolineae; order Anaerolineales; family Villigracilaceae; genus DAOTVX01. The sequence continues at coordinate 6,059 of DAOTVX010000096.1, read as the reverse complement.
CAAGCGCCTGGCCGTGACCCAAAAGGTCGAGCAGGCGCTGCCCAAGATGGAAAAGGCCTGGGTAAAGCCGGCGGCCCCCGGAGCCGCGTATCATTTTCAGGGTCTTAACCGTCATAAACAGTGAGCAGGTCCATGGTTTCCAGCAGGCGCAACCCCTCTTCTCAGGACGCGGATTTGCTGCAACGCGCCCGCCGGCTGGAAGAATCGGCGCTGGCCCTGATTTTCGATACTTACTATCAACCGCTCTACCGCTATATCTACCATCATCTCGGCCACGCGCCGACCGCCGAAGACCTGACCGCGGAAGTCTTTCGCCGTTTTCTCGAGGCCCTGCATAGCGGTCATGGGCCAGACGATTACCTTCAGGCCTGGTTGTACCGCGTGGCCCATAATCTCGTCGTGGACGAATTGCGCCGCCGTCGCCGGCAGGAACATGAAGCGCTGAAGGAAGGCTTCCCTGATTCGGCGGCGACGGTTGGGACGCAAGTACAACAGGCGCTGACCCGGCAGGCCGTGCGTCAGGCGTTACAGGCGCTTTCGCCCCAACAACGGGCAGTGCTTATCTTGAAATATCTGGAAGGTATGGAGAATGCCGAAATTGCTCAGGCGTTGCATCTCCGGGAAGGCGCCGTGCGCGCGTTGCAACATCGTGGTCTGCGTGCGCTGGAACGTTACCTGAAGCGTCATGGCCTTATGAATCTGGAAGACGTGTGATGATGAAACAGAAGCGTATTCTGACGATTCTGAATCAGTTGTCTCCCGTACCACCGCCCAACCCCTTGCGGCAGGCCGCGGCGCGAGGCGCTTACCTGCAACAGGCCGCCCGGCTGCGCGCCGCGCGTTTGACCTCGTCGGCAACGTCTGGCCATCCTCTCCGCCTGCGCCTTCGCCCGCTGATTCTGGCCATCGCCCTGGCCTCGCTGGTCCTCTTCAGCCTCGGCGGCACTGCCTATGCCGCCGATCAGGCCCGCCCCGGCGATCCATTGTATCCCCTCGATCGTTCCCTGGAAACGTTCCGCTTGCGTCTGACGCGCAACCCGCAACGCGCGGCGGCATTGCGCCTGGCCTTCGCCGACGAACGGCTGGACGAAGCCGAATCCCTGGCCGCCAGCGGCGATGCCGAGCACCTGCCCCTGGCGCTGGAGGCATATACCGAGACGATCCTGACCCTTTCCCCCTCGCCTGCTTTCGATGCGACGCTCTCCCGTCAGGAGACACGCTTGCGCCAGCTGTGGGCGCGCGCGCCCGAACGCGCCCGTCATGGTCTGGAGCGCGCCCTGGAAGCCGCCGAGAAGGCGCGCTCTTCCCCACCATCGCCGCCTCTCCCTGCGCCGACGACGCCCTCCTCTCCTACTCCCACTGCTCCCCCTGAACCCCGTCACGGTCCGCCCGAAGATCGCCCCGATAAAGCGACCACGAAAACACCCCATCGCCCACCGCAAGCCGGCCCACCGCAGGATAAAGGGAGCGACAAAGGAAAGGGCAACGATTAATCTTTCTTCCTGCTAATGAGGCCCTCCTGAACTCGCCTGCATTAGCCTTCTGTTGGTTTCCGCGCCGCATGCGTTGATTCTGACAGGCTGGAAAGCCTGTGCTACGGGCGTCCGCTCTGTATTCGTTGATTCGTTTTCCCATTCGTGGACGGCCTCCCCTGACGGGCTGGAAAGCCTGTCCTACGAAAGCCCGTGCTACGAAAACCCGTCCTACGAAAGCCTGTGCTACGGGCGTCCGCTCTGTATTCGTTTATTCGTTTCCCCATTCGTGGACGGTTTTCCCCACGAATCGCATCCCCGATGTTACCGGGGGGTTGCTTCGGGCAAAGAACGCCCTCGCCATGACAACGATGCCGAAATAGAACATTGTCGAAGTAGTTACGGCTTTCTGTGTGTTGCGGGGCGTTCCTGCATCAGCCGTCACAAATTGGCCCTGTGTTCGTCATAATCTATGGAATTGCAAAAGAAATCCGTGTTTCTCTGCCTTTCTCCGGGTGTATCCGTGTCCTGTTCCCGGTAGAGTCCGATGGAAACGTAATAGAGCCGGCGAGGTTGTCATGAAACCATCTCCTGTGTTTTTGCTCCTGTTCCTGCTCGTGCTGGTAGCCTGCCAGGGCGCGGCCTCCCTCCCCTTACCGTCGGAGACAGCCACCTTTGCGCCAACGGTTACGCCAACGGTGGATATTCACTGCACCGACCCCGACCCAAGTCCCCTCGGCCAGGACATCGCTCGTACCTATGCGGTCTCTTATGAACAGGTCATGACCTGGTTCTGCGAGGGGTACAGTTTCGATAACATCATGATTGCTCTGGAAACCAGCGAAGCCACCCATGTCCCGGCGGAGACCTTGCTCCAGATGTTGTTGGAGAAGGATTGGGAAACCATCTGGCAGGAAATTGGCTTTACCCGTTAACCATGTTGTCTGTATTGGAGGTTCCTATGCGCAAAACCATGTTCTTCTTTTTCAGTCTCCTGACTCTCCTGACTCTGACCTTTGTTCTTCCTCTCCCTGCCTATGCTCAGAGTGAAGGGAGCGAAGTAAGCGGCGTTGTGCTGGCCATCGGCGTGGAAAACCACCTTTTCCTGCTGCAGACCGGCACGGGTCAAGAGATTGTGGTGTACGCGCCGGTAGATTTTGACCTGACGACGCTCGCCGTAGGCGCGACGGTGACGGTCAGCGGGACGTGGAACGCCGACGGCAGTTTTGCTGCGAGCGCGATTCAGTTGATCCCGCCCGCCGAAGAACCGTCGGCCACCCCCACGCCGGAGCCTTCGGAGACTCCCACGGGCGAGCCTTCCGAGACGCCTTCCGAAGCACCGGCAGAGACGCCCTCCGTCAACGGCTTTTACTGTCAGGCAGGAGCCCCGCCCCATCCTTTTGGAATGCGGCTGGCCGAGCGGTACGGCGTGGAGTACCAGCAGGTACAACAGTACTTCTGCGAGGGCTTTGGCTGGGGCGAAATCGTCCTGGCGTTGCACACGGCCCGCGTGATGAACGGCGTGGATGCGACCTCGCTGCTGGAAGCGCGTCGCAATGGCCAGGGCTGGGGCGAGATCTGGCATGGGTTGGGAGTCTTCGGTCGTCCCAAGGACACAGCCTCCCCCGGCGACCGGGATGGCGATGGCCTCCCCGATCGGCTCCAGAAACGGGATCGCGATCGGTTGCAGGTCTGCACGCCGCCCTGTACGCCTCAGGCGCCCGGTCGTGGTCGGGGACGCCCGGATGGCACCCGCACCCCTGGCCCAGATGGCAGGCCCGGATACGGCAATCGCGATAAGACCCCCGGTCCCCACGGCCGCGGCCCCAAACGCTGACGCTACGCACCAGATACTGACGGCGGCAGGCGCATGGTCTGGTCTCGTTCAGGCCATGCGCCTGTTTTGCTTCAGCGGCAGTTCCCTTTCTCTCAGGAAAACGGCGCGTTAACCGGCGCGCCGCTGGCCCGTTTTGTGCTATCATTACCCGCAGCCAGAAAGGCTGAGGCGATGAAAGCGGCGAACGTTTCCCCTTCCCTGCAAAGTATTCTGGATACCCTGCCGGAGCGTCCTGGCTGCTATCTGATGAAGAACGCCGCGGGGACGATTATCTACGTGGGTAAAGCGGTCAACCTGCGCCATCGTGTCCGCTCTTACTTTCATGGCAGCCGCGTTCAGGACGCCAAAACGCGCCGTCTGGTGCGTGAAATCGCTGACATTGAGTGGATTGTCGTCGATTCGGAACTGGAGGCTCTCATCCTTGAGATGAACCTCATCAAACAGCACCGGCCGCGCTACAATGTGCGCCTGAAGGACGATAAGCAATACCCGTATATCAAAATCCACTGGAACGAACCTTTCCCCAAAGTCAGCGTGACGCGCCGCATGGAGAACGACGGCGCGCGTTATTTCGGGCCGTACACCTCGGCCTGGGCTGTTCACCAGACCCTGGATGTGTTGCGGCGCGTCTTCCCTTACCTGACCTGCGGGCGTGAGATTACCGGCCGCGACGCGCGCGCCTGCCTGTATTACGACATCAAACTCTGCCTGGCGCCCTGCATTGGCGCGGTGACCCAGGCCGAATATCGTCAAATGATTGCCGATCTCGAAGCGTTCCTGCTGGGTCACAGTGAGCCGATTATCGCCCGTGTGCAGCGGGAGATGGAGCAGGCCGCCGACCAGTTGCAATTCGAGCGCGCGGCCGCCCTGCGGGATAAGATCAGAGCCTTGCAGGCCATCGTCGCGCGCCAGAAAGTCATCTTCTCGCCCGATTATCTCGATTCCGATGTGCTCGCCCTGGCACGCGCCGACGGCGATGCCTGCGTACAGGTCTTCTTCATTCGCGGCGGCAAGTTAATCGGCCGCGAGTATTTTGTCCTGGAAGGCGCGGAAGATACCGCCGATGCCGAAGTGCTGGCGCAGTTCATCAAGCAGTTCTATACCGAGGCCGCCAGCGTTCCTTCCCAGTTGATCTTGCCACAAGAAATTGAGGAGGGGCGTATCATCCAGCAATGGCTGCGGACGCGACGCGGCGGCGAAAAGGTGGAAATCCTGATTCCTCGTCAGGGGCAACCGCAGGAACTGGTGAAAATGGCTGCCGAGAATGCCGCCGAGACGTTACAGGCCCTGCGTGCCCGCTGGCAGACCGATACCCACCGTCAGGAACAGGCGCTGGCCGAACTGCAACAGGCGTTTGGCCTGGCGGCGCCGCCCAACCGCATCGAGTGTTATGACATCTCCAACACGCAAGGGACGGCTTCGGTGGGTTCGATGGTCGTGTTCGTGCAAGGCGTTCCGGACAAGAAACTCTACCGCCGTTTCAACATTCAATCGGTCAGTGGCGCGGATGATTTTGCCTCTATGGAAGAGGTGCTGACCCGGCGGTTCAAGCGCTGGCAGGCTGCGCAACAACTGGCACAACAACCCGGCGCCCGAGTCGATCCCTCCTTTGCTCATCTGCCCGATTTGCTGATCGTGGATGGTGGAAAGGGGCAACTTGGTCGCGCCCTGCGCGTACTGGAACGCTTCGACTTGCAAGGGAAGATCGCCGTCGCCGGCCTGGCCAAGCAGGAAGAGGAAATCTTTTTGCCCCAGCGCGCCCAGTCGCTGCGCCTGCCGCGCCATTCGCCAGGGCTGTACCTGCTCCAACGTCTTCGCGACGAGGCGCACCGCTTTGCCATCACCGCCCATCGTGCCCGACGCGCGCGCTGCAGCCTGACTTCTGTGCTCGATTCCATCCCCGGCGTCGGCCCGGCGCGCCGCCGCGCCCTCTTGCGACATTTCGGCTCGCTGGATAAGATTAAACAGGCCACGGTCGAAGAAATTGCCGCCATCCCCGGCATCAGTCGCGCCCTGGCCGAGGCCATTCTCTTTCATCTGGACAATGCGCCATGAAGACCGCCTGGATTGTGGACGATGACTCCGAGATGAGCCAGGCCGTGGGCTTGATGCTCCAGTTGCTGGGATTCGCCACGCGCACCTTTCTGGATGCCCGTTCCGCCGCGAAAGCCCTCTTGAGCGGCCAGCGCCCGGAGGTGCTCTTGCTGGATATCCAGATGCCGCAGGTGAGTGGCCTCGACTTGCTGGGATTTTTGCGTCAGCGCCCCGAATTCAAATACCTGCCGATCATTATGCTGACCAGCGAGGCCGCCGATGTGATGGTGGATACGGCCCTGGCCATGGGCGCCGATGCCTATCTGACCAAACCTCTGGCGCTGGAGGAACTCGAGGCCACGCTGCAGCGCGTCTTGCCGTTGTATGGGAAAGCGTGAAGAAGAGCGGTTGGGAGAAAACCGCCGCCCTCCCCCCGCCGCGCCGACAATTGGGATGACAGGGGGGGGGAGACGCGATATAATAGAGTGCTTGCATGCCCCCGTACCAGTGTTTCCAGCATAGCCTGCTGGGAACGGTTTGTCATATTGAGGTATACTTTCCAGAGAGGCCAGAACCTTGATTCCACGATTGACACCTACCAAAGGCAACATAGCCAAAAGTACTTTCTATCGGATGCGGTTTGCGCTGCTCCCTGTTCGGCCTGCTTCAGTCAGATAGCCTGTGTGAGCGTGCCGGCTGCGCCACCCCAACCGGCG
>DAOTVX010000095.1:0-12819 GCA_034436275.1 Anaerolineales bacterium | reverse complement strand
GAGATTGCTTCGCCAAAAAACGGCTCGCAATGACATGGTGGGCCGGCAGTTACAGCGAATCAACGCATGCGGCGCGGATATTCGTTTGTCCGAAGAGTTGCCTCGCGCATTGGATGCTGCCCTGGACGGGACGATGGTCAGGCTGTCAGAGCGGGTGGCTTGTGTTATACTAACCCCCGATGAAACGACCCACAGACTGGCGCTTGTTTTTGCTGGCCGCCCTTGTGCTGCTGGGGGCAGTCTTCGTCGGCAGCGTCTGGAACGCGTTTGCCGCCTTTTCCGATCAGGGCACGACGGTCACGGCAACGATGCCGCAGGAAGCCACGCCTGCGGTTACGCCAACGATGCTACAGGAAACCACGCCTGTGGTTACGTCAACGCCGCCGGCTTTCCGGAGCGCAGATACTACAGGGATTACTGCTTTTGCGTTCCTGCTGCTGGTGGTTATTCTGGGTGGAATAGTTCTGGGAGGGTGGTTGACAACCGCCCCGGGCGCCCGGAAACCACCTGCGCAGGCGGGCTCCGCCGTGGAAAGGCATCCGCCTGCTGACGATCAGAAGTAGTCGGAAAGGCAGACTGGGTGTGGAAACGGCGCGCGGTTCTCGAAGCACAGGTGTCCTCGCGAGGCGGCAGGCAACGCCTGATGCCTGTTCGTGAGACCGTGCCGGGAACGGGGCCTCTCCAGGCCGTCCACCTGACTGACAGGCTGTCTGGAAAGCCGTCTTACAGAGAGACGATACCTGATGCCCTGGGAGCAGGTAGTTTTCGTCCCAACGATCCAGGCCAGATGGGCTGGCAGGTCGTGCGGTCATAAAGCCTTTCACAACCCCCGTGTTGGGATTACCAGAGGAGCGAACGACGAGGAATGAGGTTGCTGTTACTGCAAAGGTTCAAGCAGGTTCTTACCATGATTGGCGCGCGCCTTTCCCCCGCCAGGTTGCACCAGATTCAAATGATGGTCAACTATATGCGATTGGGAAACTGGATGGCGCGCCATGGCTATCGGGTGGCGCGCCGCCTGCCCGACCGATACGCGGTCTTCGAGGTTGTTGCAGAGCAGGTTCGTCACAAACGGGTCCTGTATCTGGAGTTTGGCGTTTTCCAGGGAGCCAGCATGCGCTACTGGGCATCTGCCCTGAAGCATCCCGAAGCCAGATTGCATGGCTTCGATAGTTTTGAGGGGCTGCCGGAAGACATGGATATGGATGGGCCTTACCTGCGGGGCACGTTTGACGTTAAAGGGCAAATTCCCCAGATAGACGACCCGCGTGTGGAGTTCTTCAAAGGATGGTTTGAGGCCACTCTGCCTGCTTACCGTCCGCCGGAACACGAGGTGATGGTGATCGTGATTGATGCTGACCTGTACTCGTCCACGCAATGTGTCTTGCGTTACCTCGGACCGTTGATAAAGGCAGGCGATTTCCTGTACTTTGACGATATGTCCCGTCCGGAGCACGAGCCGCGAGCGTTCGAGGAGTTCGTAAGGGAAAGCGGGCGACGGTTTCGCCTGGTCGCGGTGGATTACTCGCTTAACAACGCCTTTTTTGAGTGCCTGGGGTAAACGCCAGGCATAGCCAGAATCTTGGGAGGGAAAAGAGACATAGCCAAAAAAAAACGGCTCGCAATGACATGGCTGAGTAGTGACATTTTTTGTTTGTGAAAACTGGCACGTTCTAGCCGCTTTGTGATATACTTGCGCTTCGGTGAGTTGACTTCAATTCAGCGAGGGAAGCGATGCTCCTCGAATATGCGGCTATTGCCATGTTTGTCGTGCTGACCTCTCTGGTCGGCTTCATTGCCATTGCGCTGGGGGCTTTGTTTGGTCCGAAAAAGACGAGCGCCGTCAAAGCCATGCCCTATGAATCGGGCATGACGCCGATCGGCCCGGGCGCGCGGCGGATGCCGGTGCGCTTCTATCTTATCGCCGTCCTGTTCATCCTGTTCGACATTGAGACCGTGTTCTTCCTGCCCTGGGCGATTGTTTATCGCCGGCTGGGGCTGTTTGGGCTGGTCGAGATGGCGGTGTTCATTGCCATTTTGCTGGTGGGCTATGGCTATGCCTGGAAGAAAGGAGCCCTGGAATGGGAGTAGAGCAAAAACTCGGCAATCTGGGTGTGGTGACAACCACGTTGGAGCAGGCTGTCAACTGGAGTCGCACCTATGCGATGTGGCCAATGCTTTTCGGCCTGGCCTGTTGTGCGATCGAGATGATGGCGGCGCAGGCTTCCCATAACGACATGAGCCGCTTCGGTATGGAATTGATGCGACCCAGCCCGCGCCAGTCGGACCTGATGATTGTCGCCGGCCGGGTGACGCGTAAGATGGCGCCGGTATTGCGCCGCCTGTACGATCAAATGACCGAACCAAAGTGGGTGATCGCGATGGGGGACTGCGCTTCCTGCGGCGGCATTTTCAATAACTACGCGGTCATGCAGGGCGTGGACGAGGTGGTGCCGGTGGACATCTACGTGGCCGGCTGCCCACCGCGTCCGGAGGCGCTGATTCATGGCATTTTGACCCTGCATGAAAAAGTGCGCGGTGAGAAACTGATCGTGGACAAAAGAGGGTGAAGCCCATGGATAACCGTTTGCAGACCATCGTGGCACACCTGAGTCAGGCCCTGGGAGCAACCGTGAGCGAGTTTCGCGGCGATGTTACTCTCACGGTGCCGCCGGAGAAGATCGTTGCCGCCTGCGAACAGGTCAGGGGGCAGGGATTTGAAATGCTTTCCGCGCTGACCGCCGTGGACTACTGGCCGGAGGAGAATCCCCGCTTCCATGTCGTTTATCAGTTTACCTCCGTCTCGCAGAACCTGCGGCTGGGGCTGCGCGTGCCGCTGCCGGGCGTCAACCCGACCATCCCGACCGTCTCCCATATTTACCGCAATGCCAACTGGCGCGAGCGCGAATTGTGGGACATGTTCGGCATCAAGGCCGAAGGTCATCCTGATCTGCGGCGGATTCTTATGCCAGCCGATTGGGAGGGACATCCTCTGCGCAAGGATTACCCGCTGGGCTACGAGGAGCCGCAATTTACGCCGAATTTTGATGATGTGGATCGCCGCAAGCCTTACGCCAGAGAATGAACTATGATGGGCAAATCCTCCTCGGAAAGTCAAGTCCCGACTGTCGAGCAGGCAATTGACCAGGCAATTGCGCTGGAACACGAGGCGGAGACGATTTACCGCCGCTGGCAGGAGGCCTTTGCGGACTATCCTCCTATCGCTTCCTTGTGGGAGGAATATGCTGATGAAGAGCGGCATCATGCTCAACTGTTAGCGAGTATTCGTCAACGTCTGCCTGCCGGGCAACGAGAACAGCCAGCCGGGAGCGATCTTTGTGAGGCGCTGCGCACGGCGCACGCCATTCTGAAGCGTCAATCCCGGAAGCCGGAGACGGTGGGCGAGGCGCTGGAGGTAGCGGTAACCATCGAGAATTCCGAGATCAACAGCGTTCTGGAACTGGTGGTGGAGCATTTTGCCCCTGATCTGGCTGGCGAGATGATTCACGCTCAGTTACGCGAACACGTGGCTCGCCTCGAAACGCGCCTGCAATCGCTTGATTCATCAACCCGAAACTTGAAAGCCGTGTGGTAAATATGAATGACATTCCGGAAGTGACGCTGGAAGAATTGAAACATCTTGTCTCGGAGCGTGCCATCCCGGGCGAGACGATGCTGCTGAACATGGGGCCGCAGCACCCTTCCACGCATGGCGTGCTGCGTCTTCTGCTCGAACTGGATGGCGAGACGGTCGTCAACTGCATCCCCGATATTGGCTTTCTGCATACCGGCATCGAGAAGAACATGGAAGCCAAGACGTATGCTCAAGCCGAGGTGATGAGCGACCGTCTGGATTACCTCAACACCGTTGGGAACAACCTGGCCTACTGTCTGGCGGTGGAGAAACTGCTTGACCTGGAGGTACCGCCCCGCGCCCAGGCGATTCGCGTTATCCTGGCCGAGCTGCAGCGTATTGCCTCCCATCTGGTCTGGCTGGGCACGTCGGCGCTTGATCTGGCGGCCATGTCGGTCTTCCTCTACTGCTTCCGTGAGCGCGAGCAGATTCTGGATATTTTCGAACTGGTCTCCGGTCAGCGCATGATGACCACCTACATCCGCCCCGGCGGCCTGTGGCGCGACGTGCCGGTGGAATTCGAGGCGGCGGTGCGGAATTTCCTGAAGCAAATGCCGCGTCGCATTGATCAGTACGAGGCGCTCCTGACGCGCAACCCGCTCTTTCTCGACCGCACCCTGGGCATCGGCAAACTGTCTGCCGAACAATGCCTGAACGTTGGCGTAACCGGTCCGCTCCTGCGCGCCAGCGGCGTGAAGTGGGATCTGCGCCAGGCGCAGCCGTACTCAGGGTATGAACAGTACGACTTCGAGGTGCCGGTGCGCACGGAAGGCGATGTCTACGCGCGCTACCTGGTGCGCGTGGAGGAGATGCGTCAGTCGCTCAAGATCATTGCCCAGGCTCTGGACAAATTGCCGTTTGGCCCGGTGCGCGCGAATAACCGCAAATACGTCCCACCGCCGCGCTCCGAGATCGGCGTCAGCATGGAGGCGCTCATCCACCATTTCAAGTTGTGGACCGAAGGATTCCACGCCCCGAAGGGCTATGTCTATAGCGCCGTCGAATCGCCGCGCGGCGAATTGGGCGTCTATCTCGAATCGGACGGCGGCCCCAAGCCCTATCGTATTCACTGGCGGACGCCCTCGTTCGACAATCTGCAGGCCATGCCGCTGATGGTTAAGGGTCACCTGATTGCCGATCTGGTGGCTGTGATCGGCTCAGTGGACATTGTGCTGGGAGACGTGGATCGCTGAACGTATCAACATGGCACGCGCAACACGTTGCGCGCCGAGTGTGAGGATTTATGTTGGCTGAAAAATATCCCGAACAGGTTCGCAAGATTTTTGCCAAGTATCCGCCGGAGCAAAAACAATCGGCAGTCATGCCCTTGCTGCATCTGGCGCAACGCGAGAAAGGTTTCGTGGACCGCCATGATATGCGCGAAATTGCCGACCTGTGCGGCATCACCGAGACCGACGTGGCGGAGATCGTGGGTTTTTACACGCTCTACCACGACAAGCCGCAAGGCAAACTGCGCATTCAAGTTTGCACCGACATCGCCTGTGCCCTGCGCGGCGCGGACGAGTTCCTGGCGCAACTGTGCGAGCGGCTGGGCATCCGCCCCGGCGAGACGACGCCCGACGGGCTGGTGACGGTCGAGGCGGTGACCTGCCTGGCGGCCTGCGACAAGGCGCCCGTGTTTCAGGTCCAGGGACCGCATGGGATTTCGTACCACGAAAACATGACCGTGGACAAAACCCTCGAATTCATCGAAGCCGCCCGCAAGGAGGGGAAATCATGACGCATCTTTTGCTTCGTCACCGCGACCTCCCCGGCATCGGCAACCTGGAGGTGTATCGCCAGCATGGTGGCTTTGAGGCGTTCAAAAAGGCTGTCACCACCATGAAGCCGCAAGAAGTGATTGACGTGGTCAAAGCCTCCGGCCTGCGCGGTCGCGGCGGGGCGGGCTTCCCGACCGGCGTCAAGTGGAGTTTCGTGCCGAATACCATCTGGCCGCATTATGTCGTCGCCAATGCCGATGAATCGGAGCCGGGCACGTTCAAAGACCGCGAAATCATGGAAGGCAACCCCTTCCAGTTCCTGGAAGGCGTGGCCATTGCTGCCTATGCGGTGCAGGCCAACGCGGCCTATATCTACCTGCGCGGCGAGTTCTGGCCGATTGCCGCTCACCTGGACGAAAAAATCGCCGAGATGGAGCAGGCCGGCCTGCTGGGCGATAAACTCTTCGGCACGGACTACTCGCTGCGCCTCTATACCCATCTGGGCGCAGGGGCCTACATCTGCGGCGAAGAGACCGCCCTGCTCGAATCCATCGAGAGCAAACGTGGCCAGCCGCGCATCCGTCCGCCGTTCCCGGCTGTCTATGGCCTCTACGGCAAGCCGACGGTAGTCAACAACGTCGAGACGCTGACCAACGTGCCGCTCATCATCGAGAAGGGCGCCGACTGGTACAAGTCGCTCGGCACTGCCGATAGCGCCGGGGTCAAGATTTTCTCGCTTTCGGGCCACGTCAACAAGCCGGGCAACTACGAACTGCCCTTCGGCACGACCTTCCGTCAGCTCATCTACGAGTACGGCGGCGGTGTGACCGATGGCCGCCCGGTCAAGGCGATTATGGCCGCCGGGGCTTCCTCGGCCATCATCGTCGCCGACGACAAAGCCCTCGATACCCCGATGGACTATGCCTCGGTCAAGGCGCTCGGCGCGGACCTGGGGTCGGCCTCCGTCATTGTCATCAACGACAGCGTCAGCATGGAGTGGGTCATTAACAAGACCATCCACTTCTTCAAGCACGAATCATGTGGCAAGTGCACCCCCTGCCGCGAGGGCACGTACTGGATGTGGCGTCTCATCCAGCGTATAGAACGCGGCGAGGAAGTGGAAGCGAACACCCGACTCCTGTACAGTGTTGCCAGACAGATACAGGGTAAGTGCCTTTGCCCGTTGGGTGAGTTCGCCACGATGGCGGTCACTACGGCTATTGAGCGCTTCCCGCAGGATTTTTCTTTAGCCGGTAAAGTTGGTTGAGTTAGGAGATGGCTATGAACGTTACATACCGCGTGCTATTCCGTAAGGAGCCAGAAGGTGGCTTTACAGCGATTGTCCCGTCTTTGCCGGGCTGTGTATCGTTTGGCAAGACACTCGAAGAAGCCAAAGCCATGGTCAGGGAAGCCATTGAACTGTATTTGGAGAGTCTCAAGGCGCATGGCGAAGCAGTGCCAACCGAAGACGATGTCTTCGAATATACACTGACTTTGAACGCCTATGCCTAAACTGCCCGCTCTCACGCCGCAGAAGGTCATCAAGATTCTCGAAAAGCGCGGTTTTGTGCTCGATCGAGCCAAAGGATCGCATCTACTATCATCCTCAAACGAAGGCCAGAGTGACAGTGCCTTTTCACCACAAGGACTTGCCTCAAGGGACATTGCTTGAAATCTTGAGACAGGCTGGCATCCAGCGGGAAGAAATTACTGATTGAACCTCTCATCGGAGAGACTGAATGACGAAATCCATTACTCTTACGATAGACAACCAACAAGTCACCGTGCCGGAAGGCACGTTGATTGTCAACGCCGCCAAAATGGTCGGCATTGACATCCCGGTTTTCTGCTACCACCCCAAGATGGAGCCGGTTGGCATGTGCCGCCAGTGCCTGGTGGAAGTGGGCCGCCCGGTCATTGACCGCGCTACCGGTCAGCCGGTGATGGAAGATGGAAAAGTCAAAGTGCAGTTCGGGCCGAAACTCGAAACAGCCTGCACCACGCCCGTCTCGGAAGGCATGGTCGTCCGAACCCGCTCCGAGAAGGCGCGCACCGCCCAGAAGGAAATTCTCGAATTCCTGCTCACCTCCCACCCGCTCGATTGTCCGGTCTGCGACAAAGGCGGCGAATGCCCGCTCCAGAACCTGACGCTGGCCTACGGCCCGGCCGAGAGCCGCTTCCTCTACAACGAGAAGCATCACGCCGAGAAGCACGTCCCCCTGGGCAATAAAATCTGGCTCGACCGTGAGCGCTGTATCCAGTGTGGACGCTGCATCCGCTTCCAGGAAAAGATTGCCGGTGACCCGGTGCTTTCGTTTTACCAGCGCGGCCGCGATACCGACATTATCACCCATTCCGACCCGCCCTTCGACTCGATCTTCTCCGGCAACACCACCGACATCTGCCCGGTCGGCGCGCTGACGACCGCCGACTTCCGCTTTGGCGCCCGCCCGTGGGAGATGAAAGCCGCCGCTTCCATCTGCGCGCTCTGCCCGGTAGGTTGCAACATCACCTTCAACACCCGCCGCGAGGCCAAATCGGGCGGCAGGGTGGTCATCAAACGCGTCATGCCGCGCCAGAACGAGCAGGTCAACGAAATCTGGATTTGCGATCGCGGGCGCTTCGACTGGCACTACGTGGAAGACCCGGCGCGCCTGACCCGTCCGCTCGTGCGCCGCAACGGCCACCTGATGGAGGTCACCTGGGAAGAGGCTCTGGCAGAAATCGAGAAGCACGCCGCCGGTAAATCGGTCACCGTGCTGGCCAGCGGACGGCTCGCCAACGAGGATTTGTTCAATCTCAAGCAACTGGCCGAAAGGACGGGCGGTCGCGCCCTGCTCTACGACTCACTCCCCGGCGGTGAACTGACCACCTGCTACGGCGTGGCGCCCGGCACGAACCTGGGCGACCTCGGCGCCGGGACGGCTATCCTGGTCGCGGCGGCTGACCTGTACCATGAGGCTCCGCTCTGGTACCTGCGCGTCAAAGCCGCGGCCGAGCGCGGCGCCAGTCTGGTCATCGTCCACCCCGAAGCCACCCGCCTGGATAAGTATGCAAAGAAACTCGTCCGCTGTCAGCCGAACGGCGCGGCGGCCAGAGTGAAGGAGTTGACCGCCGAACTGACGGCGGCGGATAACCTGATCATTTTCTTCGGGCGCGAGGAAAGCCGTGCCCTGGCCGAAGCCTGCGCCGCGCTGCTCAAGGGGCGCGAGGGCCGCACCAACAACGGCCTCATCGGCGTCTGGCCGCGCGCCAACGACCAGGGCGCCTGGGAACTCGGTTTCGAAGCCGCCGATGACCTGGCGCAGGCTGTCAAAGGCAAGGTCGTCTATCTCGCCGCGGCCGACCCGGCTGGCGATGACCCGCAACTGGCCGAAGCGCTGAAGTCGGCCAAAGCCGTCATCGTTCAGGAACTATTCCTGACCGAGACGGCCAAAGTCGCGGATGTCGTCTTGCCGGCGCAGGCGTTCAGCGAACGGGATGGCTCCTTTACCTCCGGCGAGCGGCGCGTCCAGCGCTTCTACCCGGCCACCCCTCCCCTGGGCGAGGCGAAGGCCGATTTTGCCATTGCCGCGCTGGTCGCGGGACGTCTTGGCCTTGCCGTCGAGGGATGCTCCGCGGCGCTGGTGATGGAAAAAATCGCCGCGGCTGTCCCCGCCTTTGCAGGCATTTCCTACGGCAAACTGGCTGAGGTGGGCAAGCAATGGCCGCCGGCAGGAGTCGCCAATCTTTACTATGTGGGCACGGCGTATGAAAACCGTCAGGGCCTGGGCGTGCCATTGCTGTTGAGCGAGGGAGCAGCGGCACGTTGAGGCAGGGACGGTTGACATGTTGGAACGGTGAGAGGTCTTTATGACGCTTGCGAATGTGATCGAATGGTTCGCGAAGAGCCTGGCCTGGGTGCTGATTTTGCTGGGCGGCTTTGCTTACCTGACGTATTACGAACGTCGGGCGCTGGCGCGCATTCAGGCGCGCGTTGGCCCGAACCGCGCCGGGCCCTGGGGACTGCTCCAGCCCATTGCCGACGCCATCAAACTGATTTTCAAAGAGGAGTTCATGCCGGCGCAGGCCGACAAACTGCTCTTTACCCTGGCGCCCGTCGTGACGCTTTTTCCGGCGCTGGTGATTACCGCCGTGGTGCCTTTTGCACCAGCGGGAGCGAACTTTCAGTTGTTCGGGCGCACCATCACCTGGTACATCGCCGACCTGAACGTGGGTGTGCTGTACATCATGTCCATCGCTTCGATTGGCGTTTACGGCATCGTGCTGGCGGGCTGGTCTTCGAACAACAAATACGCCACGCTGGGCGGCCTGCGTTCGACGGCGCAGATGATTTCCTACGAACTGGCGCTCGGCCTGTCATTCATCACCGTCGTCCTGCTGGCCAATTCGACCCGTTTGATTGACATCGTCGAGGCGCAGAAGAACATGTGGTTTGCCATCCTGCAGCCGGTGGGCATGGTCATCTTCCTGATTGCGACTCTGGCGGAGGTCAACCGCGCCCCGTTCGATATGCCGGAGGCCGAGCAGGAACTGGCGGCAGGTTACCACACCGAATACGGCGGAATGAAGTTCGCCCTGCTGTTCATGGCCGAGTACGACAAGATGATTGCCATCTGCACCATCGCCGCCTCGCTTTTCTTTGGCGGCTACCGCGAACCCTGGTTTTTGCAGCATACCATCTTGAGCGTGGACAGGACGCCCTGGCTGGGGCCGCTCTACGTGTTCATCAAAGTCTTCATCCTGCTCTTTGGCATGATCTGGGTGCGCGCCACGTTGCCGCGCATCCGCTACGACCGGCTGATGGCCTTTGGTTGGAAAGTGTTGCTGCCGCTCTCGCTGGCGCTGGTTTTCCTGACGGCGGCGGGCATTCTGCTGGCCGAGCAGTTAACACCGGCCTGGCAATGGGGCATCCCGTTGACTTCGCTGGTGGCCGGCCTGCTGGCGCTCCAGGGCGTCTATCAGTCGTTGAGGAGGAAAGAATATGCGCGTGCCCGTGCTTGAACCTGTCCTCGAACTGGGGCGCGGCCTGTGGACGACGCTGCGCATGATGTTCGAGAAACCCGTCACCGTGCAGTACCCGGAGCAGAAGCGCCCGGTCAAGCCGCGCTTTCGCGGCCGCCATGTGCTCAAACGCTACGAGAACGGCCTGGAAAAATGCATCGGCTGCGCTCTGTGCGCGGCGGCCTGCCCGGTGGGCGCCATTTTCGTGGAGGCGGCAGAGAATACCGATGAGGAACGTTACTCTCCTGGCGAGCGTTATGCCAGCACCTATGAAATTAACCTGTTGCGCTGTATCTTCTGTGGTTTCTGCGAGGATGCCTGCCCGACCGAAGCGATTGTCCTGGGCGATAACTACGAACTTTCCTTTGCCAGCCGGCGCGAGGCCATTTACACCAAAGAGCGGCTCCTCGAACCTGTCCCGGCAGGCGGCGCGCCGACCCCGCAGAAGACCGAACCCGGGCGTTTCACCCGCTCGGTGCCGGAGATGAAAGACCCGGAGGATTGAGGATTGTAGATTGCAGATTGCAGATTGCAGATTGGCAGTCGAGGAAGGATTTATGGACTTTACGCTGATTTTCTTCTACGTTCTCGCCGCGACGGCGGTGGCGACCGCGCTGGGATTGCTGCTCAGCCGCAACGCGGTCTACGCGGCACTGTTCCTGGTGTTGAATCTCGCCACGGTCGCCGTATTCTATTTGCTGTTGGGCGCGCCGTTCGTTGCGATGGCGCAGATTACCGTCTATGCCGGGGCAATCATGGTCTTGTTCCTGTTCGTCATCATGCTGCTGGGGGCGGAGAAACTGCCCAAGGGCGAGGTGCTGCCCTGGCAGCGTCCCCTGGCGATCGGCGCGGCGGCGCTCCTGCTGGTCGAGGCAGGTTATCTGCTCTTGCAACGCGTGCGCCTGACAGCGGCCCTCCCCGACCCCGGCACCTGGGAAAACTCGATGGATGCCTTGCGCCAGATGGCCGCGCTGCTCTTCACCGGCTACCTGCTGCCCTTCGAGGTGACTTCCGTCCTGTTGCTGGTGGCGATGGTTGGCGCGATCGTGCTGACCAAACGCGAGAAAGGAGAGCCGGCATGATTCCACTCAATCATTACCTTCTTCTGTCGGCGATTCTCTTTACGATGGGCGCCCTGGGCGTGCTGATTCGCCGCAACGCGCTGATTATCTTCATGTCCATCGAATTGATGCTCAACTCAGCCAATCTGGCCTTTGTGGCATTTGCCCGCTCCTTCGAACAGACCAGCGGCCAGCCGGTTTTCAGTGGTCAGTTGTTTGTCTTCTTCGTCATTGCCGTTGCCGCGGCGGAGGTGGCCATCGGTCTGGCATTGATTGTCGCTATCTTCCGCGTCAAACGCAACGTTGACGTGGACCAGATGAGCAGTCTGAAAGGATAAGCCATGGAAGGTATCTTCACCCTTGCCCCGCTCCTTGTCTTCCTGCCCGTCCTCGGCCTGCTCATCAACATTGCCTTTGGCGGCCGGATGAGCGAAAAGGTCATCGGCTGGCTGGCCAGCGCCGCTGCGGGCGCGACCTTCGTCGTCTCGGCGCTGCTGGCTTACGCGTTGTGGGCCGCCAACGGCGAGGCCGTCACCGTTCCCTTTGCAGACTGGATCACCATCGGCACTCTGCACATCCCCTGGACGTTCCGCGTGGATACCCTCTCGGTGACGATGATGCTGGTCGTCTCCGGCGTGGGCACGCTCATTCATATCTACGCCATCGGCTACATGCACGAGGACGTGCGCTTCAAGGGCGACCCGAAGCGTTTCCGCCGCTTCTTTGTCTTCATGAACCTGTTTATCGCCATGATGATGATTCTCGTCAGCGGCGACTCGTACCTGATGCTCTTCGTCGGCTGGGAAGGCGTTGGCCTGTGCTCCTTCCTGCTCATCGGCTTCTGGTACGACATGGACACGCTGGGCCGTCCCTCGTGGGCCAACTCGAACGCCGCCAAGAAGGCCTTCATCACCAACCGCATCGGCGACTTCGGCTTCCTGCTGGCCGGGATGACCATGTTCTGGGCCTTCGGCAGCGTGCAGTTCGGCGAAGTCTTCGGTCGGGCGGAGGAAATCGCCGCCGCCCAGCCGGGCATCATCATCGCAATCACCTTGTTCATGCTGATCGGTGTGACCGGTAAATCGGCGCAGATTCCGCTCTACGTCTGGCTGCCGGACGCCATGGCGGGTCCTACGCCCGTTTCGGCGCTCATCCATGCCGCCACGATGGTCACCGCTGGTGTGTACCTGATTGCCCGTTCGTGGCCGCTCTATACCCTGGTCCCCGATGCACAGTACATCGTGGCCATGGTCGGCGCGGTGACGGCGCTCTTCGCCGCGACGATTGCCGTCGGGCAATATGACATCAAGAAAGTGCTGGCTTACTCGACCATCAGTCAACTTGGCTTCATGGTCGCGGCGGTTGGCATGGGCGCTTTTGTGGCTGGCATGTTCCACCT
>DAOTVX010000094.1:0-24525 GCA_034436275.1 Anaerolineales bacterium | reverse complement strand
GAAAGCACGGCGACCACGAAGAGCAGAGCAAGTATCAGGCCTAACAACATGCCGGCCAGGACATTGAACCAGTCCCAGCGCAATCTCTGGATTCTCTTGGCCAGATAGCGCCCTCCAGCCAGAATCCATCCTTGGCGCCAGCCCAACCAGACAATGCCTGCCAAAGCCATCCCCCAACCCACGACTACCCCAGCCCGCGTCAGGCCCCGGAACAGGCTCAATATCTCCGAGGAGAGCACCAGGTAGCCACCGAGCACGGCGGCACTTTTCACAAATGCAGCCGGCATCCCCCCGCCGGGGTCAATCCGACGGGATTCCTGTTCACCCAGCAAGGCCAGGAACAACAATAAAAACGCTAGAATCGGGAGCACAATGAACATCTTGCCTCCGTCAGACTGGAATTTGCCAGACAAGGCATCTCGTCAGCCTTGCCGGTCCCCCCAAAGAAAATGGCCAGACGGCTTTGCCTTGCGCAACAGCCGCCTGGCCAGAATGCTCACGATTGTCTCCGGTTGCTCTGTACGTCAACCTCACACATACGCCAGCCAGTGCTGATACTTTGGCTCCTTGCCATGGACTGTATTGTGGTAAACCTTCTGGATCGCGCGCGTGACCGGCCCAGTCTCGCCATTGCCAATCGTGCGGAAGTCTATCTCGCGCAGGCCAATACACTCAGCCGCCGTGCCGCAGATGAACACCTCATCCGCAATATACAACTGGTCGCGCGAGACCGGCGTCTCCAGCACCGGATACCCGAGGTCTTGAGCAATCGTAAGGATGGCGTCGCGCGTAATGCCCTCCAGCACAGGCGCCAGCGGAGGCGCAATGATCTTGCCGTTACGCACGAGGAAAATGTTCTCGCCCGAACACTCAGCCACGTACCCTTGCGGATCAAGCAAAATAGCCTCGTCAAAGCCCAAGCGTTTGGATTCGGTCTTGGCCAGGATGCTGTTCGCATAGTTGCCGGAGATTTTGGCTTTCGTCATCATCACGTTAGGGTGATGACGGGTGAAGGAGGACACGTTCGCGCGAATACCTTTCGCCAGCGCTTCATCGCCGAGATAATTCACCCACTCCCAGGCCGCAATCCCCAACGAGACTTTCGCGCCATGCATGTTCAGGCCTGCCACTTTGCCGCTCCAGTACAGCAGCGGACGAATATAACAGGAGGAAAAGCCATTGGCGCGGACGACTTCTTTGATAGCCTCCTCAATCTGTGCCGCGCTCCAGGGTATCTCCGTGAAACCAAAAACATGGGCGGAGCCTAACAACCGCCGGACGTGCTCTTTCAGGCGAAAGACGGCCGGGCCGCGTTCGGTGTCATAGGCGCGGATCCCCTCAAACACCGCCGCGCCATAGTGCAAAGCCGGCGTCAGGAAAGGCACAACCGCCTTTTCCGCCTCCACCAGTCGGCCGTCCATCCAGATATATTTGGGTTCCATAGGGCCTCCTTGAACAGAAATACGGCTTGATCGGAGCGGCATTTTGGCCACAAGTACAGCAATCAGACGTTGCTGGCAATGAAGTCACCAACCTCGGTGGTACTCATGCCCATTTTACCAGCCGCCAGGCTTTTAATTCTACCACTGCTCAAGGCTTTGATGACAGCCTGCTCTACCAGCTGCGCCGCCGCCGGCTCGCCAATCACATCCAGCATCATGGCGCCAGCGCAAATGGCGGCCATCGGATTGATCACATTCTTGCCGGTGTACTTGGGCGCCGAACCGCCAATCGGCTCGAACATGGAGACGCCTTCCGGATTGATATTGCCGCCTGCCGCAATACCCATTCCGCCCTGGGTGATAGCCCCAAGATCAGTGATGATGTCGCCGAACATGTTGCCGGTGACAATGACATCAAACCATTCCGGGTTCTTGACCATCCACATACAGGTCGCGTCGACATGGTAGTACTCGCGTTTGATGTCGGGGTAGTCCCGCTCACCCATTTCGTGGAAGGCGCGTTCCCAGAGATCATACACATAGGTGAGCACGTTGGTCTTGCCGCACAGAGCCAGCGTCTTCTTCTTGTTGCGCCGACGCGTCAGTTCGAAGGCGTACCGCAAACAGCGATCCACCTGAAAGCGCGTGTAAATGGAGGTCTGGATTGCCACTTCCTGAGGCGTGCCCTTCATGGTAAACCCGCCGGCGCCCGTATAGAGATCGCCGGTGTTCTCGCGCACCACAATGTAGTCTATATCTTCTGGCCCTTTGTCTTTCAACGGTGTTTCCACGCCGGGGTACAACTTGACCGGCCGCAGATTGATATATTGATCGAGTTCGA
Organism: Anaerolineales bacterium; assembly: GCA_034436275.1. Lineage (GTDB taxonomy): Bacteria > Chloroflexota > Anaerolineae > Anaerolineales > Villigracilaceae > DAOTVX01. The sequence continues at coordinate 22,242 of DAOTVX010000094.1, read as the reverse complement.
AGCGTAAGCGCAAGAGAAGGCCCTTTTCCAGAATACCCGGCTTGACGTCGGGATGGCCAATGGCGCCCAGATAAATGGCATCTACCTTGCGCAATTCATCCAGAACGCTATCCGGCAGGATTTCGCCGGTACGCTTGTAACGCTCACCGCCCAAATCGTAGTGAATCCAGTCTATCTGGAAGCCCGATTTCTGCGCCGCAACATCAAGGACTTTGATGCCTTCGCGCACGACTTCGGGACCGGTGCCATCGCCACCGATGACCGCAATGTGATACGTTTTTCCTGTCATTCTTGTTTACTCCTTGAAGAAGATTTTTCGTTACCGGCTACCAGCAAGCCGTATTCAATTGCATCTACCAGCGCCAGCCAGCTGGCCTCAATAATGTTCGTGCTGGCGCCCACAGTGCTCCAGCGACGCGTACCGTTCTGGGTATCAATCAACACGCGCGTCGTCGCGCGCGTGCCGCTATCCGAATCCAGAATGCGGACTTTGTAATCCACCAGATTGAAACTGGCAACCTGAGGATAGTAAGGCAACAGCGCCTTGCGCAGAGCATTATCGAGCGCATTGACAGGGCCATTGCCCTCCGCCGCTGTATGCAAGACCTCGTTCCCGATTTTAACCTTAACCATGGCCTCGGCAAACAGGCCACGTCCCTGACGATGCTGGACGCTGACAAAGAAGTCCATCAACTCAAAGGGCGGCTTATAATCGGGTTGCTGACGTTTGAGGCGAACGACGACCGAGGCTTCGGCGGCCTCGAACGAGAAGCCGCGCGCTTCCAGTTCCTTGACATCCTGCAACACGCCCACCACCTGATCGGCGCTGACCACCTCCACGCCGTGCTCTTCCGCTTTGCTGAGAATATTCCCACGCCCGGAAAGGTCCGAAACAACCACACGCATCTGGTTCCCGACCAGCGTCGGATCAATATGTTGATAAGACATCGGCGCGCGACGAATAGCCGCCACGTGGACCCCGCCCTTGTGGGCAAACGCCGAGCGACCAACATACGGCAGGTGTTCGTTGGGAGTCAGGTTGGCTACTTCCGAGACGAAATGCGAAAGGTCATAGAGCTTGACCAGCGCGCCCTCAGGCAAGCAGCGCAACCCCAGTTTCAGTTCGATATCGGGGATGATAGAACACAGATTGGCATTCCCACAGCGTTCGCCAACGCCATTGATGGTGCCCTGCACCTGAATCGCGCCCAGACGCACCGCAACCAGCGAGTTCACCACGGCGCAGTCGCTGTCATTGTGCGCATGGATACCGAAAGGATGCGGCACGGCGGCCTTGACTTCCTGGATGATGCGCTCCAAATCCCAGGGCATGGTGCCACCGTTCGTATCGCACAGCACAATCGTTTCGGCGCCGCCGCGAATGGCTGCGCGCAGGGTCTCCAGAGCATACTCGGCATCCGCCCGATAACCGTCGAAAAAATGCTCGGCATCGTAGATGACACGTCGTCCTGCGGCGCGCAGATAGGCCACCGACTCCTCAATAATGCGTAAATTTTCCTTCAACGTTGTGCGCAACACATCGGTAACATGCAACGTCCAGGACTTGCCGAAAAGGGTGCAAACCGGCGCTTGCGAATCCAGCAACGCCTTGATGTTGGCATCATCTTCCGGCCCGCCCTTGACGCGACAGGTCGAACCGAAAGCCGCGATCTGCGCATGTTTCCATTCCATGTCGCGCGCACGCTCGAAGAACTCGGCATCTTTGGGATTCGAGCCAGGCCAGCCGCCTTCAATGAAAGCCACGCCCAGCTCATCCAACCGCCGGGCAATACGGATTTTGTCGCCACTGGAGAGCGTGAAGCCCTCGCTCTGGGTGCCATCGCGCAGGGTGGTGTCGTAAATCTGTATCATTGCCTTCTGCCTCCACAGTCTGTTGAACGTCGGGACGCTGCGACGCTTCACGCCGTACGCCCACCTGTTTCCTCACGCTCGTTCCCGCGCTACCTCATACGCGGCAATCTGGCGCTCAAAGGTCAGGAGATAACCGAGTTCATCCATGCCATTGAGCAGGCAGGTCTTGGAAAAAGGATCAATGGGAAACGTGACCGACTTGTTCAGGAAGGAGAGAGTCTGTCCCGCAAGGTCAATCGTCAGTTCCACAGTGGGAATTTCAGCGACCAGATCGAACAGCGCGCGATGGGTCTCCGCATCGACAATGACCGGCAGGAGGCCATTTTTAAGGGCGTTATTGCGGAAAATATCGGCGAAGGAGGTGCTGATAATGGCGCGGAAGCCGAAGCCTGTCAACGCCCAGGGGGCATGTTCGCGGCTGGAACCGCAACCAAAATTATCGCCGACCAGCAGAATCTGGGCGCCTTGCGCTTCGGGGCGATTGAGAATAAAGTCGGGCCTGGGCGAACCATCGGGGTTATATCGCCAATCGGCGAAAAGATGCGCCCCCAGGCCAGCCTTATCGGTCACTTTCAGGAAACGCGCCGGGATGATTTGATCGGTATCAATGTTGTCCACCGGCAAAGCCACAACGCGAGAGGTAAGTCGGGTAAATTGGGTCATAGGCTTCAATATGGAAAGTCAAAGGTTTCTGTTTACGGTTTTCGCTTTAAGTTGGACGTTTTCTGCCACCGCCTGCCTGTCACAGCAGGGTGCGCACGTCGGTAATGACGCCGGTCACAGCGGCGGCCGCGGCCGTGAGCGGGCTGGCGAGCAACGTTCGCCCGCCTTTGCCCTGCCGCCCCTCGAAATTGCGATTACTGGTAGAGACGGCATACTGACCGGGTTCTATCTGGTCGCCGTTCATGGCAATACACATCGAGCAACCTGCCTCACGCCATTCGGCGCCGGCGGCGCGGAAAATTTCAGCCAGCCCTTCGGCCTCTGCCTGGCGTTTGACGGCCTGGGAGCCGGGCACAACCAGCACACGCACTCCTGGCGCCACCTTCCGGCCTTTCATGACTGCCGCCGCCTGCCGCAAATCGGTCAAACGGCCATTGGTGCAGGAACCGATAAAGACCACATCCACCTTCTGGCCCAGCAATGGCTGACCCGGCTTCAATCCCATATAGGCCAGCGCCTTCTCCAGCATGGCGCGTTGCGCCGCATCTTGAAGCGTGGCCGGGTCAGGCACGCGCCCACGAACACCGATCGCCATGGCCGGAGTCGTGCCATAGGTGATCATCGGCTCCAGAGCAGACGCATCCAGCGTGACCGTTTTATCATACGTGGCGCCGGGGTCGCTGGGCAATTGCCGCCAGCGTTTCAGGGCGGCTTCCCAGGCCGCGCCTTTGGGAGCGAACTCGCGCCCGGCCAGGTACTCGAAGGTGACATCATCAGGAGCAATCATGCCCGCGCGCGCGCCGCCCTCGATGGACATGTTGCAAATGGTCATGCGCTCTTCCATCGTCAAGGCGCGTATGGCTGCGCCAGTGTACTCGAAGACGTACCCTGTCCCGCCGCCGACGCCAATCTTGGCGATCAGGGCCAGAATGATGTCCTTGGCGGTCACACCCTTCGGCAGGGAACCGTCCACGCGCACCTCGCAGGTTTTGGGCTTACGCTGGAGCAGACACTGAGTTGCCAGCACATGCTCCACTTCCGAAGTGCCGATTCCAAACGCCAGCGCGCCGAAGGCGCCATGGGTGGCCGTGTGGCTATCGCCGCAGACGATGGTCATCCCCGGCTGGGTCAGGCCCAGTTCTGGCCCGATGACATGCACGATGCCGCGCTGGGGATGATCTTTCCCATACAGGCGAATGCCAAATTCGCGGGCGTTTTCTTCCAGCTGCGCCAGCTGACGCGCGGCCATCTCATCCACCGGCGGCGCGCCGGCCAGAGTAGGAATACTGTGGTCCATCGTGGCAACCGTGCGATCGGGACGGCGGACGCGCAGCCCGCGCTGACGCAACCCCGCGAACGCTTGCGGTGAAGTCACCTCATGAACCAGATGCAGGTCAATGTAAAGAACGGCCGGCGAATCTGGCTCCTGAACCACAACGTGGGAATCCCAGACTTTGTCAAAGAGCGTTTTGGGCATGCGATTACCTCGAAGCAAGGGAATGGGAGAGCGATGAGACAAAATCGCCAACGCGTAGCAACGCCGCCCGCAAGCGGCCACTCCAGAATACGTAGAAGGGCAACCCCTCCTTCACCGGTCTGGCTGGAACGAAGGGCCAGGGAACCGGCATGAATTCGCTCGTGTCCCAACCAGCAGGGATGGTGCGCGGTTCAGGGAAGGGCTCGCGCCATTCGATCCCACCGGCCTGTTGGGGAAAAGAGTCGTTCCAGATGACCATATGCTCACTCCTTTTCTCTCTCGACGTTGCGCTCATCGCTCGCGAACCACAATGTGTCAGGCCGCACTGGCCGGCAAATCGGTTTCGCCCCCGGCAACCGCGACCTGGCCTTCACTTTGCGCTACCAGAAGTTTGTTCAAGGCCGACAGGTAAGCCTTCGCGCTGGCGACGATAATATCGGTATCGGCCCCATGACCGCCATATACGCGCGCGGTTTCCACCTCGCGCTGCGCGTCCAGACGCTGTTGACCATCCTTCTCACGAATGCGCACCGTCACCTCGCCAATGGCATCAATGCCTTCGGTGATGGCGTGGACATTGAACTCCAGCAACGTGTTCGGCGCCTGAATGATGGCATCAATGGCTTTGTAGGTGGCATCCACAGGGCCGGTACCCATGGCCGCCTGTACGTGGAGCTGCCCATCAGGCCCGCGCAGGCGGACGGTAGCCGTCGGCATGCCCAGAGTGCCACAGGAGACCTGCAAACCGTCCAGCGTATACACTTCGCGCGGCTGATAGAACTCATCGGCAATCATGGCCTCCAGATCGGCATCCGTGATGACCTTTTTCCGGTCGGCCAGCGCCTTGAAGCGAGCAAAGACCTTGTCCAGATCGGCATCGTTGAGCGCATGGCCGAGTTCGGCCAGGCGTACGCGCAGGGCGTGGCGGCCTGAATGTTTCCCCAACACCAGTTTGGATTGCGTGATGCCGACATCTTCCGGACGCATAATTTCGTACGTCAGGTGGTGCTTGAGCATGCCATCCTGATGGATGCCTGCCTCGTGAGCAAACGCGTTGGCGCCGACAATGGCTTTATTGGGCTGGACAGGAATGCCGGTATAACTGCTGACCAGTTTGCTGACGCGGGCAATCTGAGTAGTGTCAATGCCGGTCTCCAGGCCAAAGACGGGGCGGCGGGTTTTGAGCGCCATGACGACCTCTTCGAGCGAGGTATTGCCGGCCCGCTCACCAATGCCATTCACCGTCACTTCAGCCTGACGCGCCCCGGCGCGGATACCGGCCAGGGTATTGGCTGTCGCCAGCCCCAAATCGTTGTGACAGTGGACCGACACGATGGCATTCTCGATCCCAGGGGTATTGGCGATAATGCCGGCGATTAACTGACCGAACTCATCGGGCAACGTGTAGCCGACCGTATCGGGAATGTTCAACGTGGTCGCGCCAGCCCGGATGGCCTCTTCCAGGACACGGTAGAGGAACTCAGGGTCCGAACGGCCTGCATCCTCCGGCGAAAACTCAACATCCGGACACAGCGAACGCGCATAGGCCACCATGTCCCGCGTCCGCGCAATCACCTCCTCGGGCGTCATGTTGAGTTTGTACTTCATGTGAATCTCAGAGGTAGCAATAAAGGTGTGAATGCGCGGCTTTTGGGCCTCGCGCACGGCTTCCCAGGCTTTGTCAATATCGTTCTTGACTGCCCGCGCCAGACCAGCAATGACCGGCACGCGCGCCTTCGGCTCGCCTGCGGGTGGATGGCCCACTTCAATCGCAATGCGACGCACGGCCTCGAGGTCATCGGGCGAGGCTGCCGGAAAGCCCGCCTCGATGATATCCACGCCCAGGCGCGCCAGGGCACGGGCGACTTCCAGTTTCTCGGCGGAGGTCATCGTGGCGCCTGGCGATTGTTCGCCGTCGCGCAAGGTGGTATCAAAAATCCGTACGTAATTATCAACCATAGAGAAGAAACTCCCGCTTTCTACACCGATTTCTTCCAGTTTTCCGGTCGCAAGGCGCGCACTGCCGCGCCGGCCCGCCACATCTCGGATTCACGAATCTGGCGCAACTCGGCCTCCAGTTTCTCCTTGTAATCCGGAGCGCTATTGGCTTTGAGCACAATGGCTGTTTCCTTGCCGCTCATGACACTCTGGTAGAGCTCTTCAAAGAGCGGCAAAACCGCATCGCGGAAACGCGGATACCAGTCCAGGGCGCCGCGTTGCGCCGTCGTCGAGCAGTTGGCGAACATGTAATCCATGCCGTTCTCGGCCACCAGGCGGATGAGACTCTGAGTCAGTTCCTCGACCGTCTCGTTGAACGCCTCGCTGGGCGAGTGGCCATATTTGCGCAACGTCAGATACTGGGCTTCCATAATGCCGGCCAGGGCCCCCATCAGGACACCGCGCTCGCCGGTCAGATCACTATACACTTCCTTCTGGAACGTGGTCGGGAAGAGGTAGCCGGCGCCAATGGCAATGCCCAGGGCGATTGTCCGCTCCCAGGCGCGACCGGTGTAATCCTGATGAATAGCAAAACTGGCGTTGATGCCGCTCCCATCCAGGAAGTTGCGCCGCACGCTTGTGCCGGAGCCTTTCGGGGCAACCATGATGACATCCACGAACTCGGGCGGCACGACGCCGGTCTGGTCGCTATAGACAATCGAGAAACCATGCGAGAAGTAGAGGGCATTGCCTTTCTTCAGGTGAGGTTTCACCTTTGGCCAGAGCAACATCTGCGCCGCGTCGGAGACCAGATACTGGATAATCGTGCCGCGCTCCGCAGCCTCCTCAATGGGGAAAAGGGTTTCGCCGGGCACCCAGCCATCGGCAACGGCCTTATCCCAATAGGCTTTGTGTTCCGGCGCCTGGCCAACGATGACACGAATGCCGTTATCGCGCATGTTGAGCGATTGCGCCGGCCCCTGAACACCATAGCCAAGCACGGCCACCACCTCGTCCTTCAACACTTCCCGCGCTTTCTCCAGCGGGAACTCCTCGCGGGTGACAACCTCTTCCACCACGCCACCGAAATCAATCTTAGCCATCTTTTTTTCTCCTTTCAAAAAATCAAGATAGGATCCTGCCGTCCCTGCGGGCGGTCAGGTTTTTGCCGCTTTAAACAGCCCGATCTGTCTATCCTTGTTGTGGCACATAACCGTTGGGGCTGGGATTCGGCGCGGCCCCGCGCGCCATGGCGACGATGCCCGTGCGCACCATTTCGATAATCCCAAAGGGACGCAGCACTTCCAGCAAACTGTCTATCTTCTCCTCATCGCCGGTGATTTCAATGATCAGCGATTCGTTGGTCACGTCAACGATGCGGGCGCGGTACACGTCCACGAGTTGCATGATTTCGCTGCGTTTCTCAGCCATCGCGTTGACCTTGACCAGCGCCAAATCGCGGTTGACAGCCGGCGTATCCGTCAGGTCGGCCACCTGAATCACGTTGACCAGTTTGTAGAGGTTGGCAATGACGCGCTCAATGTGCACCTGATCGCCATACATGGTGATCGTCATGCGCGAGAGGCCGGGCTGATGCGTATGGCCAACCGTCAGCGATTCGATGTTAAACGCCCGCCGGCGGAACAGGGAGGCAATGCGATTGAGCACGCCGGGCTTATCTTCCACAAGCACAACCAGCGTATGCAGTCTTGTCGCGTCCATGATGTGCTCCTACAGATCAGTTTCGGCAGTCTCAATCAGAACGTTGCGCAAGGGACGGCGGATCATCTCATCCAGCGCAGCGCCGGCTGGCACCATTGGATAGACGCTATCTTCCTGTTCCACGCGGAAGTCAATGATGACCGTGCCTTCCGTCTGTCGCGCCCGGCGTACCGCCTCTTCCACCTCCGAACGTTTTGTCACCCGCAGACCGGTCAGCCCATGCGCCTCGGCCAGTTTGACGAAATCGGGCGAAGTGATCGGCGTGGCTGCATAACGCCGCTCGTAGAAGAACTCCTGCCACTGACGCACCATGCCCAGGAAGCCGTTGTTGATGATCGCCACGTTGATTTTCAGCCGCTCCTGCGCCGCGGTCGCCAGTTCGGCCTGCGTCATCTGGAAACCACCGTCGCCGGCAATGACCCAGACTTCTGCTTCGGGGCGGGCTACCTTGGCGCCAATAGCCGCCGGCAGCGCATACCCCATCGTGCCCAGGCCGCCGCTGGTGATATAGGTAAATGGCTTGTCGTGGCGGTAGTACTGGGCGGCCCACATCTGGTTTTGACCGACGTCGGAAACCACCAGGGCTTCGCCGTTGGTATAGCGCCAGATGTCGTTGATGACGTGCGCCGCGTAAAGATGACCGTAATCAGGCAGATTCTGAATATCGCGCACGGCGCTATCGCCCTTCATCTCGTTAATTTCTTCCAGCCAGTCACCATGATCCGCCGGCTTCAGGCGCGGCAGCAACTGATCGAGCGTCTCTTTCAAATCGCCGATGAGCGCCAGGTCAACGCGCACATTCTTATTGACCTCGCTGCGATCGATTTCAAAGTGGATCTTGCGCGCGCCGCTCGCATAGCGTTTGAGATCGCCGGTCGCGCGATCATCGAAGCGCATGCCCATGGCCAGCAGCAGGTCGGCCTTTTGAATCGCCTGATTGACCCAGGCCTCGCCATGCATCCCCATCATCCCCAGGTTGAGAGGATGACTGGCCGGGAAACAGCCAATGCCCAGCAGCGTCATCGCGACCGGGGTACGCGTCATTTCGGCGAACTGGCGGAGTTGCGCCATCGCGCCCGACATGAGAACGCCATGCCCGGCCAGGATCAGCGGCCGTCGGGCGGCGTTGATCATCGCCACTGCCCGCTCCAAATCTTCGGGTAGCGGTCGCAGATCGGGACGATAACCGGGCAGGCGGATAGGCGTCTCGTCGTACTCCCAATCCTCCACCGTCGCCTGTTGTACATCTTTGGCAATATCAATCAACACCGGCCCGGGCCGCCCGGAGCGGGCAATGTAGAACGCCTCGCGTATGACGCGCGTCAAATCACGCACATTGGTCACCAGATAGTTATGCTTGGTGATGGGCAGGGTGATGCCGGTGACATCGGTTTCCTGAAAGGCATCATAACCGATGAAACGGCTGGCGACCTGACCGGTGATGAAGACCACCGGCACGGAGTCCATGTAGGCGGTGGCAATACCGGTCGTCAGGTTTGTTGCACCAGGGCCCGAAGTCGCCATGGCCACGCCGACCTTGCCGCTGACGCGCGCATAGCCATCGGCCATGTGCGCCGCGCCCTGTTCGTGTCGCGGCAGGATATGGCGGATGGGATAGTCGAGCATGGCGTCATAAATCGGCAGGTTGGCTCCGCCGGGGTAGCCGAAGACCACCTCTACGCCTTCCCGCACCAGACATTCCCAGACAATTTGTGCACCGGTTCGTTTCATTGTCTTCTCCTCTGGCAAGTATTTCGGTTGCTTTTATGACATTAACACCGCGCCAGTATCTGCCGAGGTGACAAATTGGGCATAGCGGCGCAGCCATTTACTGGCAATCCTCGGGGTGAAGGGGGGCAGGGCCGCCAGCCGCGCTTGAATCTCGTCCTCGCTCAGACGCACGTTCAACGAGCGGGCTTTCAGGTCAATCTCGATCACATCGCCGTTGCGCAACGCCGCAATAGGCCCGCGCGCCGCGGCTTCTGGCGAGACATGACCGATGCAGATACCACGCGTACCGCCGCTGAAACGCCCATCCGTAATCAGCGCCACTTGCTCACCCAGGCCCTGGCCCATGATGGCGCTGGTCGGCGAGAGCATCTCCTGCATGCCGGGGCCGCCGCGCGGGCCTTCATAACGCACCACCACCACATCGCCAGCCTTGACCTGACCGGCTAGAATACCCTGCATGGCTTCTTCTTCCGATTCAAAAATGACCGCCGGACCGGTGAAAGCGGTAATATGGGGCGCCACACCGCCCACTTTGATCACCGCGCCCTTCGGCGCCAGGTTGCCGAACAGAATCGCCAGGCCGCCGCGCGTGGAGTGTGCATTTTCGGCCCGACGGATGACCTCATCATCCTTGATTGCCATGCCCCGGATGGATTCACCCAGCGTGACGCCGCTGACGGTCGGACGATCAAAATGCAACATGCCGGTCGCGCGTTGCACCTCGTTCAGGATGGCCGGGATTCCACCGGCACGATGGACGTCCTCCATGTGCCAGGGGCCTGAGGGCGAGACCTTGGTCAAATGCGGGACGCGGTCGGCAACGGCATTGATGCGTTCCAGGGGATAGTCCACGCCGGCCTCCTGCGCCAGCGCCAGCGTATGCAACACCGTGTTGGTCGAACCGCCCATGGCCATATCCAGCGCGAAGGCATCGTCAATGGCCTCCGCCGTGACAATATCGCGCGGGCAAAGATTGCGCTCGATCAGGGTCATGATTTGCTGGCCGGCGCGCCGCGCCAGCGCCTCGCGCTCGGGCGTCCGCGCCAGAGCCGTGCCGTTAAACGGCAGGGCCAGGCCCAAAACTTCCGTGAGGCAGTTCATGCTATTGGCCGTGAACAGGCCCGCGCACGAACCACAACCTGGACAGGCATAGCGCTCCAGCAAAGTCAGGCGCGCCTCGTCAATCTTGCCGGCCGAATACGCGCCCACGCCCTCGAAGACCGAGATCAGGTCAATGATTTCACCTTCAGGCGTGCGACCGGCTGCCATCGGCCCACCGGAAATGAAAATGGCCGGGATGTTGACGCGCAGGGCGGCCATCAACATACCCGGCACAATCTTGTCACAATTGGGGATACACACCATGCCATCGAACTGGTGCGCCTGAATCATCGTCTCCACACTATCGGCGATGAGTTCGCGCGATGGCAAAGAGAACTTCATGCCAGGATGCCCCATGGCAATCCCATCATCCACACCGATGACATTAAACTCAAAGGGGACGCCGCCCGCGGCGCGTACAGCCTCTTTGACCAACCGCCCCATTTCCTGAAGGTGAACGTGGCCAGGAATAACATCGGTGTAAGAGTTAACGATCGCCACGAAGGGCTTATCCATATCCTCCTCGCGCACGCCGGTTGCGCGCAGAAGCGCTCGGTGTGGAGCGCGGGCGAAACCTTTTTTAACAGTATCGGAACGCATGGTGTTTTCTCCTTTTCTTCAAAAAATTGTAAAAAAGCCACCCGGGATTGGGTGGCTCTTCTTGCTCTTGGAGATACTCGGGTACGTCTTACCTGGCGCTCCTCCAGCCTTTCCCAACCCCGAAAAGGTCCTTCGCAATAAGGACCAGGACAATCAGGACAACCAGGAGTAGGGAAGCCAGAGGATTGTTCATACGATTTTCCAGATTGGGCTTATTATATACGCAATGAGGATTCTGTCAAGAGCACCGCGTGCTTCTTTCCTGCGCCGGAGAACGCCCCTCCACCTGCCTGGACTGCATGGGCGCTTTTCCCACTCCGCCTTGGGTTTGACCCGGCGCAGGCTGCCTGGGCCATCCAGTCAATGGCGTCAGGAGAGATTCTCCTTCTTGAGCAGGCTGGTTGCATAGTCTGCCCCCTTATGCAGCGCCTCTACGTTCTTGGGCAGCAAGTGGCGATGACGACCCGGCATGTGGGCGCTCAAAGCGGCCTCGACCTCCGCCAGGGTCAACACCGGATGGACAGCCAGCAGCGCCCCCAGTGCCACCATGTTCGCCAGACGAGCATGACCAAGCGCCTCCGCCAGATCGTTGCAAGGGATATGCAAAGCAGTGATGTCCGCGCGCTGGCAGAGACGGTCCACCATGGAGGCGTTTACTACCAGAACCCCGCCAGTCTTGACCAGGGCTTCGTATTTATCCAGCGAGGGCAGATTCATGACAATGGCCGCGGAGGGGTGGCTGACAAACGGCGAACCTATTTCTTCCTCGGCAATGACCACCATACAATTGGCTGTGCCGCCGCGCATTTCAGGACCATAGGAAGGAATCCAGGTCACTTCCTTGCCGGCATCCATCGCCGCGTAGGAGAGAACCTGACCGGCGAACATGATACCCTGTCCGCCAAAGCCGGCGATGATAATCTCACTGTGCATGGGCCAAATCCTTTCCTCACACGTTGAGGGTCGCGGCAACCGCGGGCGCGACCTTATAATCGCCCAGGGGATAGTAAGGAATCATGTTCTCCGCCAGCCAGTGCAGGGCTTCGGTTGGCGTCAGACCCCAGTTGACAGAGCAGGTAGAGAGCAACTCCACCAGAGAGAAACCCAGGCCATGCTTCTGTACCTCAAAAGCCGTGCGAATGGCCTTTTTCGCCTTACGAATGTTGGTCGGATCATGCAGGCTGCGGCGCACCACGTAAGCGGCGCCTTCGAGCGTGGCCAACATTTCCGCGACGCGAATGGGGTAGCCGTGCTGCGCCGCGTTGCGCCCGTTGGGTGAAGAGGTGGTCTTTTGCCCAAGCAAGGTAGTCGGGGCCAGTTGACCGCCGGTCATGCCATAGTTAGCGTTATTGATGAAGATAACCGTGATGTTCTCGCCGCGCGCTGCCGCATGGACAATTTCGGTCATACCAATCGAGGCCAGGTCGCCATCGCCTTGATACGTGAACACCATGGCCTGCGGCACAAGACGTTTGATGCCGGTGGCCATAGCGGGCGCCCGACCATGCGCCGCTTCTACAAAGTCAGTATTAATGTAATGATAGGCAAAAACCGAACACCCGACTGAAGCAACGCCAATGGTACGCTCCGTCAGATTTAACTCCTCCAGCACCTCGGCGATCAGCCGATGGGCTATCCCGTGCGTACAGCCGGGGCAGTAATGCGTCGGCGCATCGGTAAGCGCCTGAGGCCTTTGATAGACGACATTCTCCACAGCAGTCATTTCCAACACGGCTACCTCCTCATCTCCAAACGCGCCATCCAGCGCTCGAGCGGGTCATCGTCGGCTTTCAAGCCGCCGCGTGCCACGCGCTTGATCTCCTGCAAGATTTCGTCCGGGAAGGGGACGACCCCACCCAAACGACCATAGAATTCCACCGGGACGCGGCCATTCACAGCCAGGCGGACATCCTCCAACATCTGGCCGGCGTTCATCTCCACCACCAGAAATGCCCTGGCGCGGCGGGCGATCTCTGCCAGGCGCGCATACGGATACGGACTTACGGTAACCGGGCGGAACAGGCCAGCGCGGATCCCCTGCTGGCGCGCCAGACGCACCGCCGAAAGCGCCACCCGGCCTGCCGTGCCAAAACCGACAACGACAACCTCCGCATCGTCCAGATAGTATTCCTTATAGCGCACCTCATTGGCCTGGATAGTCCGCCAGCGTTCCAGTAAGCGCAGGTTAACCTGTTCTTCATCGAGCGGTTCCAGGTAAATAGACGTCAGCACGCGTCGGGCACGCCCCTCGGCAATACCCACTGCCCAGGGGTATTCCTTGCGCTGGAGCGGGCGCATAGGCGGCAACTCGACCGGTTCCATCATCTGCCCCAGGGAGCCATCCAACAGCACACAGGCAATGGTCAGATACTTTTCGGCCAGGTCGAATGCCAGTGGCATCAGGTCCACCGCCTCCTGCACCGAAGCCGGGGCCAGCACAATGGGGTGATAATCGCCGTGGCCGCCACCTTTACAAATCTGGTTGTAATCCCCCTGGGAGGGAGCAATGTTACCCAATCCTGGCCCTCCGCGCATGACATTCACGAGCACCACCGGCACTTCAGTACCGGCAATGTAAGAAAGCCCTTCCATCATCAGGCTGATGCCGGGACTGGAGGAAGAAGTCATCACACGCGCCCCCGTGCAGGCCGCTCCATAGACCATATTGATCGCCGCCAGTTCCGCCTCCGCCTGCACGAAAACCCGCCCCAGTTCGGGCAGGCGCCGTGACATCCATTCCAAAATCTCATTTTGCGGCGTGATCGGATAGCCAAAATAAGCCTCCAGACCGGCTCGTACTGCCGCCTCGGCAATCGCCTCGTTACCCTTCCAGAGTTCACGTGCCATATATTCTCCTTCCGCGCCAGATGGCCGCGCTCTTCCGCCCCAATCTCAGACCGGCACGGGCGTCCTGCGCTGGACTGCTTCGCGATACACGGTAATGGCGGCATCCGGGCAGACCAGCGCGCAGATGGCGCAACCGGTACAACCCTCCCCCACTAACCGCGCTGGATGGTAACCCTTCGGGGTCAGGTGCTGTTCATCAAGCGCCAGCACTTTCTGCGGACAGGCCGCCACACAGAGTCCGCAACCCTTACAATATAAATCGTTAACCTTGATTGTCCCTTGAACAGGCATAGCCCATACTCCTCGATCCGATCAGGGAGGAAGGGGGCAAATCCCCCATCCATTTTTCATTATCTTTCTTTCCCCCAGCCAGGGGATAGTGCAAAGCATCATAATCGGCGTAAACAAAACTCCTGCATTTGTATGACAAATTCCGATGCCTGCAAAAGCCGCTATAATAAATCGCCTTTCAATATAACACTTTGGGGTGTCGCGAGGTACTGATGGTCAACAAATTGCGTTGCATTCCGGCCGTTCGGATCCCGGAATCGTCCCGCTACGCCATGGCCGCGGTACTGACAGGCCTGGGAACGGCAAGCGGAATCTGGATTTACAAAGGGTTGATCAGGGTTTTTCATCGTCTGGCGTTCTCCTTTGTGCCGACCGCCGGGCCGGGCCGATGGCTGATCTGCCTGCCCCCTGTTCTCGGCGGCGCGCTGGTTGGCTGGCTGAGCCAGCGTTTTCTCAGTCAAGAGTCTCTTCATGGAGTAACGGGGATTATTGAGTCGGTCGCCCGTCGTCAGGGAGAACTGGCCTACCGTAAAACGCCTGTCAAGGCACTGGCCTCTGCGATTTCCATTGGCAGCGGGGCTTCCGTGGGGCCTGAGGATCCGTCGGTGCAGGTGGGCGCGAATCTGGCTTCCTTTCTGGCGCGCCTGCTGGCGCTGACAGGCGAACAGCGGCGTCTGCTGGTTACTGCCGGCGCGGCTGCCGGCATTGCCGCAGCCTTCAACGCTCCAGTTGCCAGCGTATTCTTTGCCGCTGAAATTCTGTTAGGGGAAATCAGTAGCGGCTCCCTGGGAGTGGTCGTGTTAGCCGCCGTCAGCAGCGCGGCTCTAACGCAAGCGATCAGCGGTGTACAGCCGGCTTTCCTGATCCCCTCCTATTCTTTTCGGTCGCTCGCAGAACTGCCCTTTTATTTCGGTCTGGGGTTGCTGACCGGCCCTGTCTCGGCCATTTACGTTCGCCTGCTCTATCTCTTGCGTCATCGCTTCGCCGGCCTGCGGATTCCTCTCTGGCTTAAGACCATGCTGGCAGGGACTATCGTGGGGATCAGCGGGATTTTTCTCCCCCAGATTCTCGGCACAGGTTATGACACCATCGAGGACGTTTTACAAGGAGCAATGCTGAGCCTTGCCTTCTTGCTGGTGCTGATGCTGACGAAGCTCGTTTTGACCCCCCTCAGTCTTGGCGGCGGCTTTGTCGGCGGCATGTTCGCGCCGGCGCTGTTCATTGGCGCCATGCTGGGGGCGGCCTATGGTCAACTGATACATCTTCTCTTCCCCGGCTGGTCTGTTTCCCCACCAGCCTTCGCGCTGGTCAGCATGGCGGCTATGCTGGCCGGAGCAATTCACGCTCCCATGACGGCCATCCTGTTACTCTTCGAGATGACGCGCGATTATCACATTATCCTGCCGCTGATGTTTGCCGTAGTCGTCAGTTTGTTCCTGTCGCGGCGGCTGGAACGACATTCGGCCTATACCCTGGGCCTGGTACAGGCCGGTTTGCGTCTGGATCATATACGGCTTCAGCGCGCCTTGCTGGGCGGTGTGGAACTGGAAGGGATTTCTGTGGAGGCAGGCGCCGCCTGTGCCGGGAAACCTGTTCGCGCCCTCCCCTGGCCGCGCGCGGCGCTCATCGTCGCCCTTCGCCGCGAACGCAGGACGATTATCCCGCGCGGCACGACGCGCATTCGCCCTGGTGACCTGTTGATTTTCATCGCTGAGGCCGAAGCGCGCGAGCAGGTCTATGCCCTTTGCCGGCAGGCTGGCGATTCTCCCCCGCTCGATGCCCGTCATGGCTGAGGTCGGGCAGTCGCCGGCTCTCTGCTACCGCGGAGAAACCGCCTGCTCCAGAACGAGGTTGTCAATCAGGCGCGTTTGGCCAACATACGCGGCCAGCGAGAGAAGTGCCTTCCCCTTTACGTGCTCCAGTTCCGCCAGGGTTTCATAATCCGCGCAGGAGACGTATTGCAAACGCGCCCGCGGTTCCGTCGCGATGACGGAGCGCACCGTCTGGCGCAACACCTCGGCGCGTCGCTCACCTTGCTGGTAAGCCTGCTCCGCGGCGCGCAGGGCACGGAACAGGACCGTAGCCGCCTTGCGTTCTTCGGGATTGAGGTACACATTGCGGCTGGACATGGCCAGTCCGTCGGGTTCACGCACCGTTGGGCAAACCACGACCTCGAGGGGAAAATTCAGGTCTTGTACCATGCGGCGAATCACGATGGCCTGTTGGGCGTCTTTCTGTCCAAAGTAAGCCTTGTCCGGCTGCATCCCGTGGAACAACTTGGCGACCACAGTGGTCACGCCGCGAAAGTGACCCGGCCGCGCCGCTCCCTCCAGCCCCTGAGTCAACTCCTCCACGGTAACCCAGGTCTGGTAGCCGGGCGGATACATTTCCTGCACCGTCGGCGTCCAGACCAGGTCCACGCCCTCGGCTTCAAGCAGAGCCAGATCGCGCGGCAGATCACGCGGATACCTCTCCAGGTCCTCCTGCGGGCCGAACTGAGTCGGGTTGACAAAAATGCTCACCACGACGCTGGCGCACTCGGCACGGGCGCGACGTACCAGCGAAAGATGGCCTTCGTGCAGATAGCCCATGGTCGGCACACAACCTACCGGCCCCGCCAGCGCTGACCGGGCCGCACGCAGTTCCGCAAACGTAGTAACCACTTTCATTTATTGCCTCCTTGCAGGCGCTTGACTTTTTTCAATTTCTGACTACACTAACAAAGAACGTCTTTGCGCAGAGGGGCGCCGTGCTCTGATGGTGAAACGCAGGCTCAACCGTCTCCCCTTTCCTCACCAGCAACGGGGGCAAGTCCGTTGCGTTGGCTTCACCATCGGACAGAACAGGGCAGGCTTCGCGCTCCCAAGAAATTCGGCAACCTTTTCACGACAAAGGAGGAAACCATGCCAGCCTTAAATCGTGTCCAGTTAATCGGTTACCTGGGAAGAGACCCGGAGACCCGCTTCACTGCCAGCGGCAAGAAAGTGACTCACTTCAGTCTGGGCGTCACCCACCGCTGGAAGAGTGGGGAAGGCGTCAAAGAAAACACTGAATGGGTCAACGTGGAAGCCTGGGGACGGCTGGGAGAAATCTGTCAGGAGTATCTCCATAAAGGCAGCCTTATCTATCTGGAAGGCCGCTTGAAGACCGAGCGTTACGAAGATAAAGAGGGCGAGACTCGTTACTACACCAGGGTCGTGGCTCTGGGAATGCAGATGCTGGATCGCAAACCCGAGGAGGAACCCCTGGCTACTATTGAGGAAGCGCCGGCGGAATACGAGGCCTGAACAGGCCCAGGTGCCCCAGGCAGGAATCGAACCTACATCAGAGCCTTAGGAGTGCCCTGTTCTGTCCATTGAACTACTGGGGCGCGCCCAAAATTATACCAGAGACCGCGTCAGACAACGCGGCGGCTTTGTCGCGGGCGATGGATTGCTTGACGTTGGCGCAAGGTTGTGCTAGTATCAACATACCTTTACACAGGGCATGATATTGTGCCCGGATAAGTCTATGGAGGCAATTATGAAGCGCAAAGCTTACCTTGTCATGGCGCTCCTGGCGCTGGCGGCATTGTCTCTTTCCGCCTGCCAGCGTTCGATGACCACCAACCCCCTGCCCCAGCCAACAGCAACGGCCACGAGCGAATCCGGGTTTGTCGAGGGCATGCCTACCGAGGACCCAATTCAACTCCTGTATGCCTACGCGACCCAGACCGCCGCCGCGCTCGGCACGCCTGAGGCAGTTACTCCGCAGGTCACGCCCGGCACCGAAGTCACCCCGGCAGAAAGCACGGGGACGGAGGCCTGGCTCACGCCGGTTGGCGGTACAGAAACCATTGCCACGCCAACCCCCTGGCTGGAAATCCCAACCGCCACCCCCGGCCTGCCGCTGACCTACACCTTGCAGCCGCGCGAGTTCCCCTACTGTATTGCCCGGCGCTTCAACCTCGATCCTGAGGAACTCCTGGCGCTCAACAACCTGAAAGATGGGCAGCTGTTCATGCCCGGGCTGGAACTCAAGATTCCCCAAAGCGGCAAGACTTTCCCCGGCGAACGCTCCCTGCTCCCCCATCCGGCCACCTATACCGTCCAGGCCAACGACACCATCTACAGCATTGCCTGCGCTTATGGCGATGTGGACCCAATGATGATCGCCTATGTCAACGGTTTGACCCCGCCCTATACGCTCACGGTCGGGCAAGTATTGAACATCCCCTGAACGCGTGTTTCGTTCCCTGGCCCAGGCGTAATCTGATCCGCCTGGGCATTTCTTTTTCGGAGGCCACATGCCGTTCCCAGTTTTAGAATCCGAAACGGTTTACCGTGGACGCGCGTTTCACGTTCGCCGCGATCAACTGGAATTACCTGACGGACGTCACGTCTGGTTCGACGTCGTTGCCCATGTCGGCGCAGTGGTCATTCTGCCGCTGGACGAGGAGGGCAACGTGCTCTTTGTACGTCAGTACCGCCATGCAGCGGGTCAGGAATTGCTGGAACTCCCGGCAGGGACGCTGGATAGCAACGAGGCGCCCGAAGACTGTGCCCGGCGCGAAATTCGCGAGGAGACCGGCATGGCGGCCTCGACGTTGACTCATCTGGGGGGCTTCTACCTTGCCCCCGGCTACTCCACCGAATATCTCCATGTCTTCCTGGCGGAAGGTCTCTTTGCCAGTCCGTTGGAAGCAGATGCCGACGAATTTCTATCGGTGGAACGCCTCCCCCTGGCAACGGCTTTGCAAATGGCCGCGCAGGGGCAGATTCAAGACGCCAAATCGCTGGCCGCGCTGCTGCTGGCGCGTCTCAGGCTTCCTTCCCTATGAAGGCTACCTTGTGAGATGAATGGCTCGTCATCCAGCGACCAGTCCGTACAATCGTTGGTTGAACGATTGGCGAAGGTAGAACACTTTCGTTCCCTGGGCCAAAGCGACCTGGAAACCATCGTCCTGGCCGGTCGGACGCAGAGTTTCTCTAAAGGCAGCATCCTGTTTTTTGAGGGAGAGCCCTGTGCCGGGATGTTTGTCCTGTTAGGGGGCCGGGTGTACCTGCGCAAAGGCGGTTCGGCCGGACAGGATATGATTCTGGCAGTAGTTGAGCCAGTCATCATGTTTAATGAAGTTGCCGTACTGGACGGAGGCCCGAATCCGGTCTCCGCTGTGGCCGCCGAAGACTGTCTCGTTTGGCGCATTGGTTACGAGGCCTTTCAGGCTTTGTTGCAACGCCTGCCTCTCATTGGTCTGAGTCTGCTACGGGTGCTGGCACGGCGCAACCGTTTGCTGCTGGAGCAATACGAGATTCTTACCCGGCCGGTGATGGCGCGCCTGGCAAAGTTGCTGCTGGAACTCAGCCAGCAGGGTCGTATTCCCATCGATCGCCATGCCTACCCTCTGGAGGAACTTGCCAACCGCATTGCTACCGTGCCAGAAGTAATCAGCCGCACCTTGAACCTGTTGCGCGTCCAGGGGGGAATCGCATTTGACCGCCAGCAAATCACGATCCTTTCCGCCCAAAAACTAGTCGATCTGGCGCGCTCGTAACGGGCCAGAATTTGACGAAAGTCAAAGACATTTTTGATAAATTATGATATTCTCTCCCTAGAATATCGTACTTTATTTCACAAAGAAAAAAGGAGCGGCTTATGCATCCAACCTTGCTTGACAAACTTTTCCTCCTGGTCACCGGTCTGACGGCGATCTATCTGCTCTGGCGCTTCTACACCCGCTGGAGCAAGGGCAAAGCCCTGTATGACGTGTATTACATGCTGGGCTTCCTCGTCCTGCTGGTGTCTGGCCTGTTACTTATCTTTCGCGGTTATGGCATCCTGGGACATCCAGCCGTTTTGACCGTCGCCTCGCTCATCCCGCTGGGTATTTCGATGGGCCTGATGGAGCAATACTTCCCGCAGTGGAAGAAGGCTTTCAAGTGGTTCGCCCTCATCGGCTTCCTGGCGATTGCTGTCACCAGCATTGCGGGCATCGAAATCGGGCGCAAAATCTCTGTGCCGCTCTTCCACGGCGTGGCGGGGATGGTCATTTTTCTCGCCCCGTTCTTCGCCAGGGGCGCGTCAAAGGGCTTCTGGTGGGTAGGCATTGGCGGCGCACTGATCGGCATTGGTGGTATTGCTTTGGCGTTTCTCTCTGCCGGCAGACCACTGCTGGGAATCTTCACGGCTGAGGTGGTTCTCAACATTCTCGCCTTGCTGTTGTTGCTCATGACCCTGGCGTTTACGTTTGGCTTCGTGAAGGATATTCGGAAATAGACGGCAGACCGCGGACGGCAGACGGCAGATGGCTGTCGGCGGTCTGCGATCCAACAAGGAGGCCTCATGCAGTTCCTCAAATCCCGCTTCAACTACCTGTTCACCACCACCAAAGGCCTGATCCTGGTGGCGATTGCCATGATCGCCCTGGAGACGGCCATCTGGGGCATGCTCTCCGGGCCAATGGCCGAGATGGGCGTGCGCGAGATCGTCATCAAGGCCCTGGGGATGAAGATCGTCCAGGCTGAGCGCGAGGGCCGCATCATCATCCTGTATCACTCGATTGCCATGGCCGTCGTCGCCATCGAGACGTACATGATTACCGGCCTCCTTACGATGCGCGAGTTCTACAAAAAGGCCGTGCGCGTGCTCATCACCGTCGGCTACCTGATGGCGATGATCTTCGGCATGGGCTTCGCCTATTTCGGCCACAACTGGGCGTTCCACGGGCTGTACATCACCGGCCTGGCGCTCATCTTCTTCGCCGGCGTGCTGCTGACCATTGCCCTCAATCCCTGGGATAAGACATACTATCAGACTGATTCTAATTATGCGCGTACAAAAAGCGGCATAGACCTGGAGCGCGCCGCCTTCTTCACCACCGCCCTCACCACGGTCATCTCGGCCATCTTTGGGGCGGTGCCTGGCTCATATTTTGGCAATGGCTTCGAGGTCTTCCTGGCCGAGAACATCATCCGCCTGCCCGAAAAGACGACGATGGAATACTCCGTCATCGGCCACCTGCACATCATGCTGGCGCTCATCGCCATCATGATCACGCTCATCATCGGGCGCTGGCTGAACTTCCGCGGCCTGCTGCATAAAATCGCCATGCCGCTGATGATTCTGGGCTGTATCGTCCTCAACCTGGGCGTGTGGGGTGTGGTGACGCCGCTCGAACCGGTTGCCCACATGATCATCTACGTCGGCGCGACCCCCTCCATGCTGGCCGCCCTGCTGCTGCTCATCTGGAGTTGGAGCACGCTCATCAAGGAAGGCACAGCGCACCTCGCCAGACCGACCTTCCTGCAAAAACTGGGCGCGCTGCTGCGCGATCCGCTCAAGTTTGGCCCCACCTGGCAGATGCTCTTCATGAACTTCACCACCAGCGGCGTCGGCATCTTCATGGCGATCAAGCTCGATGACATCTTCCGTCTGTGGCCGGCGCGTGAGGAGCGTATCGAACTGACCGGTCACTGGCACGCCCTCTCCGCCATTATCGCCACCATCATCCTGATGTACTACGGCGACATGATCGGCCTGAAGGGCAAAATCCGCCAGGTTTACGGCTGGGCGATTATTTTCCTCTCTGATATTGCCCTCGGCGCGGTGACCGTCTTCGAGATGAAGCGTCTGTTCATCAGCGAGGCCGAACAGCAGCCGCTGGTCAACGGCCTGATGTATGCCATTGATTCCGGCCTCGGCATGTTGCTCCTCCTGCTGGCGATTGTCATGGTCTGGCGGCTGATTGACCTGTTCAAACCGAAAGGCCGCTGGACGGAAGAAGCAACTCACGAACTGGCAGAGGAGGTGGCAAAATGAAACGCATCATTCCTGTCCTGTCATTGCGAGCGAAGCGAAGCAATCCCCTCTCCCACCTGAAAACCAGTTTCCTCGCTGCGCTCCTCCTCCTCGTCACGACCTTGCTGGCCTCCTGCGCCCCGGTGGACCTCAACCCGCCCGTCCCGGTCTACGACACGGGCGTGGACCCGAACGCTTGGGTGCAAATCCCGGCCGGTGAATTC
>DAOTVX010000093.1:0-11583 GCA_034436275.1 Anaerolineales bacterium | reverse complement strand
TTGATCAATTGACGCAATGTGCTGATTTCACTTTCAGCGAGCTGTATCGGGTAGTGTGGTTTTGGTCCTCTCATATGCCATTCCTCACTATCCAAGTTTACACCATTTTATTCAGAACGTATTTATGAAATGCTGTACTAAGCGGTCAGTGGCAAACCCTCTGTCAGCACCGCACCGCCCTACCTCTTTCCGTCTGACAACTTTTGCGTGCACACCGTTCTATCGTGTGCACTCAAAAGTTATTGCACGCAATACGAAAACCCTGTGATGTTGCCAGTTTTTGACATTCATAGGCTCTGTGGCGATGATGTCATGGCGAGCCGCCACAGGCGCGGCGAAGCAATCCCCTTGCCTGGCGGGAGACTGCTTTCCCTACGCTACGCTCCACCACGCTCCGCTCGTGGCAGGCGGGACATGCGCTTCGCTCGCCGTGACATACGTTGAGAGTGTTGGCAACAGAGCAACATTCGTACTACAACTTTTGCGTGGACACCCGTCAAGAGCCCCGCGTTGGCATGTTCGGCCACTTTGTGGTAAACTTACCCTTCGTTCCAAAGTCCTTATTCCATATTCACAATGAGGAGGCCAGATTATGGCAAAGAAATGGGTTTACCTTTTCGATGAAGTCGCCGAAGCAGAGAAATATGCCGGCTCATGGGACGGCGTGCGCGCCCTGCTCGGCGGCAAGGGTTCAGGCCTGGCAGATATGACGCGTGCCGGGGTGCCGGTGCCGCCCGGTTTCACCGTCACGACCGAGGCCTGCAATGAATACCGCAAGACCGGTCAGTTTCCACCCGGAATGTGGGAACAGGAACTGGCAGCGTTGAAAGTCATTGAAGAACGCACAGGCAAGAAGTTTGGTGATCCTGCCAACCCGTTGCTGGTTTCCTGTCGTTCAGGGGCCAAGTTCTCCATGCCCGGCATGATGAACACCATTCTGAACATTGGCCTGAACGACACCGTCGCCCAAGGGATGATTAAACTGACCAACAACCCGCGCTTCGTGTGGGACGCCTATCGTCGTCTGATTTCGATGTTCGGCACCACCGTCTTTGGCGTCGAGGACGAGGCTTTTGAACATCCGCTGGCAGAATACAAAGCCAAAAAGGGTTACAAAGTAGATACCGACATGACCGCGGAGGACTGGCAGGCCATTGTCGCCACCTTCAAAGAGGTCTTCAAAAAGAAAGTCGGTTTCGACTTCCCCCAGGATGTATACAAACAACTGGAACTGGCGACCAAAGCCGTCTTTGAATCCTGGATGGGCAAGCGCGCCATTGACTACCGCCGCGCCACCGGCATCCCCGATGACCTGGGGACAGCCGTCAACATCGTCACCATGGTCTTCGGGAACATGGGCTTCGATTCGGGCACCGGCGTCGCCTTCACCCGCAACCCCTCTACCGGCGAGAAGAAGATGATGGGCGAATACCTGCTCAATGCCCAGGGCGAGGATGTGGTGGCTGGTATCCGCAACACCGACCCCATCGAGCATATGGCCGAGGTCATGCCCGAAGTTTACAAACAGTTCATGGAAATCACCGAAAAACTGGAGCGGCACTACAAAGATATGCAGGACGTCGAGTTCACCATTGAACGCGGCAAACTGTGGATGCTCCAGACGCGCAATGGGAAGCGCACCGCCAAGGCCGCTGTCAAGATTGCAGTGGACATGGCCAACGAGGGCCTGATTACGAAGGAAGAGGCCGTACTGCGCGTTACCCCAGAAAATGTGGACTCGCTTCTCCACCCTCAGTTTGACGACAAAGCCCTTAAAGAAGCGGAAAAGAACGGCACCTACCTGGCGAAAGGCGTCAACGCTTCACCGGGCGCGGCCGTCGGTCAGGTGTACTTTGACGCCGATACCGCGGAGAAGATGGCCAAAGAGGAAAAGCAGGACGTCATCATGGTGCGTCCGTTCACCAAGCCCGATGACGTGCACGGCATGATTGCCTCCAAAGGTGTGCTGACCAGCGAGGGCGGCGCCACTTCCCACGCGGCGGTCGTGGCGCGTCAGTTCGGTATCCCATGCGTGGTCGGCGCCTCCGCCATCAAGATTGATCTGGAAAAGCGCCAAATGACGGTTGGCGACCGGGTGATCAAGGAAGGCGAGTGGATTTCCGTAGATGGCACCAGCGGCAAGGTCTATCTTGGCAAGATTCCGACGGTTGCCCCCAGCCTGGAGGAGCAAACCGAATTGATGACGTTACTCCAGTGGGCTGATGAAATCGCCGCCCGGCCCGAGATCCGCACCCTGCCCGACGGGCGCAAGACACGCGGCCTGATGGTCTGGGCAAACGCTGACTATCCGAAGGATGCCCGGCGCGCTCGCTCCTACGGCGCAGTCGGCATCGGCCTGTGCCGCACCGAGCACATGTTCTTCGAGCCGGAACGCCTGCCCATTGTCCAGCGCATGATTCTGGCGGAGACTGTCGCGGAGCGCAAAAAGGCGCTGGATGAGCTCCTGCCCTATCAGCGCAAGGATTTCGAGGGCTTGTTCGAGGCCATGGATGGCTATCCGGTCATCATTCGCCTGATTGACCCGCCGTTGCACGAGTTCATGCCCGATGAAGAAAAACTGCTCGAGGAAGTCATCACGCTGCGCGTCAAAGGCGGCAACGCAAAGGAACTGGCCGAAAAAGAAAAATTGCTGGCCGCGATCCGCTCCCTGCATGAGTCGAACCCGATGATGGGATTGCGGGGCGTACGCCTGAGCATCTACATGCCCGAAATTGTCGAAATGCAGGTACGCGCCATTTTCGAGGCGGCAGCCAATTGCGCCAAGCGGGGCATCGTGGTGAAACCTGAAGTGATGATTCCGCTGACCGGCACGGTCAAAGAACTGGAATGGATTCAACCACGCCTGGAGAAGATCGCCGCGGCTGTCATGCAGGAGAAAGGCGTCCAGTTCGAGTATAAGTTCGGGACGATGATCGAAATCCCGCGCGCGGCGGTCACGGCTGGCGAAATTGCCCGTCTGGCGCAATTCTTCTCCTTCGGCACCAACGACCTGACCCAGATGACCTTTGGTTACTCGCGCGATGACGCCGAGCGCAACTTCCTGGTCACCTATCTGGAACAAGGCATCCTGCCCAAGAATCCGTTCCAGACGTTGGACCGCGAAGGCGTTGGCCGGCTGATGCAGTGGGCCGTCAACGAAGGCCGCCGGACTCGCCCCGAACTGGAAGTGGGCATCTGCGGCGAACACGGAGGCGATCCGGACTCGATCGAATGGTGCCACATCATCGGTCAAAACTACGTTTCGTGCTCGCCGTTCCGTGTGCCGATTGCCCGTCTGGCAGCCGCGCACGTGGCGCTAAAGCACGCCGGCAAGACAATCGCCGAGGATAAGTAACATTCCTGCCAACCAACAGCCCCGTTCCAGAGGAACGGGGCTGTTCGATTCGGATATCTTGCCAAACGCGCTGTCACTACCTGCCGCCCATGCTGCATTGTTGATCGCCGGACGCGAGAACTATCCCAACAGAACCAGAGTGCGGAATGAGGCGCGCCCTGAAGAAATGACTGGTAGAAAGAGGATTTTTGTCACAAATTTTCCTCCTCAACGCACCAATAAGGGTAATTGCAAGTATAATCAATCGCTGGCTTGTGAAGAACCGAACAAAGGCTTTTCTGGCCGACAGGCCGCAAGGATTACTTTTCTCACAAGGAGTGCAATCGTGAACAAAGCCGCGATTGATAAACTGATGAAACCGAAGAGCGTTGCCGTGATCGGCGCCTCTGCGCAACCAGGCAAAATTGGCTATACCGTTCTGGATAATTTGATCAAAGGGGGATACCAGGGCAAGATTTACCCCATCAATCCTACCGCAACAGAAATTCTCAATCGAAAGGTGTACCCCAGCGTTCTGGATGTGCCAGAAGCAGTGGACCTGGCTATCATCACGGTACCGGTCAAATTTGTTTCTCAAGTGGCGCAGGAATGCGGGGAAAAGGGAATCAAGGCGTTGAGCGTAATCACTTCTGGCTTCAGCGAAGTTGGCCGTCACGATCTGGAGGAAGAATTGCTGGAAATCGCCCGGCGCTATGGCATGTGCGTCCTGGGGCCAAATATCGTGGGCACACTCTCAAACTCCGACAAACTAAACGCCTCTTTCGCCCCCTTCCTCCCCTATCCGGGTAAAGCCACTCTCATTACACAATCCGGCGCCTTGCTCATTGCCATGGATGCCATCACCTACACTCGCAAAGTAGGGTTTGACAAAATGATCTCCATCGGCAATATGGCTGATGTAGACTTTGCCGATTTCATTGACTGGCTGAACGAAGATGAGAACACGAATTGTATCTGTCTCTACGTGGAGGGGCTGAAAGACGGTCGCAAATTCATTGAGGCTGGCCGACGCTCTCAGAAACCCATCATCGCCCTCAAAGCGGGCGTCTCGCGGCATGGCGCTGCAGCAGCCGCTTCTCACACCGGTTCGCTGGCAGGCGCCGTCAAGGTATACGGCGGCGCATTCCAACAGGCCGGCGTTGTGCAAGCCTCCGATCTCAACAATCTCTTTGACCGCACACTGGCACTCTCTCTCCAACCCCCTCTGAAAGGGGATAATCTGCTGGTTATCACCAACGGTGGAGGGGTGGGCGTGCTGGCAACCGACGCGGCAGAGAAATACGGCATTCCTCTGAAGTTTGCCCCTCCCGAGGTACAGGAGGAATTCAAGAAACACATTCCCGATTTCGGCTCGGCCAAAAATCCAGTCGATATGACCGGTATGGCGAGTGATGAGTGGTATTACGAAACCGTCAAACTCGCCTACGCTCATCCCTGGGTTGATGGTCTGGCAGTCCTGTACTGCGAAACAGCCATGACCAATCCCCTGGAGATTGCCCAGGCCGTCAAGCGCGCCATTGACGACAGCGGAGCCAGCGGCCGGCCGGTGGTCGTCTCGATGGTCGGCGGCACCCGCTGCGATCAAGCCATGCAGTGGCTGGTAGAAAATGGCATCCCGGCCTATGGACCGCCCGATCAGGCGATGAACGCCATGGCCGCCCTGAAAGAATATTACTCGATTCGTGCGGTGCTCAATGAGGATCGCGTCGAACCCGATCCTGCACGTTCCGTTCGGGCGCGTCAGATTATCGCCGCCGCTCGCGCGGAAGGACGGCTACATCTCACCGAACTTGAAGCGAAGGGAATTTTCGCCTCCTATGGTCTGCCGATTGCCACAACGAAACTGGCCACAAGCGAAGAAGAAGCCGTGAAGATCGCCAGAGAAATCGGCTACCCCATCGTCATGAAGATTGTCTCTCCCGATATTATTCACAAGTCCGATGCGGGCGGGGTGAAGATCAACATCAAAGACGAAGCCGCGGCGCGCGAAACCTATCGCGCTATCATCACCAATGTCCACAATTACAAACCAGAAGCCCGGATTCAGGGCATCGTCGTTCAGGAAATGGCGCCTGCGGGGACAGAGGTGATTGTCGGTTCCGTTAACGATCCGACCTTCGGCCCCACGGTTATGTTCGGGCTGGGCGGCATTTTCGTCGAAGTTCTGAAAGACGTCACCTTCCGCGTTGCTCCTGTCAACCACCACCAGATTGAGTGGATGCTTAACGAGATTCGCAGCGCTCCCATCCTGGACGGTGTGCGCGGCGAACCACCGCGCGACCGGGCGGCCCTGGTGGATGTCATCTACCGCTACAGCATCATGATTTCCGACCTGGGAGACGAGATCGCCGAGACAGACGCCAACCCCGTCCTGGTCTATGGGGAAGGCAAGGGCTGCAAAGTAGTGGATTCGCGGGTCATTCTGAAAAAGAAATAACAGCTCCTGCAGATCCTCAGCCCCAACGCGGGGGAGGCGGGAGGGGGTTCCTCCCGCCTCTCTCGTTTTTGTTTCTACTCCACCGTTACACTTTTGGCCAGATTGCGCGGCTGATCCACATCGAGGCCGCGCAGCGCGGCAATGTGATACGCCAGCAATTGCAGGGGAATAACCGTCACCAGCGGCGAGAGCAACCACGGCGTGGGAGGTACCCAGAGCACATAATCCGCCAGCGAGGCGGCCAGTTCATCGCCATCGGTTGCCACAGCGACTACCGTGCCGCCGCGCGCCCTGGCCTGTTGGATCTGGCTGATCATCTTCTCGCGCCAGGGGTCAGCAGGTGCCAGGCAGATCACCGGCAGCGTGCGGTCAACCAGGGCGATCGGGCCATGCTTCATCTCGCCGGCCGGGTACCCTTCGGCATGAATGTAAGAAATTT
Organism: Anaerolineales bacterium; assembly: GCA_034436275.1. Taxonomy (GTDB): domain Bacteria; phylum Chloroflexota; class Anaerolineae; order Anaerolineales; family Villigracilaceae; genus DAOTVX01. The sequence continues at coordinate 5,352 of DAOTVX010000093.1, read as the reverse complement.
CCTTTAACTTCAGTGCACCTTCATAGGCAATGGGCATGTTGATTCCCCGCCCCAGATACAGGCAATCCCGCATATCCTTGAGCGCCCAGGCCACTTTTTCCACCTCAGGCTCACGCTCCAGCGCCTGGCCAACCAGATCCGGGACAAGGCGTAAATCAGAAACCAGCGTGCGACGACGTTCCTCGTCCAGGATACCGCGCAAATCGGCGAGCAAAACGGCCAGCAGGTACTGATCCAACAACGGCGCGGTGAAGGCCTTGGTCGAGGCCACGCCAATCTCCGGTCCGCACTGCATGGAGATCGCGCCGTCGGCGATGCGCATGGCCTGCGAACCAATCGCATTGACGATGCTCCACAAGGTAGCGCCTCTGCGGCGGCCTTCCTCCATCGCGGCCAGCGTGTCGGCAGTTTCACCGGACTGCGAAATTGCCAGCACGACAGTCCTTTCATTGACCAGCGGATCGCTGTAGCGAAATTCCGAGGCAATGGCCACTTCGGTAGGAATACGAGCAATGCGTTCCAGATACACCTTGCCTACCATGCCGGCATACGCCGCCGTGCCGCAAGCCGTAACGTAAATGCGTTCAATCCGCGACGCTTTTTCCGGCGTCAAGCCCAGTTCCGGCAGGTGAACACGGCCAGCGCGGAAATCCACGCGCCCGGCCATCGTATCGGTCAGCGAGCGTACCTGCTCGTGAATTTCCTTCTGCATAAAGTGGCGATACTCGCCCTTTTCGGCAGAGACGGCATCCCAGGCAACCGTGTGCACCGTCGGCCTGACCGCCGCGCCGTCGAGGCTCTCCACCTGTACCCTGTCCGCGGTGACAACAGCCATCTGGCGCGATTCCAGAAAAATGACGCGCCGCGTGTGCTCCAGGATAGCGGGAATGTCGCTGGCGATAAAATTCTCGCCTTCCCCCAGGCCAACGACCACACCGCCAGCATTCCCCAGACGAGCGCAAATCAGTTTGTCGGGCTCATCGGCAGACATCAGAACAATGCCATGAGCGCCGCGCAAGTGACGAAAGGCCTGACGCGCCGCCTGAGATAAATCGAGGCCATCAGCCAGATAACCTTCCACGAGATGAACAATGACCTCGGTATCGGTATCGGAGTTAAACTGAACACCCTCGGCGCTGAGTTCATCGCGCAGTTCGAGGAAGTTCTCCACGATGCCGTTGTGCACGACCACGACCCGTCCCGTGCGTCCGAGGTGCGGATGGGCATTACGAGCCGAGGGCGCGCCATGAGTAGCCCAACGCGTGTGACCAACGCCCGGCGAACCATGCACCGGTGCACTGAGCAGCAGTTCCTCCAGCCGGCTCAGTTTGCCGGCATCGCGGCGAATCTCGATCCGGCCATCCTGAATCACCGCCAGGCCGGCTGAATCGTAGCCGCGATATTCCAATCGTTTCAGGCCATTGAGCACGATGGGCATGGCATCGCGCGGGCCAATATAGCCAACAATTCCACACATAGCACAGCACTCACCGCAGGGGGATTGTACACTCTACCGGGAAACGATTATACCAGAACGAACGACAGGCCGGGCGTTGCGAGCGGAGGGAGAGCGTCTCATCTTTAGGACAAAAGAAAACAGCGCCTCCTCGCCATAAGGAGGCGCTGTTCCGGAAGACTGATTCTGGCAGAGGCAGCCGCCGCGGAGCAATATTGCGCTATTGCACCAGTTCGATACTCGTCGGCACCGGCGCGCCCGCATTCTCGTTCGCATTATAGGTCACATCCAGCGTCGTCCCGCCGTTCACGATCATGCTGGAAACCACAATCTGGCTGTGTATGGCATTGAGGGATACGCTGCCGTTGACAGTCATAGGAGCATCGGGCGCCAGATAGGTGCCGGTCAGCTTGATACTCGACCCGCCATTGAAGATAATGTTCGAAGTATTGCCCACAGGCATGTACACCAGTAAACCGGCGAAAGGATCGCCCACTGGCGGCGCCTTGAGATCAATGTTCGAACTACCATTCCAGGTAATATACCCCTTGGTCAGGTAGAAGAAGGCATCGTTGGCCTTAACCGTCGAGCCGCCGTTGACAATCCATTGCCCGCTTCCGCTGGCGTAGAAGCGAATGCGATTCGGCGTGAAGGTATTTGAACCATTCAGCTGCCAGGTACCGTTGCGCGTGTAAATCTCAATGTCGGGGATATTGAGGGTAGTGCCGCCATTGAAGGTAATGTTCTGGTCCTGGGTGACGAAGATAACCCGTCCACTCGAGGTAAAGGTCGCGCTGCCATTCAGGTTCAGATTACCGTTCAGGCAATAGACGCCTGGCTGGAAGACAGCGGTCATGCCGCCGTTGATGGTAATATCGCCAAACTTACCGGGGGTAAAGGTAATCGTGCTGCCACTCGTGGTTTGGGTGCCATTGGCAGAGCAGGTCGGCGGCGTCGGGATAGGTGGGATGAACGAAAAAGTCTCGCTATTGATCGTCAGCGGCTGACCTTGTTGGATGCCAGGCGTGACGCTTGCGCCGCCGTTCTTGCCGTAGCTGCCGCTCACGGTATAGCCATAGGTATCCATGACAACGCTCGCACCGCCGTTCAAGAACAACCCCCGGCTGCTGTTGCTGTTGACGAAAATACCGCTGTTATGCACCCGCACATTCGCGCTGCCGTTCAACAGGAAGGTGTTGTCACCGCTCGTCTTGGTAGTCACGATTCCCATACCGCTGAACAGAGCGCCATTCGAACCAGGACGAGCATGGGCCACCGCCTCCACGCAGGTAGACAGGGTCTCCACTCCTACGATCTGCCCGAAGTAAGGCTCCGTACTCGAGCGGACAATGACCTGAATGTATTCCTCGTTGCCTACGTAGGGGCTTTGTTGACCATCGTTGGGATTGCAGTCTTGAGTTGAAGGGGGATGGTTAATGGTAATCTGGTCAACCGAAAAACCGTTCTGAACCAGAATCTGCTCGGCAGCCTCTTGCCAGTTTGCCTGATTGTTTACCTTAGCAAGAGCAGCCGCCAGAACCGCGGCATCGGCTGCGTTCTGGGAGTGACGTTGCTCGGTGAAAGCCGCACCGCTATCCACCGCCAGGCCCACCATCGCGACCAGGCCAAGGATAGCCAACGCAACTAACACCAACACCTGACCTCGCTGGGATCTTCCTTGCGTAAACATAATAACCTCCTTAACAAAACCAAAAGACAATGCTATGAAGAAACACCAAGTTCTGAACGAAAAGAAACATCCTGACTTAAGAATATATCCAAATTGCAGTCTGCGACCTTACAGAAACCTTAACATTCTCTTCTGATTCCAACATCGTCACTACTGCGCCAGCTCGACGGTCGCTTGCGGCGCGTGGTAAACATCTGGATCGCTATATTGGAGCATGAGCGATGCGCCACCATCCAGAAGGTAGCGGTAAGCAATGAACTGAGCGCGGAAGGCATTGGTCATGTTGCCGGCGCCGATATGGACAGTCGTATGCGGCATGAGAAACGTGCCGGTCAGGTTGTAATTCGTCCCGCCGATGAATTCCACGCAGGGACCTGTCTTGTCATCACAGGTAAGGATGTTATTCTTGAAATACCCCTGATAACCAACATTACTCCAGGGCAGATAGACCAGCAAACCAGCGTAATTGCCCTCAGTAGGAGCGTGCAACCAGAGCACAGCCCCAGCATCCCAGGAAAACTTACCGCTTCTGAAGTAGAAGAAGGCATCCGGCACCACGCCATTCGAGAGCGATTTGACATCTGTATCGCTGGCAACCGTCAGGATGCCACTACCTGTGGAAATGTAGCGGACTTTGTTGGTATAGAGATCGGCGCCGCCCGTGATCGTCCAATTGCCATTGTTAGTATAAACTTCCAGACTCTTGAAGTAAAATACAGTGCCACCATCCATATCCACGTTATTGTCGCCGGCCACGATAATCACGTCGCTATTGCTGGCATTTACCGAGGCAATGCTTCCTACATGGAAACGCCCACCGGAGATGCAATAGACCCCACTCTGAAACGTCCAGGTGCCCGAACCGCCGATATCCAGCCCGCTCGGAAAGTTCCCAGGCGTGACTGTCTTGGTAGCATCGTTCTTGGTACCGTTACCTGAACAGGTCGGCGGAGCAGGCGGAGTGGGAATCGTGGAAAACAACTGCTCCAGCTGGGCATCTGTATACTGCGGGGCGCCGTTTTGCACCGTTGGGATGGGAGTACACCAGGCGCAGATCGAAGCCTGCCCCCCGCCGGCCAGATCCACGCGGTAGCCGGGGTCCAGGTAAATACGCGGATCGCCAGCCATGCGTAACGATGGCGTGTCGCTGCTTAACGTACCACTGCTGTTCGAGAATAGGTTGCTTTCCTTCACCGTCAGGTGAAAACTACCTGCCATCTCGTAATCCACCTTGTCCGGCGCGGTTGCCACCATACCATAACCACCGAACAGAGGTGCTCTGGCCTTGGCACGAGCTACCGCTTCCACACATATCCCCACATCGCGGATACCTACAATCGGCATGAAGTAGGTGTTAAGCCGGGTACGCACAACAACCTGGATATACTCCTCGTTACCCACATAGGGGCTGTTCTTGCTGTCGTTGGGCTGACAATCCTGTGTGGAAGGGGGGTTGTTGATGGCAATCTGTGAGTTCGTGCTATCGTAACCATTCTGGGCGCCGATCTGCAAGGCTACGTCTCTCCAATTCGACTTGCCACCAATTTTCGCCATCGCGGCCGAATAAGCGATGGAATCGGCAATGCTCTGCGCATGGCGACGCTCGGAATAGGCCACGCCGCCATCCACCGCCAGACCGGCCATCGCGACTAGGCCAAGGATGGCCACAGCGACGATGACCAGCACCTGCCCTGCTCGTTTGCTCACCCGACGATTCCAGGACATATACACCTCCATGAGAACTACTTACATTATAAGGGCAAAACCCAGGCAACTGCCTAACACTAACATTACAGAATAAACGCAATTTGTCAAGGCACGGCGCAGCCGGAAGTCAATACCACCGCCGTAACCTGAGCGCGTAGCAGGATGGAATTGCCGGCGAGAAAAGGAAGAATCGTGAGATAGCGATAGGCCACCGTGATCTGAAGTACATCGCCGGGCTGCGGATTGGATCTGGAGCTCTGGATCGTTACAGTGACATAGGTAGTGTCTGCCAGATTGACGGGAGACGAGGAGGATTGCCGAATACGTTCCTCGATGCCTGCCAGATCGGTCGGGCACATGGCGCCATAGACGGCGCCCTCCTCCGCCGCATCGCGCAAAGCGACGTAAGAAAAATACGCCACCCCGAAATCAATGATGCCGGCCAGAAGTATAATGAGCACACTCAAGGTCAGCGCCAGTTCCACCAGGCTCTGACCAC
>DAOTVX010000092.1:0-2509 GCA_034436275.1 Anaerolineales bacterium | reverse complement strand
CGAGCAGGCGCAGCCGCCCTCGCCGGAAGCGGACGAATGACTCAGGCTGATCAGGCCAACGGCCTCGAAGGTCTGGCGCGTCTGTTCGCTTCCGCAGCGGGGGCAATTCGGCTTCCAGCCTGCTTCTTTTTTCTGGATGGAGGCGAAGGCTTCGAAGCGGGTCTGACATTGTTCGCAGACGTAGGTGTAGGTGGGCATAGGGCCTCCTTTACCGGGGAGTATCCGCATCCAGGGATTCGACAATCAACCTTCCCTGCGGGACAAGGCCATTGACGAGCGTATTGGTAACCGTGCCCCATTTGAAGCACAGGTCGGCCAGTTCCTGCAATTTTTCGGGTGCTTCGGGGCTTTTCAGAATCAGTTGATAGCGGATTTCGATCAGGGCCGGCGGCTCGTCGCGGCGGACGGCGTCGAATTCAACGCGGGCTTCGTCAATTTGCAGGCGCATTTTGGCTCCGATGGCGTTGACGTTGGTCAGGAGGCACGCGCCGAGCGCGGCGAGCAACGTTTCAGCCGCGTTGAAACCTGCCTCGCCTGAACCTTTCTTGATATTGAGCGTCAGTTCGTGCCCACGGGCCGTGATGCGGGCATGCGAACCGTCGAGGCGGGTGGCAGTGACATGGTAGGTGAGAGAGGGTTTGTCGACCATAGTCATCCGTTATCCGGACTGGCGAGTTCCGTTGAGCGCGGCGCGGTACCAGGCCATGACCTCTTCCTTCTTCGGCACACGCCCGGCGCAGACTACCTTCTCATTGACCACCAGCGCCGGGGTGAACAGCACCGGGTATTGTTCAATTTCCAGCATGTCCTCGATATGTTCGAGAGTGGCTTCCAGATCGGGATTTTCGGCCAGCATGGTCTCCAGCGCCGCCGCGGCGGTCCGCTCCAGTGAATAGCATTTGGCGCAGCCAGGGCCAAGGACTTTGATGTTCAGCATGGTTATCCTCCAGCGTTCTCGATTTTGACGCCTTTTTTCTCACAGTTCACGCACAGGTCGGTCGGGCGGTTCGTCCAGTAGACCAGGCCGCAGCCCGGACAGGTGACTTTGCGCAGGCCGCCGATTTTCTGCACCGGCTTGGGGCGCAGTTCGGGCGGCAGGTCGGCGTAGGGGTCTTGAATGCAGGTGCAGACAGGGGCGCTTTTCTTGTCTTCCATGAGTACCATCTCCTGCGATCTCATTCTTCTTCGACCGGCACCCGCACCGGTTGGGCGCGGCGCAGGGTGAGCCGTTGCTGACGATCAACCAGCCAGAGCGCCGCGCCGAGCACGGCCAGGAACATCCCCAGATACAACCCCAGCAGGCCGAGCGAGGCGCCGTCAATCCACGCCCCGTAGATGAGACCGGCCAGCGTGCTGAAGAGCGCCACCCAGAAGACATACGTCCAGGCCTTCAACCGCCCGATGATGGCCGAAATCATCAGGATACTCTGCAGGCTGAGTTCGGGATCGGCCATCAGGTAAGCCAGCAGCGGGCCGCGATGCATGCCCAGGCTGAGGAACATCTGCGCAATCGGCACCTCCACCAGTGTGGGGAAGTACATGAAGACACCGAAGACCACACCGGCCAGGTTGCCCGGCAGAGTATTGCGCCCGGCCAGCGCCTCAATCCACGCCGGCTGGATGAGCACCCGTAGAACGCCGACGACAAACACGCCCACCAGCAAGAGGGGGAAGATTTGCTTGATGAAACGCCAGGATTCCCACAGCCACTCGCGCCGCTCGTCTTCCTCCAGACCCCTGAAGAACAAAACCGTCAGAGCCGTCAGCGCCAGCAAGACGCCGAAGAAGCGACCCGTAAACTGGACGTCCAGGCCGCCGGCATGCGGATTCAGCCCGAGCGCGGCCACGAGCAGAGTCAATCCCACCAGCCCCAGAGCGGCCCAGGTCCAGGCATTGAACCCGTCGTAGATGTTCTCGATGCCCCTCCACGAGGCCAGCCCGATCAGCGCCAGCAGGATAATGAGCAGCGCCCCCTGCACGCTCACCCCCTCCTGGCCTTTGCTGGCATCGTAGGGAATGAGACGGGAAAGGGTGTCCTGCAGCGCGTCGGCGCCAGAAAGGGGCAGCGTGATCCGGGCGTAAGTCTGGGTCAGCAGGCCGATTTTGAACGTCCCGGCCAGCAGCAGCACGACCAGAATCAACAGGAAGGCGAGCGCGGCGCGACGCATTCGCCCCTGTCCGGCAAAGAGGGCGTCGGTGGCCTGATCGTGGGCGATGTCGGCCTGGCGGAAGATAAGCGCCATAATCAGGCCGATGCCGATGCCGAAGACCAGCGAAAGCACCAGACGGGCAAAGGCCAGGTCCGCGCCGATGACGCCGCCGGTATAGATCAGCGCCAGCACGTTGGCGGCAGGGGCGAAGAACAAAAAGGTGATCGCCGGGCCCAATCCCGCGCCCTTCTTGTAAATCCCGGCAAAGAGCGGGACGATGGTGCAGGAACAGACTGCCAGCACCGACCCCGCCAGAGCCGCCGCCGGATAGGCAATCCATTTCGGGGCATTACGCCCCA
>DAOTVX010000091.1:0-19830 GCA_034436275.1 Anaerolineales bacterium | reverse complement strand
TATAGTCAAGTCGGCTATCGTGTGCAAGTATTTGCCGTTACAGATACCTTACAAATTTTAACTTGCCTTACCGACCGGCACGCTCAGGCTGATGCGCGCGCCCTGACCAGGAATGCTGTCTACTTCCAGCGCGCCGCCGATGAGCTCGGCGCGCTCCTTGATCAGCTTCAGGCCCAGATTGCTTTCATCTTCAAAGATATCTGGTTCCACTCCTTTCCCGTTATCATCCACGATTAACTTGATCAGATGTTCCCCCATGTCCAGCTGGATTTTGACCAGTGACGCCTGGCTGTGGCGTGCGGCGTTGCCCAGCAGTTCCTGCGCGGCGCGGAAAATCATCACTTCCAGGTAGGGCTCCAGGCGACGCTCGTTGCCGCTCACCGTGACGTTGACCTCCACGCCCATTTGCTCCTTGAAAGCCTCGGCGTAGCGGCGCAGGGTGGGAATGAGGCCCAGGTCATCGAGCATCATGGGGCGCAGTTCGAAGATGAAGTTGCGCACCTTCTGGAACGTGCTCATGGCCGCGGCCTTGAGGTCGCCCAGTTCCTTGCGCGCCTGTTCCACATCCACGTCGAGCAAGCGCATGGCAATTTCAGTCTGCAAGATGAAGTTCGAGAGTGCCTGCGCCGGGCCGTCGTGCATCTGGCGTGAGAGGCGCTGACGTTCGGCTTCCTGGGCGTCAACCAGCATCTCGACGGTCTCCAGCGCTCCGCCGCCGCGCCCCGCTGCTGTGCCTCTGCCACTGCCGCCTTCCAGCGCGTCGCGCAAGCCCTCCAGCAGGGTCTTCAAACGCTCCAGATGCGCCTGATCGCTTTGCAGTTTTTCCAGCTGGCCTCGCATGACGAAGAGCCGCTGTTGCACGTCCAGCGCGGAATCGTAGGCCATGCGGATTTCCTGCGGCGGCGTCTTTTCCAGTTGAGTTTGAATCTGTTGTAAATGAGCCGTAATGGCCGCATTGCGCTGGGTCAGTTTGTTCACCTCACCGCGGCTTTGCTCCAGCATCAGCGTAACCTCTTTCAGGGAGCGAGAAACCTCCTCCAGTTCGGTTTGGATCTTCTGCAATGGATCTTCCGTGATAGATGTCTCCTCTACAGCCATGATTTACTCCTGATGCCGATTGTTGTCTGAATTCAGCCGTACCCAGCCATGTCGCAGGGCATAAATGACTGCCTGAGTGCGGTCTTCTACACCGAATTTGCGCAGGATCGAGGTAATGTGATTCTTGACCGTCTGGGGACTGATGCCCATTGCCGCGGCGATTTCTTTGTTACTCAATCCGCGCACGATATAGCCCAGCACCTCCATTTCCCGCCGTGAAAGTGGCTGAAACGGGGCGCCGGGTTCACTGTAGAGACGTTGGGCCCTGGTCGTTTCCTCGGTCAGCCACGTCTCGAACTCGCGCCGCGTCAGGATGCGATCGCCCATCACATAATGGCCCTGCATGATTTCGCGTACCGCGCATTTCAGCCAGTCGGGGTTGACGTCTTTGGCGCAATATCCTTTGGCGCCGGACCAGGCCGCGTGAATCACCTGCTCGTTGTCGTCGTAGGCCGTGAGGAGCAAGACGCGGGTGGGCAACAAATCTTGCGCCAGGCGATGTGTGACCTGTTGGCCGTTCATCCCCGGCAGGTTAATGTCCAGAATAGCCACATCGGGCTTTAGTCGTTGAATCAAATCGAGCGCTTCGGGACCGCTGGCGGCCTCGCCAATCACCCGGAAACCAGGCTCCAGCGACAGGGCGTTGATCACGCCCTGACGGAAGAGAGGGTGATCATCCACCACGACCACGCTGATGTCACTCATGTCGCTGCCGCTTTCTCACCGAATCGCTCATCGGCATATTTTGAGTATAGCACAGGAAGGCGAAGTAAGCAATTTTGGACGGTAGTATAATCATTGTATGCTCAAACAGAATTCTTTTTCCCGCTGGCTCCTGTACTGGCTATTGCCCCTTGTCTTCCTGTTGGGGTTGGGCAGTGGCTATTTGCTTTGGGGACGGCAAGGCCTTGCCGACAGCGCTGCCTCGCCGTCTCTGGTGGATGATGACCCGTCCCTCGGTCCGGCAGACGCGCCGGTGACCATCGTGGAATTCGGAGATTACCAGTGCCCTTTCTGTCAGCGGTGGCACAATCTCATTCTGCCTCAACTCCTGGCGCAATATCCGAACCAGATTCGCTACGTGTATCGCGATTTTCCTCTCAGCGGCCATGCGCAGGCATTGCCGGCGGCCATCGCGGCCAATTGCGCGGCGGAACAGGATGCCTTCTGGCGCTACCACGATGCTATCTTTAGCATGACGTATGGACTGGGGGATGAAGCCTATCGTCGCTACGCGGCGGACCTGGGCCTGGACTCCGACAGGTTTGCCGAATGTCTCCACAACCCGCGTCCTCGCCAGGAGGTCCTGGATGATTACCGCGCTGCCATTCGCCTGGGGGTGCAATCCACGCCCACCTTCTTTATCAATGGTACGCCGCTGATCGGAGCGCAACCGCTGGAGGCTTTCCAGCAGATTATTGAAGCCGAACTTGCCGCAAAGGATTGAGCGACCATGAAAAAATTTGTTGCAATTGCTGGCAATATTGGGGTGGGAAAGTCCACGCTGGTGCAAATGTTGTGTGAAAAACTGGGCTGGACTCCCTTCTTTGAGCCGGTGGCCGAAAATCCTTACCTGGCCGATTTTTATCGTGACATGAAGGCCTGGGCCTTCCATTCCCAGATTTTCTTTTTGACCCATCGGCTGCGCGCTCATCATCAACTGGCGCAATATCCCTCATCGGTTATTCAGGACCGCTCGGTTTATGAGGATGCCGAGATCTTTGCCCACAATTTATTCCTGCAAGGGCACATCCGTCCGCGTGACTATCAAACCTATCGCGAACTCTACCTGACGGTAATTGAGTTCCTACCTCCGCCCGATCTGGTCATCTATCTGCGCGCTTCGGTCAGAACGCTACTGGAGCGCATCAGTCGCCGGGGGCGCGAGTACGAACGTACTATTCCGGCCGATTACCTTGCCAGCCTGAATAACCTCTACGAAAACTGGATTGCCAATTTTACCTTGTGCCCGGTATTGACGGTGCCAGCCGATGATCTGGATTACGTTGCCCATCCGGGGCATCTGGATTTAATTGCCGCCAAAGTGGAAGAAAAGTTGACGGGCAAGGACGAAGTTGTCTTCGATGCGGCGGAGGTAGCACAGGCGCGCCAACGCGCGACGTGAAGCAGGGAGCGAGAAACGATGAAACTGGGTATTATTGGCCTCCCCCAGGCGGGCAAAACGACCATCTTCAACGCCTTGACGCGCGGCAACACGCCGACGACTGCCAGCGCCGGCCGCATCGAAGTCCACACCGCCGTGGTCGATGTTCCCGACCCGCGCGTGGATGCTCTGGCTGCCATCTTCAAGCCCAGAAAGACTGTCTACGCGAAAATCACCTACGCCGATATTGCCGGTCTGGAAGGAAGCGCGGCGAAAGGGGGGATTTCGGGCACTCTTCTGAATCAATTATCGCAAATGGACGGCCTGATTCACGTCGTGCGCTGTTTCCCCGATCCGCTGGTGCCTCACCCAGCAGGCAGTGTGGATCCGCAACGCGATATCGCGACGCTCGATGCGGAGCTGCTCTTGAATGATTTAATTGCTGTGGAACGTAAAATCGAGCGCTTGAACGAGGAACGCAGGAAAGGCGGTGTGGATAAGGCCCTCAACGAACGACAAATGGCACTCTTTACTCGCCTGCAAGAGACGCTTTCTGCCGAGCAGCCGCTGCGCACGTTGACGCTCTCTGCCGAAGATGAGAAGTTGCTGTCCGGCTTTGGCTTGCTGACGCGCAAGCCCATGCTGCTCTTGCTCAATCTGGCCGAAGGCCAGGCCGCGCCGGCCATTCAGCACCCCTGTCCGCAGGTGGCCTTGCAGGGGAAACTGGAGATGGAAATCGCCCAGCTGCCGCCGGAGGAGGCCGCTTTCTTCATGCGAGAATACGGCATTGAAGAGCCTGGCCTCCATCGAATGATACGGCTCTCGTATGATTTACTCAACCTGCAATCCTTCTTTACCGTAGGCGAGGACGAAGTACGTGCCTGGACGGTGCGGCGCGGCGCCACCGCGCTGGAAGCCGCCGGCGCCATCCATACCGACCTGCAAAAGGGTTTCGTGCGCGCCGAAGTCGTTGCCTATCAGGATTTGCTCGAGGCAGGCAGCCTCGCCGAAGCGCGCGCCAGGGGTAAACTCCGTCTGGAAGGCAAAGATTATGTCTTGCAGGAAGGAGAAATTGTGCATATCCGCTTTAACGTGTAATGTCGGCCGTGGGCCACTGAAAAGCGACGGATGGGGACGGGAATAACGCTGCCCCAGACGGCGCGGAGGCCAAAATACGACAACGCCCACGAACAGGCCACCCATGCCCTGAACGCAGGGGAAGGATTCGAGGACGGCCCCCCTTGTCCAGCGGAACTCTGGCAAGGAATGATGAAGGGACACGGGAACGGTCTCGAAGTGATGTCACGGTGGAACTTTCGCCGTTCTCGCTTCGTCTGAAAAGATGTACTTCGAGTGGCAATTCGTTGGTTTCGGGAAGGAGGAACGGCAATGCGATCCAAATCATTCGCCAGTTTCGCTTTCGTAATGTTTCTCTTGCTGGTGCAATTTGCCGCGCCGGGTTGGGCTTTGCCGCGTCGGGCGATGGCCGCGCTTTGCGATCAGGCGCAGTTCATTGCCGATATTACCATCCCCGATGGGACGACGCTGGCCCCTGGCACTGCCTTTACCAAAACCTGGCGCTTGAAAAACATCGGTACCTGTACCTGGACGACCTCTTACGCCCTGGTCTTCGTCAGCGGCGATGCGTTGGGCGCGCCGGCAGTAGTCAATTTGCCCTCTAGCGTGGCGCCGGGGGCGACGGTGGATCTATCGGTCAACATGACGGCTCCCACCAGCGCCGGGCATTATATTGGTTACTGGAAACTGCGCAACGCGGCCGGCGTCCTCTTTGGGATCGGTGCTGCTGCCAGCCAGTCGTTCTGGGTGGAGATTAACGTCTCGGCTACGGCCTCGGTTGTTTACGACTTCGTTGCCAGTTATTGCTCGGCCACCTGGACGAATGACGCCGGCGCGGCCCTGCCCTGTCCGGGCACGGCTGGCAGCGCCGATGGTTATGTCTTGCGCAAAGATGCTCCACAACTGGAGAACGGCGTGACCAGTTCCATGCCGGGTCTGATCACGTTCCCGCGCAATATCACCGATGGCTATATTCAGGGCGTCTTTCCTGCGGTGACGGTGCAGAGCGGCGATCGTTTTCAGGCCGTCGTGGGCTGTGAATACGGCGCCACGTCCTGTTACGTAACCTTTCGCCTGGATTATCAGATTGGCGGCGGCGCGGTACAGACGCTCTGGTCCTTTACGGAACGTTACGATGGATTGTACTACCAGGCCAATGTGGACCTCTCTCCCCTGGCGGGTCAGAACGTCAATTTCATCCTGCGCGTGGGAGCGTATGGTGCACCAACGGGGGATAGCGCCTTGTGGGTAGCCCCGCGCGTTGTGCGTGGCGTTGGCGCGCCGGTGACTCCGCTGCCCACTTCCACGCCTGGCCCTACGCCCACTCCCGGCCCGACCGGCTGTGACCGGGCGCAGTTTATTGCCGATGTGACCATCCCGGATGGCACGATTGTCGCCCCCGGTGCAACGTTCACCAAGGTCTGGCGCCTCAAGAATATCGGGTCTTGCACCTGGACGACCGCCTACAAGGTGGTTTTCGCCAGCGGGGATGCTCTGGGTGCAGTCACGGCCAGCCCGCTGCCGGCCAGTGTGCCGCCCGGCTCTACGACGGATATATCGCTGGCAATGACTGCGCCCACAACCAACGGTCATTATCGTGGCTACTGGTTGTTGAAGAACGCGGCTGGCAGTACCTTTGGCGTGGGGTTGAGTGGCACAGTGCCCTTCTGGGTAGATATTAACGTCTCTGGCAGCACCTATGGCGCGGCCTACGATTTCTATGCCAGCGCCTGCGATGCCGTCTGGACGAACGGCGCCGGCACAGTTCTGCCCTGTCCCGGCACGGACGGCGATGCCAGCGGCTTTGTCCTGAAACTGGCCTCGCCGCAACTCGAAGATGGCACTACCGGCGCGCCGGGCCTGTTGACGTTTCCCCAAAATGTGACGGATGGCGTGATTCGCGGCAGGTATCCGGCCTTTCTGGTGCAGAGCGGCGACCGCTTCCAGGCCATCGTCAACTGCGCCTATGGCGCGAGCGGTTGTTACGTCACCATGCGCCTTGACTATCAGATTGGCTCCGCTCCGGTGCAGACGTTGTGGTCTTTCCGTGAGAAGATTGAAGGCATGTACTATCGCGTTGATCGCAGCCTGGATGCCCTGGCCGGTCAGAACGTGCAATTCATCCTGACGGTGCTGGCGACCGGTTCGCCGGTCGGTGACCGCGCGCTGTGGGTGTCGCCGCGTATCGTCCGCCTCTCGCCATGACGCTCGGGACGCGGAGCGCCGACCGTTTCCTGATTCGTTCCCTCATGCCCCAGGACGCGGCATGGGTTCGGCCGCGGCTTATTGAGCGCTGGGGCAGCGAGAAAATCGTCGTGCATGGTCAGGTGTTTTGGCCGGCGCAATTGCCCGGCCTTGTTGCTCTGGAGGCCGAGCAGCCTCTTGGTCTGTTGACGTATTCGATCACAGGACAGGCCTGCGAGATTGTGACTCTGGATTCCTGGCGGGAGGGGATGGGTGTGGGCACTGCACTCCTGGAATCCGTGCGACGGCTTGCCAGCGCGGCCGGCTGTCGGCGCTTGTGGCTGGTTACTACGAATGACAATACGGCCGCGCTCCGTTTCTATCAAAAACGCGGCTTTGTGCTCGCCGCGCTGCACGTCAATGCCGTGAGTCAGGCGCGCGCCCTTAAGCCGGAAATCCCCTTGCTTGGCAGGGATGGCATTCCTGTTCGCGATGAAATCGAGCTGGAGCTGATTCTATGACCGATTCTGTCCTTGACGTGATTCAACGCCATGCCTCGGTGCGCCATTACCGACCGGACCCCTTACCGCCAGCTCTGGTCGAGACCATTGTCGCGGCCGGCCAACGCGCCTCTACCTCTTCGAACATGCAGGCCTATAGCGTGGTGGCCGTGACCGACGCGGCGAAACGTCAACGACTGGCAGAACTGTGCGGCAATCAAAAGCACGTCGCGGAAGCGCCGCTCTTTCTGGCCTGGTGCGCCGACCTGGCGCGACTGGAGCGCATTTGCCAGCGGCGCGGTTACCGTCAGGTCTCTGAATATCTGGAGAACTTCCTGGTCGCGGCGGTAGATGCGGTCATCGCCGCGCAGAATGCAGCGCTGGCGGCGGAGTCGCTGGGCCTGGGAATCTGTTACATCGGCAGTATTCGCAATCGTTCGGCGGAGGTGATTGCTTTGCTGGGTTTGCCCAAACTTGTCTTCCCGATTACCGGCATGACCGTCGGCTGGCCGGCGACGACGCCCCGCGTTAAACCCCGCTTACCGCTACGCGCGGTCTTGCACTGGGAACAATACGATACCCGTCACGAAGAAGAGGATTTACAGGCTTATGACCGGGTAATGATAGAGAGCGGCATTTATCGCGGTCGTCAGATCCCCGCCGCCGGTCGGGAAGTAGTGGAAGAAGACTATGGCTGGAGCGAACATATTGCCCGTCGCGTGGCACAAGTCGCGCGCACTGACCTGCGCCGTATTGTGCAGGAGCAGGGATTTGAGCTGAAGTAGGAGGTGACGAAACCATGGATAATCTTCTGGCTTTGGGCGTTCGTTTCATTGTCGCCCTGCAAGGCCTGGGGGAATGGCAGGTGCCGCTGATGAAGTTTTTTACGTTTTTGGGCACCGAAGAGTTTTACATGTTGGTTCTGCCGGCCCTGTACTGGTGTTTTAGCAATTCACTGGGGGCGCGCGTCGCGCTGATGCTGATGCTCAGCGGCGGGGTCAATGAGGCGCTCAAACTGACTTTCCATGCCCCGCGCCCCTACTGGTACAGCCCACAGGTCAGGAATTTTGCGGTCGAGACCTCCTTTGGTGTTCCTTCGGGCCATGCTCAAAACGCGGTGGCGATCTGGGGTACGGTGGCGGCTTATCTCAAGAAGTTTTGGGGTTGGGTGCTTGCCGTGCTGTTGATGTTTTGGATTGGTTTTTCGCGCCTGTCGCTCGGCGTCCATTTCCCCCATGATGTGCTGGTCGGCTGGTTGGTGGGGGCGTGCCTGCTCTGGCTGAGTGTGCGCGCCTGGGAGCCGCTGGCGCGCTGGGCGCGAGACCTCTCGTTGGGGTCACAGGCGGGACTGGCTTTTCTGGCTTCTCTGGCCTTGATGGCCATAGCGGTTGTGCCCCTTCTCTGGTTGCATGGGAACTGGCAGCCGCCGGTTGCCTGGGCTGGTTATGCCACGGAGGCGGTTTCGGCGAACGGGCTGTTGACTACCGGCGGCGCCCTCTTTGGCTTGCTCCTGGGTCTGGCGTGGTTGGAACGGGCCGGCGGTTTTCAGGTCAGGGGCGCCTGGTGGAAACTCGTTTTGCGTTACGTGCTGGGTGTGATTGGGGTGCTGATTATCCAGTATGGTCTGAAGGTAGTTTTGCCCGGCGGCGAGACGCTGGTCGGGTATCTGGCGCGTTACCTGCGGTATGCGCTTACCGGCCTGTGGCTGACGGGCGGCGCGCCGTTGATCTTCGTCCGCTGCCGGCTGGCAGAACGCGCCCGTTGAGGTAAGGAACCCTGCGGTTGGTCGCCTCACGTTCGCTTTATTCGACAAAAATTTCGACGCGTTCGCCATCGACATCGTCGGTGACATCAATGATTTTGCCGGTCATGCCGGAGCGCAGCGCCTCCATCAACTGATCCATGTTGA
This sequence comes from Anaerolineales bacterium, assembly GCA_034436275.1. Taxonomy (GTDB): domain Bacteria; phylum Chloroflexota; class Anaerolineae; order Anaerolineales; family Villigracilaceae; genus DAOTVX01. Next base: position 10,958 of record DAOTVX010000091.1, on the reverse strand, counting down.
CGCCCTCGACTTCCGGGGCGAAACGAGCGCCGATTTTCATGCCGGCGTCGATCAGGCTGAGTGGAATTTGCACGCTGGCGCGCGAGCGCCCGCTTTCCAGATCGGTGACGCGAATGCGCAGCCAGCGCGCCCCGCTCCGCCCCAGTTCGCCGCCGGTTGTAGCGCGCTCGGCGCCGCGCAGCGCTGCCAGCAGTTTGGCGCCTTCCTCGGCGCTGATCTTGCCCTCTTCAATCATCTTCAGAATTTTCATCCGTTCTTCCGTTGTTGCCACAGTAACCTCCTCATTCATGATGGTTCCCGGCTGGTTTGAATTTGACCCAGACGGGGATGATGGACAGCAGGATGGCCACGGCGGTAATGAGGAAGGGGAAACGAGGGCTGACACGTTCCCACAACAAGCCGCCCAGCCAGGGCGCGGGCAGCGAAATTATTCCCAGACTGGTGCTGAACAGGCCGAATGCCGTACCGCGCAGGTGGGACGGTACCACTTTGCTGATCAGCGACATGTAAGCCGGCGACATGATACCGGCTCCAATGCCGGCTATTCCCCATCCCAGACAGGTCAGGCCGAAAGCGCCGCGCGGCACGAAGACCAGCCCTCCCAGCGCAAGACCGCTCAGTGCGAACCCAACGGCAATTCCCAGCCGTTCACCGACTTTATCGGCCAGCCAGCCGCCGGGTAGATGGGCCAGCATCATGCTCAGGCCGAAGAGGCTGCTCGCCAGTCCAATCTGACTGAGCGTCAGGCCGATTTTCTCCTGCATGTACACTGAAAGAAGATTCATCGAAAGCGCGGAGGCGACGTCGCGCATGCCATCGGTGATGAGTATCCAGGTAACAATGCCGCCGGCGGTGACGAGACCGATCATCGCGGTCAGGTTGGCTTTCAGCCCTTCCCAGGAGAGCGAGGCGGAGTGCGCCGTGCTATGGGAAGCGACGGTGCGCGCCATCTGTACGCGCAGGAGAGTGGCCAGCAGGTAAAGGCTGGCGGCTATCAGTAGCATGGGTTTGAAACCGTACTCCTGCGCCAGCCGGCCGCCTAGCAGCGGCCCAAGTACGCCGACGATGCCGAAAAGCATCTGGGATACGCCGAACATGCGCGCGCGGGTGGCTTCACTGGATTGTTCGGCCAGGAAGGCGTCAAAACTGGGGCCGACCAGAGCGCGGGTGATGGCGCTCAGGCCCTCGGCCAGCAGCAGCCATTCCCACTGGCTGGCCAGAATGAGCGGCACATAGGCCAGCACTCCAACCACACTGCCAATGGCGATGGCCCGTAATCGCCCAATGCTATCCGATATCCAGCCGCCCAGGATTTGCAACGCCAGCGGGATGATGGAGGCCAGGGTGAAAAACAGGCCAATTTGTTCCACCGAGGCTCCCAGGTCTTTGACATAAAGCGACATCAGCGGCCCATACATGTTCCCGCCCAGGTTGGCGAGAATCATGGCCAGCAGGAAGAGCAGAATCAGGCCGCTCAACAGAGGTTGAGGTTGACGTTCGGTAGTCACGCGTTCAGCGGTGGTGTTCATGTTTCTATCCGAAATACACCTGCACACGTTCGCCGTCTTCGCCCTCGCTGACGTGAACCATCACCGGTTCATCGGCAGAAAGGCCGCTTTGCAGCCCCTCAAGCGCGTTGGCCATATCTTCTGGCTGCGCCGCCGGCATATGGCGGCCAAAGGTACGCAGGCTCCAGGCGGCAACCTTGAGTGGCACAGGGAAACCAAAGAAGAGGTGGGTCGGTTGCGTGGGGCGGTGGATGTCCACAATCAGCCAGTGGGCGCGTTGACTGAAGGCGGCCAGGGCAATCAGCCCCGCGCCCAACAGCAGCGGCGCGAGCAGGCAGTAGAACCAGAAGTTAAGGTGGTGAGCAGTCAGGAGGGTGTACATGCCCCAGGCGCTCAAGATGGCGCTACCCACTCCTGCCCATAAGAATACATACCCGAAACGATGGACTTGCTGGCGCAGATGGGAGGCAGCCGCGAGTTCAGCCTGCGGGGCCGGCCGGGCCTCATCAGCCGTCTCTGCGGTTGGTGCGGCCTCTTCCCTGGCGGACGTTTCCAGTGCCCGAAGCAATTGTAACCCTTCCTCGGCAGTAATTTTGCCTTCGGCGATCATTTTCAACACATGCGCACGCTCTTCGCCTGACACGGGTACCTCCGGGAATGTGAACAGGAAGGTCTTATTTCCCTTCCAGGGCGTCCAGTAATTTTTCTGCTTCTTCAGGAGTGATTTTCTTTTCCTGCAACATGCGCAGGATGGCAAGCCGCTCTTCATCGGTCGCTTCGGTTTCCTGATCGACCGCGTGGTGTGACGTCAGGTCCCAGTTCCACTGGCCGATGGTCAGGGTGGGCGGTTCCGGTTTTCCCTGCGAACTGGTGCGACGCGCTTTGGTCTCCGCGCGTCGGGCGGCGGCTTCCAGTTTGATTGCCAGGCGGCTGGCGGCGTCGGCTTTACGGCGCGCCCGTTCGCTTGTGGTCTGAATGCGCTCCCGCAGGCGTTGGGAAAAATCGGGCGGTAACGGCGAAACGGGGGGGATGGGTGGAACCGGTGGAATGGGGAGGCCGACAGTCACATTCCCCATACCGACGCCGAAATCGGCTCTGGCCTCCCACGGCGCGGCGCGAGTGGTGACCAGCAGATCGCCGCCGGCGGTCAGGAAAATTTCGGCCATCTCTGGCGTCTCGCGCCCGAGGGTCAGTTCCTGGGTAGATTGTTCCGGCGTCAGAGACACGTCAGGGAAATCCACGTGGAGGGATTCGGGACTGGGCGCGGTCAGGTGCACCCGGGCGCTGACATCGGCCGGCAGGCGCAGCACCAGATCGCCGTGGGCGACGATGCGGTATTCGGTCTTGGGCTGAGGCTGGAGGTAGAGCGCCGCGTCGCCGTCGGCGTTGGCATGCAATGAGCCGCGTACATTGCGCACGTACAGGTCGCCGCCTACTTGTTCGAGCACAACCTTGCCTTCAATGGCTCGCAGCGAGACATCGCCGTTGATGGAGGTAGCCGCGAGGTCGCCGCGCCCGCCATGCAGCACCAGATCGCCGTGCAAACTGGTGATAGATAAGGCGCCGGCCAGGCGCGCCGAAAGGTCGCCGCTGACCGACTCGATGGTCACGGCACCACTGACGTCGCGCAAGGTGAGATCGCCGTGGATTTGACCCAGAGTCGCGTCGCCGCTCAGGGCCTGCAGGCTGACATCGCCGTTGACCGTTTCGACCTGGAGGGTGGCGCGGCGTGGCAGGTAGAGCGCGAGCGATTCGTCGCAGGTGATTTGCCAGCGCGCGCCATCCGCGCGCAAATCGAGGACCTCGCCGCTGGTGCGAGCCAGCAACTCAGGACGTTCCCAGCCAGCGATGCGCAAATCGCCCGGCACCGCCGTCAACACAATGTGAGGCCTCTCGGCAATCACTACCGTTCGTTCCTGCATGGCTCACTCCTCTCCTTGCAGAAGGCGCATGGCCTCTTCTGCCGTAATCTTGCCGGCGTCCAGGTCTTCCAGAATGGCGCGACGTTTTTCTTCGGATAATTCCGTTGTTTCCTCACGACCGGGCTCATATCCCAGGGCGCGGATGACCTCGTGCAGGCGATTGCGCAGGGTGGGGTAGGAGAGGCCAAACTCTTCCTGTAAGCGCGTTAACTTGCCTTCACAGCGCACGAAGGTTTCGATAAAATCCAGTTGTTCAGCGGTCAGGCTGGCGAAAGCGCTCTGGGCGAAACGTCCTTCAATGGTGGTGTCACAGGCTTCGCAGCGGTAACGGACCACCGTCAGTTCGCCGCCGCAGACGGGACATCGAGTCAGGGCAGATTTCATGGTTACTCCTGATAGCGATACGCAGAGGAAGGGATCTGGCTGTAGCGCTGATGCAAGGCGTTGCCGGCGCGCAGCAGCAGGCTGGCCAGGGATAGCACGAGGGCGGCCTGCCAGCGTCTCAGGGCATGGAGCCGGCTGGCGTGGCCGGTTTCCATTTCGCATCGCATCCGGCGCCGTTCGTATGCCTGATAGGCTTGATAAAACGACAACATACCGCCTCCTTTGTGCAATTTACATTATATTCAAGATTTTTAAAAAGTCAATAGATATTTTCTCTTTTTATCCGCCAAAATTTGCTTGTTTATTGAAAGTACTTGAATTTTTTATCCGCCGGGGACGATGCTGGTCCAGCAGGGCCTGGCGAGGGATGGCTGGCCTGTTCCTGACGGCCTGAAAAGGCCGTCTGACGCCGGGGTTGCGGGGATAAGCCCTGTCTTCGACTGACAGTTCTTGCGTGTGCGCCCTCTATTGAGGACGCTTGCCTGTCTGTGCAGAACAGGGTAAGATGGGAATACGTATGCACTCACGTTTTTCACGGACAACCTTCTATGATTATCTGATGTTGTTCCTCGGCGCGCTGATTCAGGCGATAGGCTTGCGCCTGTTCCTTGTCCCTGCCGATCTGGTCAACGGTGGCGTGACTGGCCTGGCGCAAATCATCAACCATTACACGCACTGGCCGATTGGGGTCATGTTTTTCCTGGGGAACGTGCCGCTCTTCCTGCTGGGCTGGCGCTTGCTGGGTGGTCGCCGTTTCGCGTTGCGCACTGCTTTTGCGATTGTCATGTATTCACTCTTTACCGATATCCTGACTCTGTTGCCTTTTTTCCCGTCAGCAGGCTTGACCGATGATCTGGTGTTGAATTCACTCTACGGCGCGGTGGTGTGTGGCGTTGGTTATGGGTTGGTGTATCGTGGGCGTGGCACCAGTGGGGGCTCCGACATCCTGGCGCGCATTCTGAACTACTGGAAAGGCGTCCCTATCACGCAGAGTTACATGGCAACGGATGGTCTGGTAGTCTTGACGGCCGGCCTTGTCTTTGGGTGGAAGCGGGCTTTGTATGCGTTAATCGCGATCTACGTCAGTGGCCTGGCGGCGGAAACGACGCTGGAGGGCGTGGGCACGGTGCGCACGGCGTTGATTATTACTGCCCGCCCGCAGGAGGTCACGCGCCGCATCCTGTACGAACTGGAGCGCGGCGTGACGATTTTGCCGGGCAGCGGTGGCTATACCGGCGAGGCGCGGCCGGTGCTTTACTGTGTCATTACTCGTTCGGAAGTGACGCAGCTCAAGGCCATTGTTCACGAAACTGATCCACGCGCCTTCATGGTTATTGGTCAGGCGCATGAAGCGTTGGGCGAAGGGTTCAAGCCATTCCACCGGCCGTAGAGAGGGGCGGTAATGGTAAAATAGTCGTATGCAGCCATCACTGGAAAAATTACGCAAGTTCTTCCGTCTCGAACATGAGAACGGCTATAACGATACGGCCGTCATTGGCGGGTTGGGAAAGGTCGTTGATCCCTGGAGCAACGAAGCGCGGCTGGAAGGGGTGCCTGAGGATATTGTGCAGCTGGTCGCGACCACGCTACGCGCTTATGCCGAACAGAGGCCGCCGGAACGCGCGGCCGCGCTGAAAGCGCTCTGGCAGCAGATTCGCGCCCGCATTCCGGAGACGGCTGGGGCGGAGGAGACGCTCAAGCGGCCGGCCCGACGCGCCCCGTCCACAACGCCAGCCGTACCCGACAGGGATGGGGCAGGTGAGGTGGCCCGGAGCGAGACAGTCGCGCCGGTGCCGGAGCCGACGCCGCCGTTGTCGCGCGCGCCAGAGGTCCAGCCTCACGGTGCCCCGCGCGCCTCCCGGCCAACGTCGCCGCGCGTGGGACAACCTGTTGCTTTGAACGCCTCGTTGCAGGTGCTGACCGGCGTCGGGCCGCGTCATGCCGCGATGCTGGCGCGTCTGGGCCTGAACACCCTGGGCGATATGCTGTATCACTTCCCGCGTCGGTATGAAGATTACAGCCGTTTGAAACCCATCCACCGTCTCTGGTATGGCGAGGAAGTTACCGTTGTCGGGACAATCCAGTTGCTGGAAAGCCGCAAGATTCGCGGGGGTACAGCCACATTGATTGAGGCCGTGATCCATGATGGTACCGGTAGTTTACGCCTGACCTGGTTCAACCAGCCCTGGCTGGTCAACCGCATGAAGGTTGGCGATGCCATCTCGGTTTCGGGCAAGGTTGAGCAGTACCTGGGACGATTGGTGATGAACAACCCGGATTGGGAACCGGTCGAGGTAGAAAACCTGCATACCAACCGCATTGTCCCGATTTATCCTTTGACGGCCAACGTTACCCAGAAATGGCTGCGGCGGCTGATGTATCAGGTAGTGACCTACTGGGCGCCGAAGTTGAGCGATCATTTGCCTGAAACCATTCGGCGCGAGGTCAGTTTGTTGGAACTGGGCGAGGCGCTTCGTCAGGTACATTTTCCAGATTCACAAGAGAAATTACAGGAAGGGCGTCGGCGGCTGGCCTTCGATGAGATCTTTCTGCTCCAGATGGGCGTGTTACGTCAGAAACGCGACTGGCAGGCGGCCGCGGCGCGGCGCTTTCTGGTCCGTGATCCCTGGTTACAGGAGCGTCTGGCCGCCTTGCCGTACGCGTTGACCAATGCTCAGCGTCGCGCATTAGAGGAAATCTGGAAGGATTTTGCTTCGGGGCGTCCGATGAATCGCCTGTTGCAGGGCGATGTGGGTTCAGGGAAAACGGTCGTCGCGGCGCTGGCCGCGGCGCTTGTCACTCGCGCCGGCGCGCAGGCGGCGATCATGGCCCCCACCTCGCTTCTGGCTGGACAGCACTACCAGACCTTTTGCACTTTGCTGACGGAGAGAGACAGGGCGCTGTTGCCGGAACAGATTCGGTTGCTGGTCGGCGATACGAGCGAAAAAGAAAAAGAGGAGATTCGCGCCGGCTTGGTGAGCGGAGCGATCAAAATTGTGATTGGCACCCATGCCTTGCTGGAGGAGCCGGTCACGTTTGCTGATTTGCAGTTTGTGGTGATTGACGAACAACACCGTTTCGGGGTGGCGCAGCGGGCGGCATTGCGCGCCAAAGGCGCCAACCCGCACTTGCTGGTCATGACGGCCACTCCGATTCCGCGTTCTCTGGCGTTGACCATTTACGGCGATCTGGATCTTTCGGTCATGGATGAAATGCCGGCCGGGCGTCAGCCGGTGGCGACGTACGTGCTGATGCCGCGCGAACGCGAGCGCGCCTACACCCTGATTCGCGGTCAGGTTGCGGCAGGACGGCAGGCGTTCATCGTCTATCCGCTGATCGAGGAAAGCGAGAATCTGGAAGTGGCCGCGGCAGTGGACGAACATGCCCGTTTGCAACGGGATATCTTCCCGGATTTGAAACTGGGGTTATTGCATGGGCGGATGAGGCCGGAGGAAAAGGACGAGGTCATGGCGCGCTTCCGCGCTGGCGAGTATCACATTCTGGTCACAACGACGGTTATTGAGGTCGGCGTGGATATTCCGAATGCGACCGTCATGTTGATTGAGGGCGCGGATCGCTTTGGTCTGGCGCAGCTGCATCAACTGCGCGGGCGGGTTGGACGTGGCGCGGCTCAGGCATATTGTTTGTTGATTCCCAGCCGCGAGGACGAGGTGGAGAATGAACGGCTGGCGGCCATGGTCGAAACCAACGACGGCTTTGTGTTGGCCGAACGTGATCTGCAACAGCGCGGCCCCGGTGAATTTCTGGGCACGCGTCAGGCTGGCTTTGTCTCCAGTCTGCGCATGGCCTCGCTGAGCGACGTGGCTTTGATTGAACAGGCCCGCGTTCAGGCGCAACGTCTCTTTGAGCAGGACCCGGATTTGCAGGCGCCGGAGCATGCCTTGCTGGCCGAGGCGGTGAGTCGCTTCTGGGGCGGCGGGAAAGGAGATGTCAGTTAATGAGAAGAGCGCTTTTCCCCGGCACATTTGACCCGATTCATTTCGGTCACATAGACATTGCCGAGCGCGCCGCACGCTTGTTCGACGAGTTAATTGTCGCCGTTTATGACCGCCCCATCAAGGCGTTGCTGTTTTCGCCGGAGGAGCGCCTGGCGCTGGTCACGGAGGCTTTTCGCGCCAATCCCAAGATTCGGGTGGTCGGATATAACGGCCTGACGGTGGAGGTTTGCCGTCAGTTGGGTTGTCAGGTCATTGTGCGCGGTTTGCGCGTGTTCTCCGATTTCGAGTTTGAGTTCCGTATGGCTCTGGCGAACCATCGCCTGGCGCCGGAGATCGAGAGTGTGATTTTGATTACCGCGGAGGAGCACACCTTTCTCTCGGCCAGTACCGTGCGCGAGATCGCCCTGTTGGGTGGTGATGTTTCCAGCATGGTGCCGGCGCATGTGGAAGCGGCCTTGAAGCGCAAAGTAGAAGAAATGGGGGAGGCCGCTCTTGCCCTGCGCGCCAGACCGTTTGGAGTTAAAATAAGGGAAACTGGCTAGATTGGCGTCAGTGACCGGGTTTGTGATGGAGGATGACCGAAGCCGATGCGACGATGGTTTGTGTTGACAGGTAAAATGGACGGTGCCAGGCGTTGGCGCGCTGCCTGCCTGTGGACGCGCTCGACAGCCATGATCGGGCTGTTGTTGATTCCTGTCCTGACCGGCTGCCTGGCCGGGCAAGGACGTTCTTTTGCGCTTACAGCGACCGCCTCTATGAAACCTACGATTCGGCCTGCATTTACCCTGTTCCCTTCTCCTTCCCCCCCTCCACCTCCATCCCCTACCTCTACCCTGCTGCCGGTACCGACCACCTCGCTTGGACAGCCGCCTGCACTGTCGTTGACGACAACGTGCAGGACGGCCATGCAGGGCCTGCGCGATTTGAAGAAAGACCTGGGGCTACCGCAGCATTTCTTGTCGGAGCCGCCGGTCAGAACACCGCAGGATTTTGACCCCAATCAGTATTTCACCGTTTTCACCCACTTGAGTCTGGCCCGGGGATACACCCTGGATTATGTCTATTTCCTGGATGGTTTGGGGGGTAAGCCGGTGATCTATGCCCGCCGGGCAGGCAGCCCTTCTTTCCAGTCCTACGCTGAATTTTTGCAATCCTATGGCGAAGAGGTCTCTGGCGAACGCTCCTATGGTTCTTTGAAGCATGAGGGGGACTATCTGGAAAAGATTCGTCCGGATGGAACGCCCGAGAGTTACTTCGAATTTGCGGCGCTGGCATTGCTGGGCAATCAATTTTATCTCTGGTGGCATGGTTTGTATAATGACACCATGATCTTGTGCGAGAAGAGTGATTTGGAAAGGATAGATCAGGACTTGCGAGACTTTGACCTGACTTTGCCGGCTAAGGTAGCGCAACGGGCGCAGCAGATAGATTTCACGCCGGCCGTGCTGGTGGAAGAACAATCGGTAACCATACGTCTGGTGACGTTCTCAAAATGGGGCGGCTTCTGGGAATACGTGTATGTTATGGACAAAGCCAACCCGGCGCATTTGTTAGACGCTCAATACAATCCTCTGGTAGAATACGATTGTGGCATTGCTTTCTAGGTCGCGCGGCGGTACTTGACCGGAGGCTTCATGGACATCCTTCACCTTGTTGATCGTTTGGAAGAATTATTCAACCAGAGCCGTCCGATTCCCCTGACTCACAGTGTCATTGTGGATGAGGATCGCTTTCTGGACATCATTGACCAGATGCGCATTTCGATCCCGGAAGAGGTCAAGAAAGCGCAGCAGGTCTATGCCCAGCGCGATCGGATTCTGGCGCAGGCGCAGGAGGAGGCCAATCGCACGGTGGCCCTGGCGCGTGAAAGAGCCGATGAGCTGGTTAGCAAGGAAGTGATTGTTCAGGAGGCCTCGCGGCGCGCCGAACAAATCATCGAACAGGCTCAGCAGGAGGCCGAGAACATTCGGGAAGGCGCCGACCAGTACGCTCACGATAAATTGTTGGAACTGGAGATGCAGCTCGAACAGATACTGAATCAGGTGCGCAACGGCATACGCCTGCTGGAGGAGAAAAAAGAGGCCACGGCCTCGCTAAAGGCCACGGCCTCCGGGAATTCGTGAATGGCGTTGTGCTGTTCCGCCAGGCATGTGGGGGCGTCACGGGTCAGTTTGGGAAAGTCCCTTCAACAGGCAGGTTGTTCTCGATCCAGGCCTGCATTCCGCCAGAGACGCTGGTGACGCGCGGAAAGCCGGCCTTGAGCAGGATATCACGGGCCTGTTCGCTGCGCCGGCCGCTGGCACAGATGACCACAATATCCCGGTCTGACGGGATTTCATCCAGGCGCGAGAAAAGTTCTTCCAGCGGGATATTGACCACGTGGTTGCTCCCGCTTGGGGGAATGTGAGCAATCTCGAATTCCTGTGGGCTGCGCACGTCCAGCAGGAAAGCGTTTTCGTCGCGGTACATGACGTAGGCGCGGTTGACGCTGATGACAGCCGGCAGCGGCGAGGAGCTTGCCTTATCCGGCTGGACGGTCTTGGTGCGGGCAGGGGCAAAGGCCAGGACCAGAACGGCAATTATCAAAAGAACCGCCGGGATGACCCAGCGTAACCAGAGAGGCAGAACGAAGGAGGAGCGTTTTTTTCTGGCAGAGGACTCAGGCGAACGTTTGGCGGGCATAGATTTCTTCTCCGAAGTGAGATGGGCGACTGTCAGAGAGTCGCTTTTGCGGAGTTGAATTGAACCAGTTTGGGCCAGTTAATCTGGCCGTTGGTGCAGAATTCTTGCAAAAATTCCTGGGTGAAGAGATTGAGAAGGCGGGCGTATTCGGCCTGGAAGGCCTCGTTGTGCTGTCTGGCCTGGTGGCCGAGCGGCTCAATGATCTCAATGTAGAGTTGGTCATTACCAGAGATGAATGTCCAAAAGGCCTGTCCGCAGAGTTTCCGATAATCACCTTTGTCGGGCCGGTTGTCCTTGCCGTAACAACAGCCATTGACGGCCACAATCGGTTGCTGATTGCCACTGGTGCGCAGGATGCGCTGGGCCTTTTTGAAGTTCTCCACCATGCGCTTGACCTGGCTGCTGTTGCCCCAGTTCGGGCCGGATTTGATGGAGACGAGATACAGCACGCCATCGCGCTCGAATTCCAGGTCAATCCCTTCGGCGGCGGATTTCCTCCCGCC
>DAOTVX010000090.1:0-22837 GCA_034436275.1 Anaerolineales bacterium | reverse complement strand
TGATCTGGTGGCATCATCTTCTGTACGGTCAGCCGCCGCCGGGGCTGGATGTGCGCCTGAGTCTGGACCTGGATTTGCAGAAAGTGGCCGACGCGCAATTGCGCGGCCATCGTGGCGCGGCTGTCCTGTTGAACGCGCGGAGCGGCGAGATCCTGGTGATGGCCTCGCAGCCGGCTTACGATCCGATGGTTCTGGAAACAGAAGCCGCGACGTTGCTTTCCCGACCCGACGCGCCGCTGCTTAACCGCGCCGCGCAGGGGCGCTACCCGGCCGGAGAGGTGCTCACATTCTTTTTGCGGGCGGCTGGATTGTCGGCGGCCTCTCCTGCCGGGCAGGAAGCCTTCTGCCGGAAAGCAGGCTTTTATACCGCGCCGGCGCTGCGTCTGCCGGTGGCACAGGCCGCCGTCCCAGGGGAAGCGTTGCTGGTCAGCCCCTTACAGGTCGCGCTGGTGGCTGCCAGCCTGAGCCAGGGGGGTGTGCGTCCGGCGCCGCGCCTGGCGCTGGCGGTCAATACGCCTCAACAGGGCTGGGTCATCCTACCTCCCCTTGATGAGCCGGCAGTCGTTTTCTCTCCCGCCCAGGTCGAGGTGGCGCGGGATACCTGGACGAAAGGAACCCTGTTCTGGGAATGGAGCGGACGAGGGTACCATCAGGGGCAGGCTGTTGTCTGGTATCTGGCCGGCACGCCGCCCGATTGGAGCGGTATGCCCCTGACGCTGGTGCTGCTTTTGGAGGAGGATCAATCCCCTCCTGTCCACCAGATGGGGCAGGCGATCCTGACCGCCGCTTTACAACCCTGAGGCGAAGCGCCCCTGTGTTCGATGTGTTCCCACGTGCAGGAGGAGACAGGAGGCTGGCTGCCGGCATGGATTTGGAGCGTTTCACGACCGGATGACGCAATGGCTCGTCGTAGACCACAACCTGATCAATGCCTCGGGAGCAGACGACGACTCGTTTCCTATTCATGGACGGTCTTTCCCAACGGGCTGGAAAGCTCATCCTACGGTCGTCTGCGGTCTGCCGTCTGCATTCGTTGATTCGTTTTCCCCCGAAAATTTGAGCCGCACCCATCGCCGTCCACAGCCCATCGCTCACCCTCCAATTCGCGTATAATGGACTCGGCGACCGCCGCGCCCAGAATATGAACGGAAAAACTACCACCTACACCCTCGATCTACCTTCCGGCCTGACCCAGGTGCTGGATGATGGAGCGTATACCTGCACTTATGGATCAGGTCGCATCTCGCAATCGCAAATCCAAATTTGCAGCTCGAATACTGCATACTTCCTCAGCGACGCGCTCGGCGCTGGAATATGCTATAATGGGAACATAACCAACGCTGGGTTTTTGACGAGGCGGTCAGCAGAAGTGCCTCCTCCCCAGGCACAACAACCACAATCGTGGTTCCTGAATCTGGTGGTCCATGAGCGAAATTCCTGAAGAATCACTGACTCCTGAGAGTACTGTTGCGGGACGGCGCGCTCGCTGGTTGGTGGCGGGCATTGTCGGGGGCGTCATCCTGCTCCTGGCAGGCATGGGGCTGGCGGTTTACGCCTTGCTTCAGAACCCAGACACCACGGCCAACATTCGTGACATTTTCATCATCTTCCTGGCCCTGGAATCCCTGGTGATTGGCGCGGCTCTGATCATCTTGATTGTGCAGGTAGCCAGCCTGATCAACCTGCTTCGCAATGAGGTCAAACCTATTCTGCAAGCCACGAGTGAAACGGTCAACACGCTGCGCGGGACGACCGAGTTTCTGAGCGAAAACGTGGTTGAGCCGGTCATCCGCTTGAACAGTTACCTGGCGGGGTTACGGCGGTTTTTGAGCCTTTTTGGCAGTAAGAAATAACCAGAATTTCATGATGAAAGGAGAAGAATATGTCCGATCGAGATGACTTTGGCGCCTTCCTGGCCGGTTTTCTGGTGGGCGGCATCACGGGCGCGATCGTTGCCCTGCTCTTTGCACCGCAGTCTGGTACCGAGACGCGCGCGCAGTTGCAGGAAAAGGGCATTGAACTGCGCGAGCGCGCGGTAAGCGAAGCGCAGGAGTTGAAAGCCAAAGCCGAAAAAGTGGCGGCAGAGGCGCGGACGCGCGGTCAGCAGGCCGTCGAAAACGTTCGCAAAGCCGTAGGTCGCAAGACCCCGCCGGAGGTCGAGGCCGGTTCCTGAGACTGCGCTGCACGCCGGCAACCTGTTCTCCTTTTTTCCGGCGCGCGAGGCGTCGCGCAGGGGTAATGTTTACTATGACAGGGATAGGCCCCCGGCCTGTCCCTGTTTTGCCAGTACGATGTGGCTTACCTTCCTGCTGCGCCTTTTCTTCTCTTTGCTTTACCATTCCCTGGCCTGGGCTTATGATGCTGTCGCCTGGGTAGTTTCCCTGGGCCGCTGGCAGGATTGGGGGAAAACCGCCCTGCCCTATCTGTATGGTCGAACGCTTGAACTGGGCTGTGGACCCGGTCACCTGCAGGCAGAAATGGCTGCGCGCGGCTGGTCTGCCGTGGGGCTGGACGAGAGTCGGCAGATGATCGCGCAGGCCGCGCGTCGCCTGCGACGTTGTGGCTGGCCACTCCGTCTGGCACGCGCCCGGGCTCAGGCCCTGCCCTATCCGGCCCTGACGTTCGATACCGTTGTCGCCACGTTCCCGTCCGAGTATATCCTCGAGACAGAGACTTTACAGGAAATCGAGCGCGTGTTGAAGCCTGAGGGGAAGCTGGTCGTGGTGGCGATGGTTTGGTTTACCGGCAGGCGTTGTGTGCACCGCTGGCTGCGCTGGTTGTTCCGGGTGACGGGGGAAAGTCAGGAGATAGACCGTCTCTGGCCTTTCCTCGCCGCGCGGCTGGAAGCGCATGGTTTTGCCGGCCACTATGAGTTCGTTGAGATGGACATCTGCCGCGTCGTCGTTATTCTGGCAGAGAAGAGGCCAAGCCCGGCGTTGCCGTCAGTCAGGGAAGCGGGCAAACGTGAGGGAGGCGCAAAGCGACTCTATCTCCAGCCGCCTCAAGGAGCGACGCCGCGTAAACGGGGATACCAGTAGCGGAGCACCTCCGCCGCCGGTTTTCCACGCACCGAGGCCGATTTATCTTGAAGGGCAACGGGAGGGTAATACCCCTGGCTGACGAATCCTTTAATCCACTCGCGGCTGTTCAAGGCAACCAAAAGCGCCTGATAGATGTCAGCCTGCGCCGTCAGGTTGAGAGCAAACGATGGATCATCGGCCATTGGCTGGTTGAAAGTCTGCCAGGCTACGTTCGCACGCGCAGCGCCGGTGATGGAGGGATAAGCGACCGCCAGAATCAGGGGCTTGTTGAGGGAGTTCACCACGGGGGCTACCTGCTCATCGAGCAGATGACCGGCTTGCGCCGCCATGTCCTCCACCGTTGGCGTCGCCGAGGTGCTCAAGGGAGGATACCAGAGCAGGTAAATTCCATCCGCCTCGCGGAGAAACGCCGGGGGCTGGATGGGCGCTCCGCGGAAAGGCAAGGCCCAGTACACCGGCCCGTGGAAATGTTGACGCGCCGCCGACAGAATGTCGCGCCAGCGGCCATCGGCATCAGCCGGGACGCCGGAAGGCCGGCCATCGGGTAACGCGCCGCCGGGCAAAGCCGGCTGCAGCCATTCGCCCCCCAGAATGAGCATCGTCGCCCCGCTCTGACGGGCCAGATCCGCATGGTAAATCACGAAGGCGCGATAACGCTCGAACCAGCGATTCCACCAGGCTTCATCGCCGGGAATCGCGAGCCACCAGGAGGCCGCATCGTTCAGGAAACGCGGCTCTGGAAATAAGGCCACGTTCAGGTTTACCGCGCGCGCCAGTCCAACCGCCTGGCCGACTTCGGACCAGAGCGGATCAGAAGCAGGGGTGGGCGCAAAGAGCAAGGGCGATGCGCGCGGCGTCGTCCAGGTCGGAGTCAAAACGAGGAGATTTGCCCCCAGATTTTGCACCTCCAGCAATGACGATGGCAGGTAAGGTTGCCAGGACGGGTGGTAGGCGCGCTGGAATTCCACGCCGGCCAGGAAGCCGGAGCGTGGCTGCACCCCGGGGAACGGCGTCACCGTGTACGAGGCAGACTGCATCCATTGCCAGGCCGTAATCTCATCCTGCAAATCTTGCCTTGTCAGACTGGTCGCGGCAATGCGACCGCGCCGACCGTTGGGCGTCGCGATATCATCCGCCGCGCCACATTGCTCATTGCGGCAGTAACGGTACTCGAACTGTCCAAGCATGTTCAGCGGGCTGAACAGGACATATGCCCAGCGGTTGTTGCCCAGCGACCACATGGGTATCGGCTCGGTCCAGCCATACGGGTTGAACTGAATCGAGACAGTATCCGTGGCCGGGGTCGTCTTCGGAGCCGTCACCTCGAAGATGATTGGGGCCGAATTGCCCGCCTGCCAGGTCTCCACCGTATCGGTAACCACCGTGTTCGTTGCCGGGACAATCAGTTGACGCAGGACGAAATGACCATCGAAGCGATGCTCGGCGTTCCAGAAACCATCGCCCAGCGTATACTTGTACCGCACATCGGCCCCAACCGGCAGGGCCAGCGTGAGCATGTAACGGCCATCCGGCAGAGGGGAGAGGGCAGGCAAACGCTTTGCCAGCAGGCTCAGGCCGCCGTTCAGGTCGCCGAAGGTATTGCCCAACTGGAGTAGATTCCCGGCCAGCCGCACCGGGGCATTCTTGACCGTATTCGCCGGCACGTTGACCACAAACATCACATTGACCAGCGGGCGCGGCGTCAGACGCAACGGCGCCGGCGTGCGCAGACCGGCTGCGACAGTGGCGCCTTGCTGGAAAATCGTGTAAGCGCCATCCAGCGCATAAGCCACCAGATTATGGGTGCCAGGAGGCAATCCTTCCAGGAGAAAATTCCCCTGCGAATCGGTCAACGTCTGCACGCCGCCGGCAGTGACCAGAATATTGGTGAGCGGCGCGCCGCTGACCGCATCGGTCACCTGGCCACTGATGCGCCCCAGCGGGCCAGAAAATGGCGTGTCACTCCAGGAGGCAACGATATCCTCAATCTCCGCCGGGGCGACGGCATGGTAAAGACGGTAACGCACCGGAAGATCGGCTGCCGTATCCTCCACCACCGGCAATTTTCCCCAGCGCACGTAACGATACTGGAGCAGGCTGTTCAGCGGGCAGGGTATGGAAAGGGTATAGTGCAGCGCATCCTGAGCCTGCATCGGATAGTTCGTCGCATTCAGCGCCAAACCGGTGACCTCATCCACCACACTGAGCACCAGCGTTTCGCCCGGCGCCAGCGGGGCCGGCAGGGTCACGCGCAAGGTCAGCGACACGGCCGGCTGAGGGGTTGGAGGAGGGCTGAACACGGTCGGCGCGGCGTCGGGCGCGGTGGAAGTGGCCGGCCAGGGCAGTAAAGAAAGCGTACAGGCGCTGGAACAGGCCAGCAGGATCAGGATTGTCAGCCAGCGGCGCAGGGAAGACCAATCAGGCACAGGCTTCATCGGTGATCTCAAGAGACGGCGCAACCGAGTTCTGATTCCGCTGCTCAGCGGCCACGTACCCCGTTCTCCTGAACAGGGACATCACGCAGAACGGGCCGCCTGCAGGGCTTGCATGACTTCGTTCTCATGTTGCACCAGACTCCCCAGTACACCGTTGACAAAGCGCGGCGTACTATCGGAGCCAAAACATTTTGCCAGTTCCACGGCCTCATTAATAGCAACACTCGGAGGCGTGATTTTCTGGACGGCGAACTCCCAGGTAGCAATACGCAGAATATTGCGATCAATGGCCGCCACCTGCTCCAGAGGCCATTCCGGCGCATAACGGGCAATGACTTTATCCAGGCACTCGCGCAAGGGGATCACGCCAAAAACAATCTGGCGAGCGAACTCGGCCAGTTCCGCAGGCAACGGGTCCTCCGCCAGACGCTCGGTCAACACCTGCGCCGGGGGATGGTTAACCAGATCGACCTCAAAAAGAACCTGCAGGGCAACGCTGCGCGCCCGCGTGCGTGCCTTCATGTGTGTTTACCCCTCGCCGCGCCGGTACTCAATGTCCTCGATATGGATATTGATGCCGCCAATTTCCAGGCCGGTCATCTCCGTAATCGCGCGGGCGACGTGTTCCTGCACCTGACGACCAACCTCACGCAGGTTGACATCGTCCTCTACAATCAGATACAGGTCGATGGTGATGACGTTGTCCTCAATTTCTATCTGGACGCCATCACTGCCGCGTTTGAACAGGCGATTAATGCCGCCCCGCACCGGCGCCATGCGCCGCACGCCCTCCACTTCGAGCGCGGCCATTCGGGCTATTGTCAGCAGCACCTCGGGAGTCAGGGTAGTCTTGCCAGAAGTGTGATAATCGGACATGATGCCTCCTGTGAGAAAATCTCGGCCGGGGGAACCTACCGCATGGCCAATCCCCCGTCCACGCCAAGCACCTGACCGGTAATGTAACCAGCCTGCTCGGAGGCCAGAAAGGCCACGGCGTAAGCCACTTCCCGCGGCTCCCCTGTCCTGCCCATGGGAATCAGTTTCCGCGTGGCTTCCTGGACAGACTCCGGCACAGTGTCCCAGAGAGCAGTATCAATATAGCCGGCGGCAATGGCGTTGACGGTGATGTTGCGCGAGGCCACCTCACGCGCCAGCGCACGCGTCAGGCCAATCTGGCCCGCTTTGGCCGCCGCATAATTGACCTGACCCGCATTGCCCATTTGCCCGGCGATAGAGGTGATATTAATGATTCGCCCATAGCGATTGCGAATCATGTGACGGATGACCGCTTTGCAACAGTTAAAGGTGCCTTTCAAATCCACCGCCAGGACGGTATCCCAATCCTCCTCCGACATCGTCATGAGCAATGCATCGCGTGTCAGGCCGGCATTGTTGACCAGAATGTCCACCCGCCCAAACGTGGACACGGCAAAGTCTACCAGCGCCTGCGCCTGCGACAAACGCGAAACATCGGCCTGAAAAGGAGCCGCGCGTCCCCCCGCCTGACCAATGCTGGCCACGACCTCTTCCGCTTCAGCCTGCGAGGCGCGATAATTCACCACCACACTTGCCCCACGGAGAGCCAGTTCCAGCGCGATCGCACGCCCAATCCCGCGCGCGGCTCCGGTCACAATCGCACCACGCCCAGCCAGTGACAGAAAATCGGCCATCGCTGGAATTATACCTTACCTTGTCACGCCCTGCCACGCCCCCGCCAGGAACGATTAAGCAGAATCAGCCCGATCCCGCCACCCAAAACGAGCAGACCGGCGAAAAGAAAAGCGTCCTGCCAGAAACGCATTGGGAACAGGCGAATGAGAGTATCGGAATAGAGAAACAGCCAGGAATCGCCTTCAAAAAACAGGGCGTGAAACAAGGTGAAGAACTGCCAGAAGCTGATGGCTCCCCCCAGGCCCAGCAAGACAACCAGGCCAAGACTTACCCAACCGCCCCAGAGCAACCCCCGTCGGTAAGCCGACCATACTTTCCGCCAGACAGCCAGCAGACCCAGGGCAACCCACATCACCAGAGCCAGGCCACCGATCCACAGCGCTAAACGCACCACCTGGCGCACATCATTCATGTGAGCCAGTTCGCGGCTGGTGTACAGAGGGGAATTATCGGGGAATGTCAGGTCGCTCAGGAAAGAAACCGGCGCATCGTTCAGCAGGTACTGCAACGCCAGACGGGCGTAATGCAGTCGCTCCGTAAACGTAAAACCGTATTCATCGGGAGGAAAGCCGGGTAAACGATACTCGATTTCCAGAAACAACGGCGTCAGCAACAAACGCAGCGCGAGGAAAAGCAATACCAGAGGCGAAAGGAGGGCCACAAGCACAGAAAGCGAGAGAGAGTGTTTCATAAGGCTACCCCTGTCCACAGGACCAGCAGGCTTCACACGCAAAGTCAATTCGCGTGCACGGGAGCGTGCAAACCAAAAACGCCGCCGGCGCGCCGACAAAAGCGGATCATGGCACGCTCCGGACGAATTGTATCCCAAATTGCCCTGGGTGTCACCGCGCGGCATGGCGTCGCGTGTACTCAAAAGTTATTGGTAACGATTTAACCCTGTCTCAAAACCGTTGCGGATGTCATGGCGAGCCGCCACAGGCGGCGAAGCAATCCCCTTGACTGCCGGGAGATGCTTTCCCTGCGCTACGCTCCACCACGCTCCGCGCGTGGCAGGCGGGACATGCGCTTCGCTCGCCGTGACATACGTGGAGAGTGTTTGCAACAGAGCAACTTTCGTACTACAACTTTTGCGTGGACACCATGACGTCGTGTCCACACCAGAGTTGTTAGTCGGGGCAGACTGTTCCCCACCCTGAGACGGTCTTCCCGGGCCGTCAGGCCGTCTTGCGGGAAAAGCACTATCCACACACGGGCGGCTCATGCCGGACGGGAACACGTAAACCGGGCGGTCCTCCATGATAAAATTATGGTCGTGATCCCCGTTCATCTGAAGCTTGCCGGATTCCTCTCCTACCGCGCGCCCGCCGAGATTGACTTCTCCTCGTTCGATCTGGCGTGTATTTCTGGCGCTAACGGCGCCGGCAAATCGTCATTGCTGGACGCGATTACCTGGGCGCTCTTCGGCCAGGCGCGCAAACGCGACGATTCGCTGGTGAACCTGCAGTCCCAGATCGCCGAGGTCAGTTTCACCTTTCTCTACGAAGGCAACACCTACCGCGTCATCCGCCGTTTGCCGCGCGGCAAAAATGCCTTGCTGGAATTCCAGATTTTGGACGAGGGCCAGGGCGATAACGAAGCGCCAACCGCGCACAATCCGCCGGGACGCTGGCGTCCGCTGACCGAACGCACCCTGCGCGAGACGCAGGAACGCATTGAGCAAATCCTGCGCCTCGACTACGACACCTTCGTCAATGCCGCCTTTTTCCTGCAAGGCAAAGCGGATCAGTTCGCGCAGCAACCGCCTGCCCGGCGTAAAGAAATCCTCAGCAGCATCCTGGGACTGGAAGTTTGGGAAGAATACCGTCAGCGGGCCTCTGAACGGCGCAAGGAAAATGAAGAAAAACTCGCCGCCCTTCAGGGGCGAATCAACGACATTGACGCAGAACTGGCCGAAGAGGCCGAACGACGTCGCCGGCTGGCCGAACTTGAAGAGCGGCTCCAGAGATTGCGTGATCAGCGGCAGGCCCAGGAAGCCGCGCTGGAAAACGTGCGCCAGATCGTCAACGCGCTCGCGCAGCAACGCGATCGGGTACAGCAACTGGAAACCGCGCTCGAACACGCCCGCGACAAGCAGAGGGCGTGGCAGGAACGTCTGCACGCCCGGCAAAAAGAGCGCGCCGACTATGACCAGATTCTGGCGCGCGCCGCAGAAATCGAAAGCCGCTACACGGCCTGGCAACAGGCTCGTCAGGCTGTGGAACAATGGCAGCAGATGACCGAACAATATCATCGCTGGGAAGAACGCCGTCAACCGCACCTGCGAGCCATTGCCAGTGAACAGGCGCGTCTGGAACAGGAAAAAGCCCTGCTCGAATCCCAGGCCGCCGAGATAAACGGACAGCAAGAAATGGCGCGCCAGATCCAGAGCGAACTGACCGCCGCCGCGCAGGCATTGGCCGCGCTGGAAGAGGCCCTGGCACAGCGAGGCGCATGGGAAACGCAGAAACAAGCCCTCCAGCAGAAACAAGCGGAATTGCGCCACGAGAACGAACGACTGAAAGCCGAGATGGAAGAACTGAAAGCCCGCATTGACCAGTTAGCCGGGGTTGAAGGCGCAGCCTGTCCGCTGTGCGGTCAACCGCTGATGCCCACCGAACGCGCCAGCCTGATCGAGCGTCTGCAATCTGAAGGCGCTGCCAAAGGCACCGCCTGGCGCGCAAATAAGGCTACCCTGGAGGACCTGGATTCTCAAATCCATCAACTCCAGTCGCAGCTGGAGTCCCTGGCCCCACTGGAACAAGAACAGCGCGAACGACACAGCCGCATCGCCCAGTTAACCGAACGCCTGGAAGCAACCCAACGTCAAATCGCCGAATGGGAAACCAGCGGCGCCCCGCGCCTGCAAGAGGTCACGCGCCGCCTGGCGCAGGAAGATTTCGCCGCCGAAGCCCGGCAGGCCCTGGCTGAAATCCAGCGCGAACTAACGGCACTGGGTTATGACGCGCAGGCATACGAGGCCGCCCTGCAAAACGAACGCGCCCTCCGCTCCGCCGAAGAAGAATATCACCATCTGGAACAAGCCCGCGCGGCCACGAAGCCGCTGGATGAGGAAATTGCCAGCCTGCAAGAGGCGCTCACCGAGTTGGAAACAGAGATCACCCGGCAGCAAGGTGAATATGAGACCGCCCGCCAGACTCTGGCAGAGGCCGAAGCGAAGGCGCCCGATGTGGAGGCCGCCGAACGCGCCCTCCTCGACGTTCAGGAGCAAGAAAACCGTCTGAATCAAGAAATCGGCGCCGCGCGGCAACGCGTCGCCGTGCTGGACGAATTACGCCTTCGCAAACAGAGTCTGGAAGCAGAACGACAGGAACAGACGCATCTCATCCGTCATTACAAAACTCTGGAACGCGCCTTTGGGAAAGACGGCGTGCCGGCCTTGCTCATCGAACAGGCTCTACCAGAAATCGAGGCCCGCGCCAACGAGTTGCTCGACCGTCTTTCCGATGGGCAGATGAGCGTTCGCTTTCTCACCCAGACCGCTTACAAAGACAAAAGTCGCGCCGACCTGCGGGAAACGCTCGAAATCCAGATCAGTGACGGGGCCGGCGTGCGCCCCTACGAACTCTATTCCGGCGGCGAGGCGTTCCGCGTCAACTTTGCCATTCGCGTGGCGCTGGCCGAAGTGCTGACTCATCGGAAAGGCGCCCGTCTGCAAACCCTGGTGATTGATGAAGGCTTTGGTTCACAGGACGCTCAGGGCCGGCAACGCCTCATCGAGGCCATCAACAGCATCCGCGCCGATTTCGCCAAAATTCTGGTCATCACCCACCTGGAGGATTTGAAAGACGCCTTTCCGGCGCGCATTGAAGTAGAGAAAACCGCCGACGGTTCGCGCGTCTGCCTGCTATAGTCCGGCGCGAACTTACAAAATTGTCGGACAACTGTAGGGGAAACGTAGGGTAAACGTCATGTACTTTTTTGGCCTGTATGGTACGATAAAAGCGCAAGGTGATTTCTCTTCTCCTCCTCCTTTCAACGAGAGCCGCGGTGGGCGTCCGCGGCTCTCACGATTCTGATCCTCAGCGGGACACTTCCCCTGCCTTTCGTTGACGGTAATGGACAGCAGGAAGCGCACGCAAGCGCTCCGCCGCCGTTTCAGGCGTAATATCGCGCTGGGGCATGGCCAGCATTTCATAACCAACCATAAACTTGCGCACCGTCGCCGAGCGCAGCAGAGGCGGATAAAAATGAGCGTGCAGCACCCACTCCGGATGTGCCTGGCCGTCCACAGGAGCCTGATGAAAGCCCATCGAGTAGGGGAAAGAAATCTCGAACAGATTGTCGTAACGCACCGTCACACCCTGTAACATCTCGGCCAGCGCCCGCTTCTCCTCAGCCGCGAGTTCCCATAAATACGCCCGCGGACGGTGCGCCACCAGCAAGACCTCAAACGGCCAGACCGCCCAAAAAGGCACCAGGGCCGTGAAATAGTCGTTACGCAGCAATACGCGTTCCTGACGCGACCATTCCTCTTGCAGATAATCCAGCAGCAGAGGACGCCCGTTTTCGAGGTAGTATGCGCGCTGCTGCGCCCATTCTTTGACGATCTCGTTAGGCCATTGTGACTGCGCCCAAATCTGGCTATGGGGGTGAGGATTGGAACAACCCATCAACGCGCCTTTGTTTTCGAAAACCTGCACATAGCGGATAAAATCCCGCTCACTTAACGCTTTACTCTCCTGAGCCCAGGTGAGCACCACGGCTTCCACCCCATCCAGACTCATTTCCGGCAGTGTCAAATCATGGCGCGGAGAGAAACAGACCACGCGGCAGATACCCCGCTCCGGGCTGGCTACCAGCAGTGGATGCTGCCCATCAGACGCCTCTCCACTTTCCGGCAACAGGGCGGCAAAATCGTTGTCAAAAACGAAGGTGCCGGTATAGAGAGGGTTGCGTACACCGCCGGCGCGCGCGTTGCCCGGACACAGATAACATTCCGGATCATAGGGCGGAAGATTCTCAGCCGGCGGCCTCTCGACCTGCCCCAACCACGGACGACGCGCACGCTGCGGCGAGACCAGCACCCACTCGCCTGTCAAAGGATTAAAGCGACGATGAGGAGCATCATAAAGCGAAACAGCGCTCATCATTACCCTTTCCCTGCAAGTGACAGACATTCCCCTGACAGCGCAACTCCGCCTCTCTTCCCACTCGCCATCGCCCACGGCTCTGCGCCTGACATTTTTGATTCCATCCGGGAATGAATTGTATCTTAAAAATGCACAGGCTGGCGGCATACGACTTGCCGGTGTGTGCACTCAAAAGTTATTGCACGCAATACGAAAAACCTATGATTTTGCAAGTTTTTGACATTCATGGCTCTGTGGCGATGATGTCATGGCGAGCCGCCACAGGCGGCGAAGCAATCTCCCCTTTCTCAGGCTACATGGAGCGCCTGGGGATTGCTTCGGGCAGAGAACGCCCTCGCAATGACATCCACAACCGCTGTGATGCAGAGCGGAACAGTTACCTTTCTCTTTGTGTCTTCGAGCCTTTGTGGTGAAAAAAGAATAAACCACCACGGCACAAAGACACAAAGTTCTTTTTCCAACGGGCTGGAAAGCCCGTGCTACGAAAGCCCGCGCTACGGGCGTCCGCCCTGCATTCGTTTATTCGTTTTCCCATTCGTGGACGGTCTCCTCTCCAACGGGCTGGAAAGCCCTTGCTACGAACGTCTGCGGTCCGCCGTCCAATAGAAAGCCCGATTCTCAGTCGATGACTGCCCGACTTCCCCTGAAAATTTGAGCCATGCATCATCATTCGTCCTGGCTTTGCGGATTACAGGATAAGAGGTATCATTAAAACACTTCCAAACCATACCTTTTGCCCATGAATCAGGATACCTCTTTCCTCCAGACCGTGCGCCAGTGCCTGCAGCGCGAACAGATTCCCCCAGAAGAACAGGAATGGCTGCTTTCGCTCTGTACCTTTTATGCCGAGAGCATCCCGCCACAGGAGAACGCCATTACGGCCTTCGCGCGCGCTCTGCTCGACCGACGTCAGTTGCTCAGCACCATTCGCCGCCAGGCGGCGGAAATCGAAGCCCTGCGACGCATCAGCCTGAACCTGACGGCACAACTGGAATTGCCCTCCCTGCTGCAAACAGTCGCCAGTGAAGCCATGCGCCTGGTAAAAGACGCGCGCGATGTACACATTTACCTGTATGAACAGGGCCGGCTTACCTTCGGCGCCACCCTCGATCGCCAGGGCAACCGAAACGCTTATCCTCTTGAGCCCCGTCCCCAGGGATTGTCCTATCAGGTCATCCAAAACAAAGAAATCATGGTGATTGAGGATATGCGCCATCATCCTCTCTTTGCGAACACCTACAAGGAATCGGACGGCTCCATCATCGGCATCCCGCTCCTGGCAGGCGCACAGGTTGTTGGTGTGATGAATCTGGCACGCCCCAAAGTGGGAGGATTCTCGCCAGCCGAAATTGCCCTGTTGCGCCTTCTGGCCGATCTGGCCGCCGTGGCCATTTCCAATGCCCGTCTCCACGAAGCCGTCAGCAAACAGGCCTACACCGATATCCTGACCGGCTTGCCCAATCGCCGCGCGCTGGACGAACGGCTGGAAGAAGAGGTCAAGCGCGCCAGCCGCAATGGACAACCGCTTTCCGTAGCCATGATGGACCTGGATGGCTTCAAACTCATCAATGACACGTTCGGCCACGCTGTCGGCGATGCAGTATTGCAGCAAGCCTTTGGTAGCCTGAAACCGTTTGTCCGCGCCAGCGACTTTCTGGCGCGCTACGGCGGTGACGAGTTGACGTTAATTCTTCCGGACACCACGCTCGAACAGGCGCGCGTTGTCGTCTCGAAATTGCAACGCCGGCTGCGTTCCCTGACCATTTCCCTCCCCGATGGTAGTCAGGCCTCCTTGAGCCTGACCGGCGGCATTGCCGTCATGCCCAATCATGCCCGCACCGCCCCCGATTTACTGCGCGCCGCCGATGAGGCCCTCTACCGTGCCAAACGTCACCAACGCGGCACCTTCCTGACCGCCAAGCCAGGCACAGGCCAGTTACCCACCCTGTGATATGCCTGATTTACTGCAATCCCTGCAAGGCCGCGACCTTGGTCATCTCCGTATCGTCGCGGAACTGTGCGGTATCGAGTTAACCGCCTCGGAAACCGAAACTGCCCGCCAGGAACTGGCCACTGCCCTGCTTCAGCCAGAGACTCTGGCCGAGGTACTCGATGCCTTGCCCCATACGGCTCATAACGCCCTGGCGACTCTGTTGGAATACGACGGGAAAATCCCCTGGGCCGTGTTTGCGCGCCGCTTTGGCGAGATTCGCACCGTCGGCGCCGCGCGCCGCGACCGCGAGAAATTTTACCTTTCCCCAATCTCTCCGGCAGAAATCCTTTTTTACCGCGCCCTGCTCGCGCGCGCCTTCTTTGATACCCCGGATGGCGCGCAGGAATTCGCCTACCTGCCCACCGATCTCGCCGCACGCATTCGGGAGCACAACCTGCTCGCTTCCTCTTCCCCCTTCGCCGCAGCGTCAATTGCGCCAGCGGGGCAGGCGGCAACGCCAGAAGAACGCGCCTGTCCCTTGCCACCCTTCGACTATTTGCTCGCTGACGCCACCACCCTGTTGGCCGCTCTGCGTATGGGACGCCCCACGCCGACGCTGGCAACGCCGCCACCCGTCGTGCTGGCTTTCCTGCGCGCGGCGCGGCTCGTGGATGATGACACATTGCAGCCCGAAGCCGTGCGCGCCTTCCTGAAAGCCCCGCCCGACCAGGCCTTAAACACCCTGCGTCAGGCCTGGGAACAAAGCGCCAGTTTCAACGAACTGCGCCTGATGCCCAACCTGATCTGCGAGGGCGAATGGCAAAACGATCCCCGGCGAACCCGCCGCCTGATTCTGGACTGGCTGGAACATATCCCCAGGGGACAGTGGTGGAGCCTGCGCTCCTTCTTGCAGGCAATCAAGGAACGCAACCCCGACTTCCAGCGGCCAGCCGGTGACTACGATTCCTGGTTCATCCGCCGCGCCGCCGACGGCACCTACCTGCGCGGCTTCGCCCACTGGGACGAGGTGGATGGAGCGTTGATCGCCTACCTGATTACCGGCCCACTCTTCTGGCTGAGAAAAGTAGAACTGGCCGCCCCGGCGAAAGACGCCGCCCCCACCGCCTTCCGCCTGCTGACGGACGAAGCAGTTCCACTTCCCAACGAGGAGGCCCGGCTGCACGTCTCCTCGCAGGGACGAATCAGCGTTCCACGCCTGGCGCCGCGCGCCGTGCGTTACCAGATTGCGCGCTTTTGCGAATGGCAGGAGGCCAGCCACGATACGTACCACTATCAGGTCACGGCGGCGTCGCTGCAACAGGCGCGCGCTCAGGGATTGAAAGTTAACCACCTGCTCACCCTGCTTGCCAGACACGCGGCTGCCGAGTTGCCGCCGGCTTTCGTGAAAGCCGTCCAACGCTGGGAGCGCCAGGGGTGCGAAGCGCGCCTGGAACGCCTGACCGTGCTGCGCGTCATCCGGCCAGAAATCCTGGAAGCCTTGCGCCACTCCAAAGCCAGGCGTTTCCTGGCCGAGCCGCTGGGGCCAACCAGCGTCGTTGTCAAAAACGGCGCTTCGCTCATCCTGCGCCAGGCCCTCGCTGAACTCGGCTGGCTGGTGGAAAGCGCCGACGACATCTCCGAAGAGGAAAACCCAGGTTTCTGACCTATCTCTAACATTCTTTTGCTATAATCGAACCACTGCACAAAGCAGTGCAGTGGAAAGGACATTCTCCTATGATGCGATTCGACCGTTTTACCGAGCGAGCCCAGGAAGCCGCCCAACGGGCTGCCGAGATTATCCAGCGCTACGGCCATAACCAGATTGACACCGAGCATATCCTGATGGCGCTGATCGAACAACCCGGCGGCGTCATCCCTCAGATACTCCAGATGCTGGACATCAACAGCGCCGCCCTGCTCGACCGTCTCGACCAGACCCTGCGCATGAGTCCCAAGGCCAGCATTTTCGGCGGCGGAGCCGGTCAAATCTTCATTACGCCGCGCGTCAAACGCATTATTGACATTGCCAACGAAGAGGCCAATCGTCTGCGAGACGAATACATCTCCACCGAGCACATCTTCCTGGCTATCTTGAGCGAGCGCAACACCCCGGCGGCGCGCATCCTTGAATCGGCGGGGCTGACGCGTGAACGCGTCCTGGATGCCATTCTGCAAACGCGCGGCGGTCAACGCGTCACCGACCCGCAGGCCGAGACGCGCTACCGCACCCTGGAAAAATACTCCCGCGACCTGACTCAACTGGCGCGCGAAGGTAAACTGGACCCTGTCATCGGACGGGATACGGAAATCCTGCGCCTGATCCAGATTCTCTCGCGCCGTACCAAGAACAACCCCGTGCTCATCGGTGAGGCCGGCGTGGGCAAAACCGCCATTGTCGAAGGCCTGGCGCAGAAGATCGCCAATAACGACGTGCCGGAAATCCTGGCCGGCAAGCGCGTCGTCGCCCTTGACCTGGGAGCGATGATTGCCGGCAGCCGCTTCCGCGGCGAGTTCGAGGAACGGCTGAAATCGGCCATTGAAGAAGTCCAGCGCTCGAACGGCGAGATTATTCTGATGATTGACGAACTGCATACCGTCATCGGCGCTGGCGCCGCGCAGGGCGCTATGGACGCCTCCAACATGCTCAAGCCGGCTCTGGCGCGCGGGGAACTGCAATGCATTGGCGCGACCACGCTGGACGAGTACCACAAATACATTGAAAAGGACGCCGCCCTCGAACGCCGCTTTGCCCCTATCTACGTCGAAGAACCCAGCGTCGAGGATACGATCAAAATGCTCCAGGGGCTGCGCGATCGCTACGAAGCGCACCACAAAGTCCGCTTTTCCGACGAAGCCCTGGTGGCGGCGGCGCGCCTGGCCGATCGCTATGTCACCGACCGTCACCTGCCCGATAAAGCCATTGACCTGATGGACGAGGCCGCCGCCAAACTGCGCGTTGCCCTCTATTCACTGCCGCCCGACCTGAAAGCCTTAAAAGCCGAGATCGAACGCCTGCAAGCCGAAGAAGACGCGGCCTCCAACGCGCGCGACTACCAGCGCGCCGCGGAAATCAAGGTCAACCGACTGCGCCTCGAAGAAGAATTCAAAGAGAAACGCGATAAATGGGAAGCCGAACACCATCTGGATGAGGTGGTAGATGTAAACGACATCGCCGAAGTCGTCCACCAGTGGACCGGCATCCCCGTCTCCCAGATCATGGAAACCGAGGCCGAGAAACTCCTGCACATGGAAGAGCGTTTGCACGAACGCATCATCGGCCAGGACGAAGCCATCCGGGTCATCGCCGATGCCATTCGGCGCGCCCGTTCCGGGCTGAAAGACCCTTCGCGCCCGATTGGCTCGTTCATCTTCATCGGCCCCTCCGGCGTTGGCAAAACGGAACTGGCCAAGGCGCTGGCCTGGTTCCTGTTTGATGATGAGGACGCTCTGGTGCGGATTGACATGTCGGAGTACCACGAACAGCACACCGTTTCGCGCCTGTTCGGCGCCCCTCCCGGCTACGTGGGGTACGAGGAGGGCGGTCAACTGACCGAGGCGGTTCGTCGCCGACCCTATCGCGTCCTGCTCTTCGATGAAATCGAAAAGGCCCACCCCGATGTCTGGAACGCTCTCCTGCAAATTCTGGACGATGGGCGTATGACCGATGGTCAGGGCAATGTGGTGGACTTTCGCAATACGGTGCTCATCATGACCTCCAACCTGGGGACCGAATTCGTGCGCAAGAGCGGGTCGCTGGGCTTCATCCCTCGCGCCGAAGATAACGAGGAACGCGAAGCGCACGCGAAAATCGAAAAAGCGCTCAAGAGCACCTTCCGCCCCGAATTCCTCAACCGCATTGACGAAATTGTCATCTTCTCGCCACTTACGCTGGAGCAAATGGAGCAAATCGTTGATTTGCAAATGAAAGAAATTCGCGAGCGACTGAGCGACTTTGGCGTGCAGGTGGAGTTGACCGAGCAAGCGCGCCAGTGGCTGGCCAAAACCGGTTACGATCCTGATTTTGGCGCCCGACCGTTGCGCCGCGCCCTGCAAAAATATCTCGAAAGTCCCCTCTCCATGGAACTGCTGAGCGGCAAAATCCATCAGGGCAGTCATGTGCTGGTAGATGTCAATGCCGGGGAAAGCGGACTGGAATTCAAGCCTCAGGCAGCGAAAAAAGCCGCCACGGTCACCGCGTGACTCTCATCGGAGCACACGGCATGCCTTTCCTGACCAGGATTCCCAATCATTTTGACCTGCC
Organism: Anaerolineales bacterium; assembly: GCA_034436275.1. Classification (GTDB taxonomy): domain Bacteria; phylum Chloroflexota; class Anaerolineae; order Anaerolineales; family Villigracilaceae; genus DAOTVX01. The sequence continues at coordinate 4,385 of DAOTVX010000090.1, read as the reverse complement.
ACGCCGCATTCAGCGCCTGGGCGAACTGGCCTACAACCTGTGGTGGACGTGGAACCCGCCAGCGCAACGTCTCTTCAGCCGCATTGACAACGCCCTTTGGGAGCAACTCAACCACAACCCCCTGCGCTTCCTGCGGCAGGTTGGACGCGCGGAAATCAATGCCGCCGTCCAGAACGCCTACTATCTGGAACTCTACGAGCGCGTCTTTGCCGCCTTCGACCAGTACCTGAGCGGTCAGGATACCTGGTATGCCCGTCACTGTCCAGACGCCGGCCAGCAAACCATTGCTTACTTCTCGATGGAATTTGGCCTGCACGAAACCCTGCCAATCTACTCCGGCGGGCTTGGCGTCCTGGCTGGCGATCACCTCAAAGAGGCCTCCGATGCCGGGCTGCCGCTGGTCGGCATTGGATTGCTCTACGGAGAAGGTTATTTCACCCAGCGTATTTCCGAAAGCGGCTGGCAAGAGGCCATCAACAATCCGCTGAATTTTGAGGAACTGCCCCTGCTGCGTGTGGAAGACCAGCATGGTCAGCCTTTGCACGTCTCCATTGACTTCCCAGGTCGGGTGATATGGGCGCAGATTTGGGAACTGCGCGTTGGGCGCGTTCCTCTCTACCTGTTGGACACCAATATAGCCGTCAACGCCGCTCCCGATCGTTCGTTGACGGCACGCCTGTACTGGAGCGATCCCGACCTGCGGATTGCACAAGAAATACTGCTGGGCATTGGCGGTGTACGCGCGCTGCGTTTGCTGGGTTTCGCGCCAACCGTCTGGCACATGAACGAGGGGCACGCGGCGTTCCTGACACTGGAACGGGCGCGTGAACTGGTCGCCGCTGGCCAATCGCTGGAGCAGGCTCTGGCCGTCACGCGCCAGAACAACGTCTTCACCACCCACACCCCCGTACCGGCCGGCAACGATGAGTTCCCGCTGGACCTGATCGAAAAGTATCTCTCTCCCCTCTGGAATGCCCTCCACCTGACCAAAGATCAGTTCATTGACCTGGCCCGTCAGCGTCACGATGATCGTGAGACGTTCAGCATGCCCACGCTGGCCCTGCGTCTCTCGGCCGGGCGCAATGCTGTTTCAGAGTTACATGGTCGCGTGGCGCGGCGGATGTGGCGGCACCTCTGGCCCGAAGTTCAAGATGAGGAGGAGATACCCATTACCTTCATTACCAATGGCGTACACGCGGCCAGCTGGCTGGCGCGGCGTATGCGCATGTTGTTCGAAAGGTATCTGGGCGAAGACTGGCTGGAAAACGTGGATAACCCGCTCCTCTGGGAAAAGGTGCAACAGATACCCGACCGTGAACTCTGGGCCGTGCGCCAGCACCTCAAACGCAAACTGGTCTTCTACGTTCAAGAGCGCGCCCGCCAACGCTGGATGCAATGCACGCTCCATCCGGTACAGGTCGTCGCTGCCGGAGCGCTTCTTGACCCCTACGTGCTTACCATCGGTTTCGCGCGCCGCTTCGCCACCTACAAGCGCGCCAGCCTGATCCTGAGCGATATGGAACGCCTGCTGCGGATTCTCAATCAGCCCAACCGGCCGGTGCAAATCATCTTTGCCGGCAAAGCACACCCGGCCGATGAACCCGGCAAATTGCTCCTCCAACAGGTCTATCAGACCGTCAAGAAAGCCGAAAACGGTGGCCGGCTGGTCTTCCTGGAAGACTACGACATCAATCTGGCGCATTACCTTGTCCAGGGAGTGGACGTCTGGCTGAACACGCCCTTGCGGCCCAACGAGGCTTCAGGCACTTCGGGCATGAAAGCCGCCTTGAATGGCGTGCTCAACTTCTCCGTATTGGACGGCTGGTGGCGCGAGGCCTACAATGGTCAAAACGGCTGGGCCATCGGCGAAGATAGCGATCCCCAGGGCGGCGATGCCGATCGCGCCGACGCGAACAGCCTCTACGACACGCTCGAAAACGAAATCATCCCTCTATATTACGGTGATCGCAACGGCGAGGATATACCCGCAGGCTGGGTGGGACGCATCAAAGAATCGCTGCGCAGCATCGCCCCGCACTTCAACACCCGCCGCATGATCAAAGAATATATCGAGCAACTCTATCTGCCAGCCTGCCACAATGAAGGGGAAAAAGCGGCATAAATCCCGCCATTCTGTACCCTGCCCTCATCATTCTGCCTTCTGCCCTCCTCCTTCCGTCCCCCTTCCCTTTGCCTCATTAATTTCTAAAATTCCGATGGTACACCATAATCAATTTATGAGAATTCCTGTAACAACCTACTCACTATCCATCCTTGTCATTGCGAGCCGCCGCAGGCGGCGAAGCAATCCCCTTGCTTGCCGGGAGATTGCTTCGCTACGCTCGCAATGACAAGAGGCAGAGGGTTCTCCATTAGACATGGTAGGTAGTTACGTTAAACTCCATTATCCCGCGCCCCAATGCGGCATGAATGCCATGCTACAAAATCTTTAAGATTGTGATCGATTCTCAGGGCAATACTATAGACATCGCCTCCCTTTAGCGTTATAATAAGAGCAAACTCACGGAATTACGCCAAATATGGAACTATTCCAACGCACCATCACCCAGAAACTGCTCGATGACTGCTTCCAGGGACGCGCGCTCATCCTGGTCGGCGCGCGGCAGACCGGCAAGACCACGCTCGTCCGCATGGCGCTCGAACAACTCGGCGACCGTTACACGGTCAAAACCATCAACGGCGATGACCCCCTCGACCGCGACGCCCTGACCGACAAAAGTCTGGATTACCTGCGCCGCGTGCTGGGCGATGCCCAAATCCTCTTCGTGGACGAAGGACAGAAAATCCGCACCATCGGTCAATCCGTCAAACTGCTGGTGGACCTCTTCGGCAGCCAGCGGCAAATCATTGTCACCGGCTCTTCCACCCTCAACCTGCTCGATGCCACCCAGGAGCCGCTGACCGGGCGCAAATTCGTCTACACGCTGTATCCGCTTGCCATTTCCGAAATTTTCCCCCGCCCCGATTTTCTCGACCTGCAAAAGAACCTCGAAGAGCGCCTGCTTTACGGCTCCTACCCGCGCGTCGTCCAGCAGACCTCCTTCGAAGCCAAAATCCGCGAACTGAAGGAACTGGTCTCCAGTTATCTCTACCGTGACATCCTCGAACTCCAGCAAGTCAAAAGCCCCGACCTGTTGCACAAACTGTTGCAGGCGTTGGCGCTGCAGATCGGCTCCGAAGTTTCTTATACCGAACTGGCCCAAACCGTCGGCGCGGACAAGAACACCGTCGAACGCTATATCCAACTGCTGGAGCGCAGTTTCGTCATTTTTCGCCTGCCGCCCTATGCCGCCAACCGGAGACGCGCCATCTCCAAACTGCGTAAAATTTACTTTTGGGATACCGGCATTCGCAACGCTCTCATCCAGAACTTCAATCCGCTCGACCTGCGCACCGACAGCGGCGCACTCTTTGAGAACTGGATGATCGCCGAACGCCTGAAGCGCAACGCGTACGAAGGGAAACTGGTCACCTCTTACTTCTGGCGCACCTACGATGGCAACGAAATTGACTACCTCGAAGAAAGCGGCGGACAGGTACAGGGATACGAATTCAAGTGGCGGCCCGCCGAAACGCGCCTGTTTCAAAAAGGCGGATTCTCTGTCACCCTCATCACACCGCAACAAATGATTCCGTTTTTGTACGAATGAACGAAAGTGACTTTGCCCTGGAGGATTCCATGTCCCGCTTCCCCCGCACCCTCAGCCTGATCTTGACCCTTGGCCTTTTCCTCGCCGCCTGTGGACCGCAGACCGCCGACCGCAGACCACAAGCGGACGGTGGACAACCGTCCACCCCCTCTCCTGTTCCCACGCTCACCCCCACCCCTGCTCCCACGCTCACATCAACCTTCACCCCCACCTATACCCCCACCCCCGACCTGGCCGAAGTGTTGGGCGCTCCTGCCGAAGTTGCCCGCGTGGAGATGGTCAACGAGAACCTGGCCCTGGGCTACGGCGCAGACGGCAATCTCGTCTCCTGGTGGGGGGCAAAAGACAAACTCTGGCACACCCCCGAACCCGGCCAGACGCTTGCTTATTATGAGAATCTCGATGGCGGCGTCTGGGGACCGGTAATAGGCGTGACAAAAGTGGATCTTGACCAAAGCGCCGAAATACCTGCTCCCAAAAGAAACTTCCAGAAAATCGGCAATACCTGGGTTGACATCTTTGATGGAGAGACTCAAGCGTTTCTTACCCTTTCAGGATTCGTGGTCGGCGGCTGGAAGGTTGAGGAACTGATTTTCGAACCCGGCGGACCTGATGAAATCGCCATCAACAGAGCCTTTGTAAAACTGGTCTATCGGGCCCACGGCGTCAAGCATATCCTGACAGGAGAGATGAGGCTCAGTTTTGATCCTGGTG
>DAOTVX010000089.1:0-2624 GCA_034436275.1 Anaerolineales bacterium | reverse complement strand
ACCGTTCCAGTCTATCTTTGACAGCTACCTCGATGCACTCTTTGATCTCGCCCAGCGCGGCGACGCCCGCGAGGAGAGCCATTATCCCGCCCTGGACAACCTGCTGAACGCCCTCGCCCAGGCGCAGAGGCGCGACATTCAGGTCACCGTGCTGCCCAAGCCGACCGAAGCCGGCAACCCCGATTTCCGCGTTTGGGATGGCTCATATCAGGTCATCGGCTATATCGAGGCCAAGACCCCCGGCGAAAACCTCGACCAGGTGGAGACCTCCGAGCAGCTCCAGCGTTACCTGCACACCTTTCCCAATCTCATCCTGACCGATTTCTACGAATTCCGCCTCTACCGCGACGGCAAGTTGCTCGAACATGCCCTGCTTGCCCGCCCATTCGTTGCCCAACAGCTGAAGGCAAAGCCGCCCGCCGAACAGGTCGAAGAGCTGACGCACCTCTTCGAGACCTTCTTCTCCTTCGTTCTGCCCCCCTCTCTTACGGCCGAAGACCTGGCCCGCGAACTTGCGCGACGCACCCGCTTCCTGCGGGACCAAGTCATCCTCCCAGAATTGAAAGGACAGGTCGCCGCCCAGCAAGGTCCGTTGTACGGCTTCTATGACGCCTTCCGAAACTACCTCATCGCCGGCCTGACCCAAGAGCAGTTCGCCGACCTTTACGCCCAGACCATCACCTACGGACTCTTCGCTGCCCGCACCCGTGCCCAGAACTCTTTTAACCGAAGAATGGCCCACGACCTCATCCCTTCCACCATCGGCATCTTACGCGATGTCTTCAAATTCATCTCGCTCGAAGAGCCCTCGCCGCAGATGAAAGTCATCGTGGACGACATTGCCGCTGTGCTGAACGCCGCCAATGTTCAGGCCATCCTGACGCAGTACTTCCGCCAGGGCAAAGGCGACGACCCCATTCTGCACTTCTACGAGACCTTCCTGGCCGAATACGACCCCGAAACCCGCGAGCGGCGCGGCGTCTATTACACCCCGCAGCCGGTGGTACGTTACATTGTCCGTGCCGTGCATTACCTTTTGAAAACACGCTTCAGCCTGCCCGACGGACTCGCCGACCCGCGCGTCACCCTGCTCGACCCGGCCGCCGGTACGCTTACCTTCCTAGCCGAGGCCATCCAACTGGCGTTTCAGGAGTTCACAGGCAAATACGGCGCAGGCGCAAAGGGAAACTTCCTGCGCAACCATATCCTGCCGCACTTCTACGCCTTCGAGTTGCTCATGGCGCCCTATGCCATCGGCCACATGAAGATCGGCTTCTTGCTGGAGTCGCTGGGCGTTCCGCTGCAAGCCGGCGAACGCTTCCAGTTCTATCTGACCAACGCTCTGGAGATGGAAGACCGGGCCCAGATTGCCATCCCCGGCCTGGCGTCGCTTTCGCAGGAGAGTCATCAGGCTGCCCAGGTCAAGAACAAGCCGATTTTGGTCATCCTGGGCAATCCCCCCTATTCCGGCCATTCCGCCAATAAAGACCTCTGGGAAAATGAACTCAAAACCAACTTCGACGGCCTCCAAAGCTATTACGAGGTAGATGGTCAGCCCCTCGGCGAAAAGAACCCCAAATGGCTGCAGGACGATTATGTCAAGTTCCTGCGCTTCGGCCAGTGGAAGATTCACAAGGCCGGGCGCGGCATCGTGGCGATGATTACCAACCACGGTTACCTGGATAACCCCACCTTCCGCGGCATGCGCCAGAGCCTGCTCGAGACCTTTGACGAGATCTACATCCTCGACCTGCACGGCAACAGCCTCAAGCGCGAGACTGCCCCGGGCGGCGGCGCGGACGAGAACGTTTTCGACATCCGGCAGGGCGTGGCCATCGCACTGATGGTGAAGAGAGGAGGCGTCGCCGGTGCCCCAGCGCAGGTTCACCACGCCGACCAGTACGGCCCGCGCGAGCAAAAGTACGCCTGGCTCGAAACGCACGACCTGACCACCGCCGGCTACCGGCCCATTGCGCCGCAAGCGCCGTTCTACTTCTTCGTCCCCCGCCATACGCAGAACCTGCGGGGCTACCAGTCGTGGCCGTCGGTGCCTGAGATTCTCCCGGTCAACAGCGTGGGCATCGTCACCGCGCGGGATAACCTAACCATCCACTGGACGCCCGACGAAGTCTGGACAACCGTTCTCAATTTCAGCCGCATGGATGAAGACCTGGCCCGTCAGGCTTACCAGCTCGGGAAAGATGCCCGAGACTGGCAAGTCCCTCTGGCGCAAGAAGACCTGAGGCGCGATGGCGGTCCCCACCGGGACAAGATTGCGCCCGTTCTGTATCGCCCCTTTGATGTTCGCTACACCTATTACACCGGCCGTTCGCGGGGGTTCCACTGTATGCCCCGCGCCGAGGTCATGCGCCACATGCTGGCCGGCGACAATCTGGCGTTGATTGCTCCAAAGCAACACAAGGACGAATTCGGCGCGTACGTGACAAATGCAGTCGGTGGCCACAAGGCAGTAGCGGCCTTTGATATAAACTACTACTTTCCCCTCTACCTGTACCCCTCCGCGGCTGCGCCCGACATGTTCCACCAACAGCGCAAGCCCAACCTGGCGGAATGGCTGCTGCCCCGCTTGAGCGAGGCCTACGGCTTCACTCCGGCGCCGGAAG
>DAOTVX010000088.1:0-2574 GCA_034436275.1 Anaerolineales bacterium | reverse complement strand
TCTATGCCACGCTTACGCATCTCTTCGAGCATGAAGCGGCCAAAGAGGTCGTCGCCGCAAATGCCGATGAAGGCCACCTTCAGGCCGAGACGGGCTGCGCCACAGGCGGCAATGACGGAGGACGAGCCAATGGCGAGGGCAGCGGATTCGACCAGTTTTTCCGCCTGACCGAACTGAGGTTCGACATCACCGCTGAGGATGAGGTCGGGGTTGATTTCGCCGGGGATGAGGAGGTCAAAGGTTTTCATGGAGTATAATTTCCCTGGAAAGGATGGTCGTATGTTGCTCGAAAAAGTTGCTTCACAGTTGAATATCCAGCCAGAAACGCTGGAACGTGAAAGCCTGAAAATCTACCTGGAGCGGCAATTGCGCATCGTGGAAAGTGAATTGCTTACCCTGGCGCAGCGCTACGGCGTTCGCAGCGTCCTGGAACTGGATGAGAAAATCCAGCAAGGCGTTTTTCACGAGACAGAAGCCTTCGACGACTACTTCCGCTTCGATTTTCTGGAAAGTGAACGCCGCAAACTTGCCGAAATCCTGGCTGGGCTATGAATCCTGCGCTGGAAACGCTGGCGAGAATTGCCGAAGTCGAGTTCTCGCAAATTGTGGTAGATAGTGCGGTGATAGGCGAAAAATTGCGCCTGTTCCTGTCTGATTCCAGCATCATAGACGTTTGGGTATCGCGCGTGCTGGAAGGGCGCTTTGGCTTTCACTGGGAGAAGTTCCATCGGACAGGGGGAGCAGAAATCCTGTTTCTCAGTAATTTTTGTACCAATCGAAGGGCGCCTCGGTGGTGCAGGTATCCGTCCACGGACGGGCGAGGGCCTGGGTGAGGGCATTCAGGCGGATGAGACGCTCGCGGGCGGTAGTGCGCAGGAACTCCAGGCGCGCCTGACCGTCGAGGTGAACCGCCTCCTGCCAGACGGCGCGGCCAACAGCGACTCCGCTCGCCCCGGCCTGACAGGCGGCGATGACCTGCTGCAGGTAGAGGTCGAAGGAGACGGCGGCGGAGAGGACGATCCAGGGGACGCGGCTGGCGGCGTTCAGTTCGGCGCAGGCGGCGGACCACTCTGGGGGAGGGGCCTCCGCAGGGAGGGGGAATTCGGCTTTGAGCAGATCCACGCCGGGGAGGACGGTCAGGCGGCGGGCGGTCTCGATGACGACGCGGCGCTTTTCGTCGGCGCTCAGTTTTTCGCCCTGCAGCGGGTAGGAGAGCGGTTCGAGCATCAGGGCCAGGTCATAACGCTGACATTCGGCGGCGACCTGGGCGGTGAAGTCCTCGATTTCGGCGGCGGTGGGGGAATCGGGATGGTAGTAAACCAGCAGTTTGGCCATTTGGGCGCCCATGCGTTTGGCCTTTTCCACGCTCCAGCCGGGCAGGATTTGCGAGCGGCGGGCAGTGGCTTCGCCCGTGTAGCCGGTGGACTCGAGGGCGACGACCAGGCCGCGGTCACCGGGCAGGGCGCCGGCGGCAATGGCCTGGGCGGCGGAGACTTCCGGGTCGAGCAGGACGGCGGTGGCATAGGGGGCCAGTTCGCGCGTCACGTCCAGTTTGAAGCGGCTGAGTTCGGCCTGATCCTGAAAGCGCGGGTTGGCGCGGCGCAGGTTCTGGCGATGGTCGAGGGCCAAAAAGGTGAAAGTGCCACGCGGGGAAGAAGTTTGCTGGAAGGAGCGGTATTTGGAGAGAGAGAGAGGTGTCATGGTTGGTACCTGCAGATTCGGCTGTATAATGAAGAACGAGTATGAAAGACTATCACATCAATATTTTCTATAGCGACGAAGATGGCGGCTATATCGCCGATATTCCCGATCTGGTTCACTGTTCTGCATTCGGGCAGACGCCAGAAGAAGCCCTGGCAGAGGCCCTGCGCGCAAAACAAGCCTGGTTGGAGGCGGCACGAGCAGAAGGAAAGCCCATCCCTGCGCCGCGCTATCGTCCGGTCATTTATCAACTTGCCAGAAGCCTATCGGCTTGAGAATTCCTCCCCGTCCCTCTCCAGGACGGGGATTTCATTTCAGATGCGCAGAAAAAAATTCTCCAGACGGTTTCAAAATCAATCATGGGCAGGTCTGCCGCCAGGCGGTGAGAATGCGCGGCTTGAGGATGAAACTGACGTTGTGCTCCCGGCCCCACTCGCAGGCGGCGGCGAAGTCCACCGGCATGTCGGTGTACTCGGCGGCAAAGACAGCCTTGCCGGCCTCGACGAAAGGCAGCATCTTCTCAATCCAATTGTAATAGAAAGCGTCTTCAGTGATGGCAAAGTCGAAGAATTCGAGCGAATCGGCAACCATGTCGGGGGCATTCTTGAGACCGATGGCCAGGCCGCGGGCGTGGGCTTCGTCGGCCAGCCAGCGGGCATAGGCCAGTTGGTCGGCGTAGGTGAGCGGGAAGCCGGTGCGGTTGTCGTAAATTTCGATGTTGTCCGGCTCGACGCCGTCGAAGCCTTTGGCGGCGCACAGGTCGAGGCGGGCGCGCATGATCGGGGCCAGCAGGTCAAGGCGGCGGATGTCGAGCCAGCGTTCGCCGGGCCAGCCCTCGTAATCGCGGCCGAGGACTTCTTCGGGGAACTGGTC
>DAOTVX010000087.1:0-14046 GCA_034436275.1 Anaerolineales bacterium | reverse complement strand
TGCCGCGCAACAGCGCTACCACCCCCGTCCCGGCGACGCCGGTCTGTACTTCCAGCCCCATCTCCAGCAGTTCGCGTGCCACGATGCCGGCCGTGCGGACTTCTTGAAAACCGAGTTCAGGATGGCGATGAAAATCACGCCGCAGGGATTGCATGTAGGGGAAAAGTTCTCGGGCCTCTTGCAGGAAATCAGGCACCATGTCACCTCCAGCGACAGACGACGTAACACTACCGCCCCCATAAGGGGAGTATATATTGTATTATACTCTGCGTCCGCCAGGGCGATGAGCAACGACGGGGGGCAAATCGGATGATAGTCTGGAAAGGCCGGCGGAGGCTCGTCGGACAGGCTTTCCGGCCAGCCCGTCCCCGCTTCTACAGGCTGGCTCACGGCATAGGCCTGTCTCCGGCGGACAGTTTCACCCACGCGGCCTCTTGACAGGGACGGGAAACAATATATAATAATCATCAAAATAATCATAAATATTCGGAGCGATAGAATGTTTCTCTGCATGTGTCTGAGGCGGGGTGCGCAGCCTCCGCCTCGGTAAATAGCCAGAATCCAGCCGACGACCGCAGGACGGCAGGCGCGACCCCGCGAACAACCTTTTCGTTCGCCAGGCGCGCAGCGCCGTCCTTTTTGTTTTCCTGTCGGCTGGTTTGAGTGTCATTTACAAGGAGACCTTACCATGAAAATCGCTTCTAACGTAACGGAACTCATTGGGAATACCCCTCTGGTACGCCTGAATCGGGTAACTGCCGGACTGGCTGCTGAGGTGGTCGCCAAACTGGAATTCTTCAACCCGGCGCACAGCGTCAAAGATCGGATTGGCGTGGCGATGATTGACGCGGCCGAGCGCGCCGGTCTCATCGGGCCGGATACCATCATTGTTGAACCTACCAGCGGCAATACGGGCATTGCCCTGGCCATGGTCTGCGCCGCGCGAGGATACAAGTGCGTGCTGACCATGCCCGACACGATGAGCCGTGAGCGGCGGATGCTGTTGCGCGCCTACGGCGCCGAACTGATTCTGACGCCCGGCAGCGAAGGCATGGCTGGCGCGATCCGCAAAGCGGAAGAACTCGTTGCCTCGGACCCACGTTATTTCATGCCCCAGCAATTCAAAAATCCGGCCAACCCGGAAATTCACCGCAAGACGACGGCGGAGGAAATCTGGCGCGATACCGACGGCCGGGTGGACATCCTGGTTGCCGGCGTCGGCACCGGCGGCACGATTACCGGCGTCGGCGAGGTCATCAAAGCACGCAAGCCGACCTTCCGCGCCATCGCCGTCGAGCCAGCGGCTTCGCCTGTGCTTTCGGGCGGGCAAAAAGGGACGCACAAGATCCAGGGCATTGGCGCCGGTTTCATCCCGGAGGTGCTCAATACCAGCATCTACGATGAGGTGATTCGTGTCACTGACGAGGATGCCATGGCTACCGCGCGGCGGATGGCGCGTGAAGAGGGCCTGCTGGTCGGCATTTCCTCCGGCGCCGCGACCTGGGCCGCCTTGCAGGTAGCCGCCCGGCCCGAGAATGCTGGCAAATTGATCGTTGTCATCATCCCCTCCTTTGGCGAGCGTTACCTGAGCACCGCCCTCTATCAGGACCTGGCAGATTAGCGGAGGTGACTGTGGCAACAGAAGTTTTACCCCTGGAATCAACGGCCAGAACCAGAAGAGGACTTTTCGCGACGTTGCGGCGCGATATTCGCGCGGTGCTGGAACGCGATCCGGCAGCGCGCAATGCCCTGGAGGTCGTGTTGTGCTACCCTGGCTTACATGCCCTCTGGGGGTATCGCCTGGCCCACTGGTGCTGGACGCATGGCCTGAAATTGCTCGGACGCTGGATTTCTCACCTCGTGCGTGGCCTGACCGGCATCGAGATTCATCCCGGCGCGACCATCGGGCCCGGCCTGTTCATTGATCATGGCATGGGAGTGGTCATCGGTGAAACAACCGAAATCGGGGAGGATGTTACCCTCTATCACGGCGTGACCCTGGGAGGCACCAGCCTGAATAAGGGCAAGCGACATCCGACGATTGGCGACCGCGTGGTGATCGGCGCGGGTGCGAAAGTCCTGGGCGCAATCACGGTTGGCGCCGATACCCGTATTGGCGCCAATGCCGTCGTCGTCAAGCCGGTGCCGCCGAACGCCGTCGTCGTGGGCGTGCCGGGGCAAAACATTGCCCGCAGCCGGCCTCACCGTCCCAGCGACGCGCCAGACTTGAATCACACCGCCTTGCCCGATCCTGTCGGCGTCTCGTTGCAGTCACTGTTGAAGCGCGTCGAGGCACTCGAGGAACGGCTCCAGGCCCATCCTGCCGACGCACCGCGCATCCGCCTACCAGAAATGGGTCTCTGGCACGAAGAAGATTTCTCGATCTGAACGTTTCCGAGAAGGAAGGCGAGCGGCCCTTGAACGGTCGCTCGCCTTTTCCAGAATGGCCGCGAGCGGGAAGGCCTTTTGCATCCCTGCCTGTCAGGTCGGTGCCTGCAGAGGGTAGACAAACGGGAGATTATTTTGTATAATTAAGATAAAAATTGTAACTTTTTCGGCGTTCTGTCATCGAATCACCAGACACAAAAATAAAAAAGGAGAATTACCCATGTCTTACTACACCTTACCCCCTCTGCCCTATGCCTATGATGCTCTTGAGCCGTACATTGATGCCCAGACCATGCAATTGCATCACGACAAGCATCACGCGGCCTATGTCAATAATCTCAACGCAGCCATTGAAAAACACCCGGAACTGGCCTCTCGCCCCCTGGAGGCCTTGCTGCGGGATTTGAACACTGTGCCGGAAGATATCCGCACCGCTGTCCGCAATCACGGTGGTGGAGCCTGGAACCACACCCTTTTTTGGGAAATTATGGCCCCGAATGCCGGCGGCGCGCCGACCGGAGAACTGGCCAGAGCCATCGAGGCGGCCTTTGGCTCCTTCGAAAACTTCAAGACCGAGTTCGAGAAGGCCGCGAATGGCCGTTTCGGCTCCGGTTGGGCCTGGCTGGTTAAGAACGACTCGGGCCTGGCGGTGATTTCCACCCCCAATCAGGATTCTCCTTTTTCGGAGGGCTGGATTCCTCTCCTGACGCTGGACGTTTGGGAACATGCCTATTACCTGAAGTATCAAAACCGCCGCGCCGAATACGTGACCAACTGGTGGAATGTGGTCAACTGGGATGAAGTGGCGCGACGTTACGCTAACGCTCGCCTGCCCTGAGCTGAGGCAACGAGGAACCACGAGGCGGGGAATTGCTTTCCCCGCCTCGTTCTTCAACCTCGCCTTTCGTTCGATCCGGCGTCGAGGGCGTCGGCTTCGAGATACGCCACGGCGCGACCAAGGTCGTCGTTCATCACCAGTTTGAGATGATGCGCCGGTCGAAAATCGGCCACGGCGATCAGGCGCAGGCAGGCCTGAATTTTTTCGTCCACCGTCGTGAATTCCAGCACACGGTTGGGGGTCTCGTAGAAAAAGGCGTGGTTAAAAACGGCTTCCCGGTCTTGCAGGCAGATGGCCAGCGGGAAGATACGCGCCTCCATCAAATCCTGAAAGAAATGTGTGCCGAACGATGGCTCCGGCGAGGTGCCGATGGCCTTCCCGGAAAGTTCAACCAGGGCGCAGGTGTTGTAAATATCGCCATACCCTACATGGACTCCGAGTTCAGGGGTGGCTGTGCCCCAGCGACCTGGTCCGACGCAGAGGAAAGCGTTTTTGGTCATTCTGGCGTTGATTTCGCCAATGGCGCGACGCAGCTGGGCACGTTCAGCTGCGCTTCCCAGGGCAAAGTAAGCCTCGGTTACGAACAACACGTAGCGAATGTTTGAGACAGTGCCGCGCGGCACCATGCGCGAAGTGGCAAAAATCATGTCCGCTGCGGGCAGGTCGTCGGGCAGAGTCACTTCGCCCTCGTCGCTGAAATGGCTCTGCGGACGGCATTGCAGCAGGGTAATCGTGAGGCGTGGAGCGTTCCCTTCTGATTCATGAATGTGAAGGGTGAATTCGACGTCCACGGGCGTTTGATAGTGGGTTTCGAGCAGTTTGAGCATCGTGCGCATTCGCTCGGCGAATGGTGTGCGGCGCAGCAGTTCGTCAAAGGTGATTACCAGCCGTTTACTGTCCACGAGGGCGGAGCGCAGACTGGCCAGGTAGCCCTCTTCTTCAACCTGAGCGATGTAGCGCGCCGGCGGATAGCGGCCATTCAACACGGCGTGTACCGGCAGGGTTCTGAATTTGTTCTCGGCCAGATCAATCAAATCAACATATTGTTGCGAGTAATGGCGAATAGCCTTGACCGAATCGGCGGGGTAAAGGGTCGGATGACTGAGCGCCACCAGACGCGGGAAATCGTTGCCGGTCTGTTCCACAGCGCGCGTGCCCAATCCCCAAACCAGACGCACGAAGCCGTCTTCCTTGCGAATCTGGGGCGACCAGCGGTAGAGATTGCGGCTGAAGGCCACGCCGGCGGCGTGGGGCAGGTGATACGATCCGAAGGGCTCACCTTCCACGATCTGGAGCAGGATAGCCAGCCGTTCGTCATAGTCTATCAGGCCCTTCTGGCGGCGGTAGAGCAGAACATCCGGATTCAGACCACTGGCGTAGATCAGGGCGATGGCCTTACTGAGCGCCTTGAGGTTTTCCTCCAGCGTGCCCTGATTGGGTAGAAAGAAACTCTCATACTTGCCGGCGAACGACGTGCCGAAGTTATCTTCGAGCAGGCTGGAGGAGCGCACAATCAATGGCCGCCGCCCGCATTCCTCGAGCACCACCTTGAGCGTGGCCAGGATGTCATCGGGCAGGCGTCCGGCGGCGAACTCTCGCCGCAGCACAGGATATTCGGCGCGGATCTGTTCCTCGGGCTTGTATTTCTGATCGCCCCACCGCAGCAGGCGGTTGAGCGACATAAAGGAATATAACACGTCGCTGCCGATGTAGTAGGAGACGGGGAGGCGCAGGCACTGACGGAGTTCTTCGCCGCCCACTTCCTGGAGGATGCGCGCTGCCAGCAACATGCCGGCTGCCTTTCCGCCAATTTTGCCCTGCCCGATTTTGCGGTTGCGAATCTCTTTCAAATCTGCCACTTTGAACCAGCGACGGGCGAGGTTGATATAGGCCAGCTGGTCGCTGATCATGGTGCGAATCAGCACCGCCTTGATTTCCTGCAAACGCGCTTCGTAACGCGCGCGCTCTTTGGCCGGCATGGCCTCGATGGCTTCCGCCTGCGCGAAAAGCATATCCTGTGGTGCCAGTTCGGGGTTGAAGGTGATTAAATCCGGTCGTTCGTGGCTGCGTTCGCTGATCGCCTGGCGAACGATTGCCTCGAATTCCTCGTAGGGCAGGTTGTAGGCGAAGTAGAAGTCGGTCAGGTAGGCGCGAATGCGCTCCAGCCGCATTTCCCAAATGGCTGCCGGCTCCTCGAAATAGGGGGCCTGTAACCCCTCGCGTTTCTGCGATTCGATCGCCTTTTGGCGCACTTCCTCTTCAAACGCTTCGGGGGTGATGATGCCGCGCCCGAAAATTTCCTCGCGCATGCGCGCTCGAATGCGCGCGCTCAAGATAGGGTACTGATTGAGCGTCAGGTAAATGCTGAGAACGCGATCCTCAGAAGGCGGCGGGAGAGTCATGGGCGAAGTCCGAAGCGAGAACAGAGCCGTGTCCGCCTGGGACAGCCGGCTAACTGTAAGCGCGCGGCGGCCTCAAACCGCCTGCCAGGGCGCATACCGGGTTGGAGAACAAAACGCGTCAGGGGATGCCTGACGCGTGGTATCAGCAGGCCGGCCTTTAGCCGAGATGCATGGGCATAATCACGTGGACGAAACTATCATCGCCTACGGGACGGATAACGCCGGGGGCATTCGGCGCGGTTGTCTCCAGGGCCACGTTAGGCGTCTTGATGACTTCCAGCACCTCGCGCAGGAAGCGCACGTTGAACGCAATGAGCAGGCCCTGGCCCTCGACCGTCGCCGCGACCACGGTCTCGTTGGAGCCGGTTTCCTCGGCATGGGCCGAGATTTCCACCTCGCCCGGTTCCGCTTCGCCAGCCGACTTGATGTTGAGCCGCGCTACGTTCGAACCTTCGCGCGCGAAGATTTCGGCCTGTTTGCAGGCTTTGAGCATTGCCAGCGTGGGCAGGATGGTGCGCGATTTACAGGCGCGCGGGATGATCTGTTTGTAATCGGGGTAGGTGCCGTCAATCAACTGTGAGACTACCTCAACGTCTTTCAGGCGAAAGATGACCTGGCCGCGCCCTTTCGGGAGCATCATGGCGACGTTTTCCTCGCCGTCGCCGGCAATGCGCGCCAGTTCATTCAGCGCGCGCGCCGGGATAATCACGTTGACCGGCCGGGGCGCGGGCTGGGAGAGAGTTGCCCGGCGTTCGGAGAGGCGGAAACCATCTGCAGCAGCCATGACGATCTGATCGTTTTCGACCGTCACCAGCACACCCATCAACACCGGACGGGCCTCATCCTGAGAGGCCGCAAAAGCAACCTGCTGCACCATCTCCTTGAAATCGGTCACTTTGAGCAGAATCGCCTCGTCCGCTTCGGCCACCGGCAACGGCGGAAACTCCTGAGCGTCAATACACTTGATGTCGGTGTTCGAGGTGCCACAGCGCACGTTCAGAGTCTGGGTAGCGACATCCAGGCTCAAACTAACCGGCCCGGACGGCAACGTGCTGACCAGATCGGAAAAGGTACGCGCCGGCGCTGTCGTTGAGCCTTCTTCCTCGACTTTGGCGCCAATCCAACAGGTAATGCCCAGTTCCAGATTGGTGGCGGAAAGGCGCAATCGCCCTTCGTCGGTAGCGATCAGCACGTTGGAAAGCACCGGCAGGGTGGTGCGCGGCGAGACGGCGCGTGCAACAATGCCAAGACCATGGGCCAGATTTTCTTGTAGTACCGTTACTTTCATTGTCAAGTCCTCTCCGGGGTCAAGTATATTCTGAGAAGGCAAAATCGAGAAGAGATATCAGTGGCTAAACAGCAGGCTCAATCCTGCGCTCACGATGCCTACCAGAAGTTGCAGCAGGAACAGGATTCCCAGCACGCTGAGGCCAATCAGCCAGGCGGAAGAGATACCGCGCGGTCGCAATGGCCGTCCTTCGGCCAGGTGGCGCAGGATCAGCGCGGTCTGTTGTATCAGCGTCTCGGACGTGTAAGCGCCAGCGGACCACAGCCATTTCCCGCGCGTGTAAGGCACCAACAGACAATAGCCGGGAAATTCAACCAGCCATTGCCGCCAGAGCTCCGGCAGGGTTAAGGTCTGGTCTGCCGGCAGAATAACCGCCTGAATGGGGGACGTGGGCGGAACTTCGCTGGTCGGCGAGGCAATGGTCAGCGGCAAAGCCGGGGCCTGACGTTGTATGGCCGTGACCAGGGCCTGGGCAAAGCCGCCCTCTGCATCGAGAATCAAGACGGGGAAAGCACGATGTTTTTCAGCCAGAGCCGCGGCCGCCAGTTTGCCATCGCCGCGCAATGCCAGGCCGTGATAAATTCCCACCAGAGCGAACAGGAAGAGCAGCCGAACGTTATCCAGCAGGGCCAGGGTTAGATTCGCGGGAGGCTGTCCGAGAACTGCCAGAAGGAGGTTATACAGCAGGGTGCCGGCAGCCACCATCCCACCAATCACACCGCTCAGCAGCGTCAGGTAGAGATAGACTTTGCGAATCAACGAACGGCGGGCATGGTCGCCTGCCTCGCCGGGGCGCAGCGCTTCGCGTTGCATGGGGAACCAGGTCAGCCCCCAGAGCGGGAGCGACACCAGCAGCGTGGCCAGCGCGGCGGCCAGGTCGGTGCGCAACGCGCTGACAGGGCCGCTGAGCTCCGTCCACAACGCGTTGATGGTAAACTGCAGCAGCTGGTTCAGGCCGATCAAGGTGGCCGTCAGGCCGGCGGCAGCCAGAATGTAGAAGTACAATCGCCGCATGGCAGCGCGCTGGGGCGCATCGGGGACTTCTTTTAGCGTGCGCGCCAGCACGTTTCCGTAGTAGCCCCACATGCCGCTCAGGGCTACGACGACAGAGAGCGGTGTGGCGATTTTGTCCAGAAAGGCGGCGAGGGTGGTTGCCTCGCCCAGCAGGATGCGCAGCAGCGTATGCAGCACAATGGCGCCAGAGACCAGCACGCTGCTCACGCCGATCAGGGAGAGCAGATACAGGAGCGCCAGCCGCAACAAGGACTGCTGTTCGGCTTCGTCGCCGAGGGAACGTTGAATGATCCACCAGTGGTACAGCCATACTGCCGTTCCCACGAGCGTCAACGCCAGCCCGTTGACTCCGCCGCTCAAGACAGGCCAGTAAGTCAGCGCGTCGTGGGGTAACATCAGGGCGAAACGAAGCAAGTGTTGCACGCCGATGATGAGCAGAATCAGGCCATAAAGCATCCAGACATAGCGCGAGAGGCGGCGCATATCGGCGAACATGCGCGTCGCGGAAACGGCTTTCCAGTCTGCCTGCAAGACAGTCCAGAAATAGGCGGCTATCGGCGCATTCATCGCCAGCGCGATGAGATTGTCGCTCCAGTTTTGCCGTCCGCCGATCCAGGCCAGCTGGGGTGACAATTGGGTCAGGGTCAGGAGCAGACGCATTAGCAGGGCGAGCACATTTTGAACGCAAGGGAACAGTGTGGCGATCAACACCCCATACAGGAACAACGCGCGCGTGGAGGCGGCGCGTTCCTCCTCGTCACGTCGCGCCAGGCTTTGCGCCAGCCACCAGTGAACGCCAAAGGTCGGCACGCCGACCAGAAGCAGCGCCAACGCCATCGCTAGGCGTTCTACTCCACCGCCGAGGGTTGAGGTATCTACCGCCTCGCGCGTCAGCCCGATTAATCCCCACACTACCACTTCCAGACTGATGAAGGCGACCAGATATAGATATACACGCCGAACAGTGCGCATGGGAACTCCTTTTTTTCTTTCGGGGCGGATCGACTCAATCCCCGCCTGGCAGCGCCTCTACTTCCTGATACCAATCCCAACTCCAGTACGGGTAAGGCATGTGGGTAATTTTCCAGTGGCCATCTTGCTGAACCAGAGAGGCTTTTTCAACGCTATCCCCACTGCTATTCCCGAAAGGCCCGCCTGTTCCATAGAAAACTGTTACCTCTACCCAGGCCTGTGAACCGCTCTGCGTCGTCTGCCCCAGGCGGATACCGGTCGCGCTGAGACTTTGGGGATTGCTCAGGAAAAGCTGCTCGAACTGGGTGTAGGAGGGCTTCTTTTGCTGGTCGGCCAGGTAACCGTAGGCGCGCACGTAATCGCCGCGCTGGATGGCAATCACGTAATTGCGCACCACGCCGGCCGGTGTATCTTCGGCGCCATATTCGAGCGGTTGTTGACGGGTGAAAAAGAGCACCAGTGAAATGACTATCAGAGCCGCAATAAAGGCCAGAATGCCGATAAGGAAACGGTCTTGTTTCATACTACCTCCTCCGGTAACTGTAATGATTGTATAATCGCTTTGATAAAAAAGCAAGTTGCTTCTTGCCTGCCATTGTGTTGTAAGATCATAGAGCGCGGCAGTTCGTTCGCACCTTGCCAGAAGCGGAAAGGGTACTTGCAGGCAGGAGCGTCTTGTCTCGCGGAATCCAGACTGCAGGTTGTGCCCTTACGGAGCAGACGGGTGTTGTTCGACCTGAAGGGCTCAATGTCAATGGCTTGTTCATCGGGATGACGACAGTGCGTGCACTCCAGGCAGACGCGCTGCGCCTGCTCTGCCCACTCCGCACGCGACGGGTGCGCGGCTCGTGAAGTTTGTCAGATTCTCGTGCTGGAATATCCTGGAACTGGCACAGGAGACAAGGACGATGAAAGGAACCTTTGAAGATGCTTTGTAACAACCTACCCACTATCCATCCTTGTCATTGCGAGCCGCCGCAGGCGGCGAAGCAATCCCCTTGCTCGCCGGGAGATTGCTTTCCCCACGCTGCGCTCGGGACATGCGCTACGCCCGCAATGACAAGAGGCAGAGGGTTCTCCATTAGCCACGGTAGGTAGTTACCAATGCGGACTGATAGAAAAAAACGGGCGGCCATTGTCTGGTCGCCCGTTAGCGGGTTGCGTCGCCGGTCAGGCTTTGCGTGCCTGCGCCACCACAGCAGCAAAGGCCTGTGGATCGCGCACGGCCAGATCGGCCAGCATTTTGCGATTGAGGGTGATTCGGGCCTTTTTCATCATCGCGATCAGACGACTATAGGTGGTGCCGTTGAGCCGCGCCGCGGCATTGATGCGGGCAATCCACAGCCGCCGCAGGTCGCGTTTGCGCAAGCGTCGGTCGCGCGTGGCATACCACAGGCTCTTCAACATGGCCTCGTTGGCGCGTTTGAAGAGCAGATGCTTGGCACCACGTTGCCCTTTGGTGAACTTCAGGACTTTTTTATGACGTAAGTGGCCTTTCGGGCCGCCTTTGACACGGGGCATAGTTAACCTCCTGCGTACTCCCGGGCGTCGGCGCAGAGATTCTGGCCTCTGTCATCCAGTTGCGTACACCCGGCAGTCGCTGTAGAAAAGATTAGGGTTTCATATAGGGCGCGAGGCGCCGAATGCGTTTGACGATCCCCCGTCCCTGAACGGGGATCATTTCTGCGAAGAGGGCCTTCACCCGTTTGGATGATTTACGGCGCAGGTGCGCCTTGCCGCCTTTTGTGCGCACGACTTTCCCGGAGCCGGTGACGCCAAAGCGCTTGGAGGTGGCTTTGTGGGTCTTCAGTTTGTATTTTCCTTCACGTTGTTTACGGGGCACTGTGATCACACTCCTTTCGAGAAAAATCAGGCGGGAAAACTCCCGCCCGCTTCATGCTGGTTCGCTTTCGCTCTGGGCTGCTGACGCCACGGTGCGTTTCTTCGCGCCGCCCTTGAGCGGGGCCAGGGTCATGGTCATGCTGCGTCCTTCCATCGCCGGCGGTTGTTCCACCGTGCTGATGTCTGCCAGCGAACGGGCAATTTCTTTCAGGTCTTCCAGCGCAAGTTCCGGGTAGGTGATCTCACGACCGCGCAGGCGTATCGTCACGCAGACCTTCTTACCCTGCTGCAGCCAGCGGCGCGCATCATCTACCTTGTAGGCGCGATGACCTTCGTGAGTTTTGAGGTGCAACCGCAGCCCCTTGACTTCGATTTTGGTCTGCGCCTTGCGCGCCTGGCGCTCTTTCTTTTCGCGTTCGTAAAGGAACTTGCCGAAGTCCATCACCCGGCATACCGGCGGATTGGCCGTTGGCGCGACCTCAACCAGGTCGAGTTCGGCTTCGCGCGCAACGCGCAGCGCCTCCCGTACCGGCATGACGCCCAGATTCTCACCCGTTGGGCCAATGACCCGTACCTCTGCCGCGCGGATGGACTCGTTGACTCGAAATTCGTTGGTACTGATACGGCTTCTCCTTGAAACCAAAATTTTGCCGCAAGCCTGCGCCTGCTGGCTGATGATACCATAAAATAAGATGAGCGTGGAGGGGCTCGAACCCTCAGCCAATGGCTTAAAAGGCCACTGCTCTACCGTTGAGCTACACGCCCGAACGGCGTGCATTCTATCATGTCTGCCGTCAGGCGTCAACGATCGCGCTTCCTGAGTGTGCATTCAAAAGTTGTTGCACGCCATACGAAAACCCTGTGATTTTGCAAGTGTAACTACTCAGTACGCTCCACGTACGCTCCACCACGCTCCGCTCGTGGCAGGCGGGACATGCGCTTCGCTCGCCGTGACATACGTGGAGAATGTTGGCAACAGAGCAACATTCGTACGACAACTTTTGCGTGGACACTCTCCCTGATGACATCCGACGCGTTAGAGTTCTGTTAGAGATGGCCAGCAGTGCTTGACTTTCCAGATAAGCCGTTTAGAATTGAGACAGACAGGAATCTGCCGCTGGTCGCGGTGCTTTTTGCCAGCGGCCTACCGGCGGTAAGGTTCTGTATGGGTACAGGGAAAATCCATGGAATACAAAGATTACTATAAGATACTTGGTGTCAGCCGCAATGCCAGCCTGGATGAAATCAAGAGCGCTTACCGCAAACTGGCTTTGCAGTATCATCCGGATCGAAATCCGGGCAACAAGCAGGCGGAAGAACGTTTCAAAGAAATCAACGAGGCCTATCAGGTACTCAGCGATCCACAGAAGCGCGCTCGCTATGATCAACTGGGCGAGTCGTACTCCCGTTGGGCGCAATCCGGCGCGCCTGGCGATTTCGACTGGAGCGCCTGGACCCAGCCCGGCGCGGTGGACCTGGAAGACCTCTTCGGCGAAGGTATGTTCTCCGATTTCTTCCGCGCCATTTTCGGCGGGATGGGCGTTCCGGTCGGCGGACGCCGCGCCGGCCGCTCGGTCACGCCGCGCTACGAACAACCCATTACGATCAGTTTGCGCGAGGCCTATCATGGCACGAAACGCTATCTGGAAAGCGGCGGGCGTCGCATTGAAGTCAGTATCCCACCGGGGGCACACACTGGCACGAAAATCCGCCTGCGCGGGGTGGGGCCGGCAGGCCCGAATGGTCAGCCGGGCGATGTGTATCTGGTCGTTCAGGTTATGGATGATCCCCTCTTTGAGCGCCAGGGGGATGACCTTTACACGCAGGCTACCGTGGACGTCTTCACTGCTCTCCTGGGTGGAGAGGCGGAGGTCCAGACTCCCGATGGCCGCCTCCTCCTGACCATTCCTCCGGGTACCCAGCCCGAGCAGTTATTCCGCCTGGCCGGCCGGGGTATGCCGCGACTGAAGGAGCCTCAGCGCAAAGGCGATTTGTATGTGCGCGTGAAAGTGCAAATCCCCCGGCAGCTCAGTGCGCGTCAACGCGCGCTGCTGGAAGAAGCGCGCCGGGCAGCATAGGATGGAGGTGATCCGATGAAACCACGACGAGCGATATTCTGGCTGGTTCTTGCTTTGACGTTAATCGCCTGCCGGCTGACCATCCCATGGCAGCCTGTGCTTTTCCCGACCGCGACGGCCACCGCGACGGCTACCGCTACCTTTACGGTTACTCCTGCGCCCGATTCTGGCGCGACGTCGCTGGCGACCACGTTCCGCGACCGGGAAGAGGCCCTGGTGGATTTGTACGAGCAAGTGTCGCCCTCGGTGGTTGCCATTCGCGCCTTTGGTCAGGATGGCCGCGATGCGCTGGGCAGCGGCTGGGTGTACGATGCGGAGGGCCACATTGTCACCAATTATCACGTCGTGCAGGATGCCAGCGAAGTGGAGGTGGATTTCCCTTCAGGGCTGAAGGTTGACGGCGAGGTCATTGGTGTTGATAAGGATTCGGATCTGGCTGTCGTTCGTGTCTCTGTACCGTCGTCTGAACTCCGTCCTCTGCCGTTGGGCGATTCGGAACAATTGAAAGTTGGGCAGACGGTAGTAGCCATTGGCAATCCCTTTGGATTGCGCGGCACCATGACGGTCGGTATCGTCTCGGCGCTGGGGCGCACCCTGCCTTCGATGAAAGAGGCGCCGGGCGGTGGCACGTTCGTCGCGGGCGATATTATTCAGACCGATGCCGCGCTCAATCCCGGCAATTCCGGCGGCCCCTTGCTCAACCTGAATGGCGAGGTAATCGGAGTCAATCGCGCCATTCGCACCGAAGGCTATACCCTCGAGGGCGAGGCGGTAAATTCCGGCATCGGATTCGCCGTCTCGGTCAATATGGTCAAACGGGTAGTGCCGGTTTTGATTGAACGGGGATATTATGCCTACCCCTATATGGGCATTTCTGCCATTGACGATCTCAGCCTGCGCGAAGTGGAGATTCTGGGGTTGAAGGCGTACACTGGCGCGTACGTGATCAAGGTCGTGCCGGGCAGTCCGGCTGATCGCGCCGGCGTGCGTGCTGGAAAGACGCCAACAGAGATAAAAGATGTCAACGCTGGCGGCGATTTAATCATTGCTGCCGATGGCCGCCCCATCCTTTCCTACGACGATCTGATCCGTTATCTGTTCACCCACAAGTCGCCGGGCGATACCATTGTCCTCACCGTCCTGCGCGGCGAAGAACGTCTCGACCTGACATTGCGCTTGTCGGAGAGACCGTGAATCCGTAATCTTGTGGCTGGCGCCATCTGG
>DAOTVX010000086.1:0-30384 GCA_034436275.1 Anaerolineales bacterium | reverse complement strand
CGCGAGTTGCCCTGGGAAAGCATTGACATGGACTTCATGAATCTCAATCAATCTGCCCATGGCGACCGTGAATTTGGGTTCATTGGCAGCCGCATGCGCTTGCGCCGCAAAGTCGTGGTAGGTTACTGGCAGGACGAGGACGTTTTGACGAAAATGGCCGTCTGGATGCGCGCGGCCTGTGCCTGGCATGACTGGCAGGGCGCCAAAGTGGCGCGTTTTGGCGACAACATGCGGGATGTGGCTGTGACCGAAGGAGATAAAGTCGAGGCGCAGCGCCAGTTTGGTTTTTCCGTCTACGGTTATGGGGTGGGCGATCTGGTAGAGCGTATCCGGGCCGTTCCAGAGGCGGAGATCGACAGACTGGTGGCCGAGTATGACCGGCGTTATCTTGTAGCCGCAGAATTGCGCCCTGACGGGGCGCGACGCGCCGATCTGCGCGAAGCCGCTCGTATCGAACTGGGCCTGCGCGCTTTCCTGGAAGAAGGGCGTTTCAAAGCCTTTACCACTACTTTCGAAGATTTGCATGGTCTGAAGCAACTGCCGGGGCTGGCGGTGCAGCGCCTCATGGCAGAGGGATATGGTTTCGGCGCCGAGGGCGACTGGAAAACAGCCGCGCTGGTGCGCGCCCTGAAGGTCATGGCTCAGGGTTTGCCTGGTGGTACATCGTTCATGGAAGACTATACGTATGATCTTGACCCCCGGCAGCCAGTCGTGCTTGGCGCGCACATGCTGGAGGTCTGCGAGTCAATTGCTGATGGCCAGCCAGCGCTGGAGATACACCCGCTTTCGATTGGTGGCAAGGCCGATCCGCCGCGCCTGGTATTCAATGTACGCGCGGGGCCGGCGATCAATGCCACCTTGCTCGATATGGGTAATCGCTTCCGCCTGATGGTAAACACGGTTGAGGTAATCCCTCCACGGCGGCCATTCCAGAAACTCCCTGTGGCGCGCGCTGTCTGGTTGCCTCACCCGGATCTGAAGATCGCCGCCGAAGCCTGGATTCTGGGCGGCGGCGCACATCATACGGCATTCAGCCAGGCCCTGGGCAGCGAGTATCTGGAAGACTTTGCCCAAATCGCCGGCGTCGAGTTTTTGTTGATTGACCACGCGACCAGCCTGGCAGAGTGGAAAAAAGAACTGCACTGGAACGAGGTGTATTACCTCATCAAAAACGGGAGTTTATGAACGAGAGCACGATTAAGTTAAACCGCTTGCGCCAGCTGGCCGAGACCCGTAATCTGGATGCAATTCTGCTCCAAAGGGTAAGCAGTGTAGCCTGGGTTACCTGTGGCGCCGCGCCGTATGTCAATCTGGCGCGCAGTGAGGCCGAGGTTTCGTTGCTGGTCACGCGCGAAGCACAGCATCTGTTTACGAACAATATTGAAGCAGTCCGCCTGCAACAAGAGGAACAACTGGCCTCCCAGGGATGGGAGTTCCACGTCTCTCCCTGGTTTGAGGGTAATACTCTCCTGACGCAGGCGATGCGTGGGCTGAAGGTGGGCGCGGATGGCTTTTTCCCTGGCGCCGTTGATCTTTCCCACGAGATTGCTCGCCTGCGCGCGGCGTTAACCCCTGCTGAGGGCGATCGCTTGCGCGCCCTGGCTCGTCTTTGCGCTCAAGCCATGGAAGCAACTGCCTGGTCACTCTGGCCCGGTCAAACAGAGCAGGAAATTGCCGCCCTGCTGACCTGCGAGGCCGAGCGACGCGGCGTGCAGGTAATCGTCAATCTGATCGCCACCGACGAGCGCATTTTCCGTTATCGTCATCCGCTGCCAACAGCCAGGAAACTGGAACGGTATGCCATGCTTGTTCTGTGTGGCCGCCGGCAGGGACTGGTATGCTCCCTGACCCGTCTGGTTCACTTTGGCCCCCTGTCCGATGAGATTCGTCGCAAGTCGGAGGCGGTCGCGCGCGTCGACGCGGCGCTGATCGCCGCGACGCGACCAGGCCGTACCCTGCGCGATCTGTTTGCTCTGGCGCAGGAAGAGTATGCCAGAGCAGGTTATGCGGAAGAGTGGACGTTGCATCATCAGGGGGGCGCGGCCGGTTACGAGCCGCGCGAATATGTCGCCACACCGGACTCTCAGGATACTGTGTCCGTCGGTCAGGCATTTGCCTGGAATCCGTCCATTACCGGCACCAAATCAGAAGATACCATTCTGGTTGGGACGGAGAGCAATGAGGTGCTTACGGCCATAGCCGGATGGCCGGTCCGGACGGTGGAAGTAGACGGTTTGACTCTGGAACGGCCAGAGATTCTGATTGTGGATTAAAGGCAATGAAGGCCCTCCGTCTGCACGCTCCCGGCGAGATACACCTGCACGATGAGCCGTTCCCTCAGGCAGGGCCTGGCGAGGCGCTCGTGCGCGTGAAGGCGGTGGGAATTTGCGGCTCCGATTTGCTCTGGTTTCAGTCAGGCGGAATCGGCGATGCCCGCCTGACTCGACCACTTGTGCCAGGACATGAGTTCGCCGGCGTTATTGCTGCAGGCCCGCGCCGCGGCGTGCGCGTGGCCGTGGACCCGGCTATTCCCTGTCACACCTGTTCGCTCTGCCAGCAAGGTCATCCTAATCTTTGCCTCCACCTGCGCTTTGCCGGTCATGGGAATGAAGATGGTGCGCTGCGCGAATACCTGGCCTGGCCCGAAGAGTGCCTGTTCCCGCTCCCCGATACGCTTTCCGAGGCGGAGGGCGCTTTACTGGAGCCGTTGGGCGTGGCGCTCCATGCGGTTGATCTGGCTCATCCCTTTCCTGGCGCGCGTGTGGGCGTGTTTGGCTGTGGGCCGATTGGCTTGTTCCTGATTCAGTTGATGCAGCAGGCGGGCGCGGAGGAAATTCTGGTCTCAGAGCCTCTTCCCCATCGTCTGGAGGCCGCGCGGCGATGGGGCGCCCGACCCTGGGAAGACGGACAGGAAGTTGATGTGGCTTTTGAGGCTGCCGGCGAGGATAGCGCCGTGACAGCAGCGATGACGGCTGTCCGGCCAGGTGGTCGGGTGATTCTGATTGGAATCCCGGCGAACGATCGGACAACGTTTCCGGCCTCCCTTGCCAGACGCAAAGGGTTGACGATCAAACTCGTGCGGCGCATGAAGTTCACCTATCCGCGCGCCCTTCGTCTGGTCGAGAGCGGTCGGGTGGACGCACGGGCCCTTGTTTCTCACCGTTTTCCCCTCGATCAGGCGCAAACGGCCTTCGCGGTGGCGCAACGTCGTGAAGGCCTGAAAGTCATCATTGAACTTTGAGAGGAGATTCCTATGGCGAAATATGCTATTGGCGTGGACTTTGGCACCGAATCGGGACGCGCGGTACTGGTAGATGTCGCTGATGGGCGCGAAGTCGCAACGGCGATCTACCCGTACTCGCACGGCGTGATTGACGAAAAACTACCCATTCCCGGCAAAGAAATCCTGTTACCCCCGGATTGGGCGCTTCAGGATCCGGAGGACTACATTCGTACTTTTCAGGTTACCATTCCGGCCGTGTTGAAAGAGTCGGGCGTGGATCCGGCAGATGTGATCGGCATCGGCATTGACTTTACGGCTTGCACTATGTTGCCGGTCAAAGCCGACGGCACGCCTTTGTGCATCTTGCCGGAGTACCGCGCAAACCCGCATGCCTGGGTCAAACTCTGGAAGCATCACGCGGCCCAGCCAGAAGCTGACCGCATCAACGAAGTGGCGCGACAGACGGGGCAAAAATGGCTTAACCGTTACGGCGGCAAAATTTCCTCCGAATGGTTCTTCCCTAAAGTCTGGCAGATTCTCGATGAAGCCCCGGAGATTTATCAGGCCGCTGACCGTTTGATTGAAGCCGCCGATTGGGTGGTCTGGCAGTTGACCGGCGTGGAGACCCGTAATGCCTGCACCGCCGGCTACAAGGCCATCTGGTCCAAGCGCGAGGGTTTCCCGGAGAAAGCCTATTTCAAGGCTTTGGACCCGCGCCTGGAAAATGCGGTGGACGAGAAAATGTCGCGTCATATTCGTGCATTGGGAGAACGCGCTGGTGGACTGACCGAGCAGGCCGCGCGCTGGACCGGCTTGCGTCCGGGGACAGCGGTGGCTATCGCCAACGTGGACGCCCATGTAGCCGTCCCGGCGGCCACCGTCACCGAACCGGGGCGGATGGTCATGATTATGGGAACCAGCATCTGTCATATGGTGTTGGGTACGGAGGAGCGCCTGGTGCCTGGCATATGCGGTTACGTAGAAGACGGCATCATTCCCGGTTACTTCGGTTATGAGGCCGGTCAATCGTGTGTGGGAGATCACTTCGCCTGGTTCGTGGAGAACTGCGTGCCGGAAGCCTATGCGCGCGAGGCGGAGGGGCGCGGATTAAGTTTGCACCAGTTGCTGGAAGAGAAAGCCGCGCGCCTCCGTCCGGGCGAATCGGGCCTGGTGGCTCTGGACTGGTGGAATGGCAACCGTTCCGTTCTGGTGGATGCTGACTTGACCGGCCTGTTGCTTGGCACAACTCTTCTGACGAAACCCGAGGAAATTTACCGCGCCCTCATTGAAGCCACCGCTTATGGCACGCGTGTCATCATCGACACTTTTCAGCAGCATGGTGTGCCAATTTACGAACTGGTGGCTTGCGGAGGCCTGCCGGATAAAAACAAACTGCTGATGCAAATTTACGCCGATGTCACCGGGCGCGAAATCAAGGTGGCCGCCTCCAGGCAGACCCCCGCTCTGGGATCGGCTATGTTCGGCGCGGTCGCGGCCGGCAGGGCCGCTGGTGGTTACGACTCGATTTACGAGGCCGCGCGCTACATGGCGCACTTGAGAGAAGAGGCGTTTCGCCCTGTTGCAGCCAATCAAGACGTTTATAACCGGCTGTATGCCGAGTACCTGCGTCTGCATGATTACTTCGGGCGCGGCGAAAACAACGTCATGAAAACGCTCAAAAAGATCAAGGCTGAGGCTCGCCATGTTGCTTGAAAGCCTGCGTCTTCAGATTTGCCGCCTGCATGCCGAACTGCCGCGCAACCAGCTGGTGGTTTGGACTTCGGGCAACATCTCCGGGCGCGATGTGGAAAGCGGCCTGGTAGTGATTAAGCCCAGCGGCGTTCGTTATGACGATTTGACCCCCGACAAGATGGTGGTGGTTGACCTGAACGGTCACGTGGTGGAAGGCGATCTCAAACCGTCCTCCGACACGCTGGCGCACCTTTACATCTATCGTCATCGCTCAGACGTGAACGGGGTGGTGCACACCCATTCGCCGTTTGCTACGGCCTGGGCCGCCGTGGGCCGCCCGATTCCAGCAGTGTTGACCGCCATTTGCGACGAGTTTGGCGGCCCTATCCCGGTAGGCAAGTATGCTAAAATCGGCGGCGAAGACATCGGGCGAGAGATTGTCCGCGCGATTGGCCAGAGTCCGGCGATTCTGATGAAAAATCACGGCGTCTTTACCCTTGGCCCTACGCCCGAAGAGGCCGTCAAGGCGGCAGTTATGGTCGAGGATGTTGCGCGCACGGTCTTCTATGCAATGCAATTGGGATGCCCGGCCAGAATCCCCGCCAGGGAAATCGCGCGCGCCCACCGTCGCTATCAGGAAGAATACGGTCAGGAACATTGAATCTCACTGACATTCGGAGTACGCATGACCCTCAAACCAGACCTTCCATCTCGCGCCATCAATACCCTGCGTTTCCTTGCCGCCGATATGGTGCAGCAGGCCAATTCCGGCCATCCCGGTTTGCCGATGGGGTGCGCGGCGCTGGCATATACCATCTGGACCCGTCACCTGCGTCATAACCCGCGCAACCCGGCCTGGCCCAACCGCGATCGCTTCATTCTCTCCGGCGGACATGGCTGCGCTTTGCTCTATGCGCTGCTTCATTTGACCGGCTACGATTTATCACTGGAGGAATTGAAAAACTTCCGCCAGCTGGGCAGCCGCACGCCCGGTCACCCCGAATACGGTCTGACGCCCGGCGTGGAGGTGACGACCGGCCCCCTGGGGCAGGGCTTCGCCAACGGGGTTGGTATGGCGCTCGCCGAGGCGCATCTGGCCGCCGAATTCAACCGCCCCGGCCACGAAATCATTGACCATTACGTGTACGCCATTGTGACAGATGGTGACCTGATGGAAGGCATCAGCGCCGAGGCGGCCTCGCTGGCCGGTCACCTGCGGCTGGGAAAACTCATTTACCTTTACGATGACAACCATATTTCCATTGATGGCACAACCGAGTTGACCTTTACGGAAGACCGCGCCGCGCGCTTTGCGGCTTATGGCTGGCAGGTATTGCGCGTTGCGGATGGCAATGATGTGGAGATGATCGACTCGGCCATTCGCACCGCCAAAGCCGACCCGCGTCCTTCGCTTATTCTCTGTCGCACCACCATTGGCTACGGCCTTCCCACCAAAGAGAATACCAGTAAGGCTCACGGCGAACCGCCGGGGGAGGACGAACTGAACGGCGCCAAAGTGAAACTCGGCTGGCCCACGGAGCCGCGCTTCCTCGTGCCGCAGGACGTGCAGGCACATTTCCGCCTGGCGGTAGAGCGCGGCGAGAAACTGGAACAGGAATGGCAGGCCAGACTGGAAGCCTATCGCCGCGCCTTTCCTGGGGAGTATGCCGAACTGCAACGTCGCCTGCGCAGGCAGTTGCCTGAGGGATGGGAAACGGCGTTGCCCGTCTTCCCGGCTGATGAAAAAGGGGTGGCGACGCGCGTCGCCTCCGGCAAGGTTATCAATGCCCTGGCTGAACGGCTGCCGGAATTGATTGGCGGCTCGGCTGACCTGACCCCATCCACAAAAACCTGGATTGATCGCAGCGTCGCCTTGCAGGCCGGCAGGTATGAGGGACGCAATATTCACTTTGGCGTGCGCGAACATGCCATGGGCGCCATCGTCAACGGTATGGCCGTCCATGGCGGACTGATTCCCTATGGCGCGACTTTTCTGACCTTTGCCGATTACATGCGGGAACCGATTCGCTTATCGGCGCTCTCGGCTTATCCCAGCATCTGGGTTTTTACTCACGATAGCATCGGCGTCGGCGAGGATGGTCCCACCCATCAGCCGGTCGAACATCTGGCCTCGTTACGCATTATCCCCAATCTGGTCGTCATTCGCCCGGCAGACGCCAATGAAGTCAGCGTGGCCTGGAAGGTGGCGGTCCAGCGTCGTGACGGGCCGACAGTGCTGGCGCTGACGCGCCAGAACGTCCCGATTCTCGATCGGAGTCGCTTTGCGGCGGCGGAAGGGCTGGAACGCGGCGCCTACGTGTTGGCCGATCTGGGCCGGGGAAAACCACGCTTGATTCTGATGGCTTCTGGCTCTGAGGTACATTTGATAGTTCAGGCCGGCTTGCAACTGGCCGCTGACGGGCTCGCGGTCCGGCTGGTCTCTTTCCCTTCCTGGGAATTGTTTGCGGCGCAGGAGGCCGCCTACCGTCAGAGCGTTTTGCCGCCCTCGATTAAGGCGCGTCTGGCAGTAGAGGCTGGCGTTTCGTTTGGGTGGGAACGCTGGGTAGGCGAGCGAGGCGCCATCCTGGGCATCAACCGCTATGGCGTCTCAGCGCCCGAGAAACAGGTCTATCGTTATCTGGGCCTCACGGTAGAGGCCATTGTGACACAGGCAAAGCAATTGTTGCGCTAAACGGGTCTTTCTTCTCCTCTTGCGCAAGAGTCAGGCTATCTACGCCTGGCTCTTGCGTTTCCAGCCGTGCAGTGGGGAAACGGTGTGGCAGGCGAATCGTCGGTCGCTCAATATACTAGAAAATTATTATAAATATTGACATTTTCTCTCTTTTTTGCTATACTTGGCTCACTTCGTTTGCGACGGAACGGTTCCATCCCGAAGGTTGAAGGATAAAAACCTTCGGGGCGTTTCAACAGTCCGTCCCGGGTACACGTTTCTTCCGTACCCTTGCCGGTTGCCAGGTGAGTTCGTGGTATGGCGGCGAGGCCGCAAACGGGTGGTTTTGTGGCCTGGGAATGGTCCGGCAACGCTCCCGGCCACAGGCAGTTTACGTTTTTCAGGAGCCGTGTATGTCCGATCTGGTCATTCGCGATTTGCATGTCAGCATTGACGGCAAAGAGATTCTCAAGGGCGTGAATCTGACAGTGCGCACCGGCGAGGTCCATGCCATCATGGGGCCAAATGGCACAGGCAAATCTACGCTGGCTTATACCTTGATGGGCCATCCTGCCTACACGGTCACGGCTGGCGAAGTCTGGTTTAAAGGCCAGAATATTCTCGCGCTGACGCCGGATGAACGTTCACGATTGGGGCTTTTTCTGGCTTTTCAGTACCCGGTTGCCATTCCCGGCGTAACCGTGGCGCACTTTTTGCGCTCGGCGCTCAATGCTCGTCGGCGTGCTCTTGATCCACAGGATAAGGGTGTGCCCATTCCCGAATTTCGCAAGATGCTGCGCGAGCAGATGGCCCTGCTCAAGATGGATGCCGCCTTTGCCGGACGTTACCTCAACGATGGCTTTTCCGGCGGCGAGAAGAAACGCGCCGAGATTCTGCAAATGGCGCTGCTCAGGCCCGAAATAGCCATTCTCGATGAAACCGATTCGGGGCTGGATATTGACGCTCTGCGCATAGTAGCGGAGGGTGTGAATGCGCTGGCCGGCCCGAATCTGGGTGTGCTGGTCATTACCCATTACCAGCGTTTGTTGAACTACATCCGACCGCACGTTGTCCATATTATGCTGGATGGCCGCATTGTTGAATCGGGCGGCGAGGAACTGGCGCTGCATCTGGAGGAACACGGCTACGATTGGGTGCGCGAGAAGTACGAGAATGGCGTCGCGGTGGCGTGAGGAGGTCCCATGAGCGACGAGGCGCAGATTCTGGCCGAACTTGGCGAATATCGTTACGGCTTTGCCGACCCGGAGCGGTACGTTTTCAAAGCGCGCCCCGGGCTGGATCGAGAGATCGTTGAGCAAATTTCGTACTGGAAAGGCGAACCGCACTGGATGCTCGAGTTCCGCCTGAAGGCTCTGGAACATTTCCTCAAGCGTCCCATGCCGACCTGGGGGCCGGACCTCTCCGGGCTGGACCTGAACCGTATCTACTATTACGTGCGACCAACGGAAAAACAGGGACGCTCCTGGGACGAAGTGCCGGAGACCATCAAACAGACATTCGAGCGGTTGGGGATTCCGGAAGCAGAGCGCAAGTTTCTGGCCGGCGTCGGCGCTCAGTACGATTCCGAGATGGTCTATCATTCTATCCTGGAGAAACTGGCGCAGCAGGGCGTCGTCTTCCTTTCCATCGAAGATGGTTTGCGGCAATACCCGGACCTGTTTCGCGAGTACTTTGGCACGGTTGTGCCGATCGAGGATAACAAATTTGCCGCGTTGAACTCCGCCGTCTGGTCGGGTGGTTCGTTTGTCTATGTGCCGCCGGGCGTCAAGGTGGAACTGCCTTTGCAGGCTTACTTTCGCCTGAATGCCGCGAACATTGGTCAGTTTGAGCGCACCCTGATTATCATTGACGAGGGCGCCGAGGCGCACTACGTCGAGGGCTGCACTGCGCCTCAATATACGACCGATTCGTTCCATAGCGGCGTGATTGAAATCGTCGTCAAGCGCGGCGCGCGCTCGCGCTACACCACCATTCAGAACTGGTCCCACAACGTCTACAATCTGGTTACCCAGCGCGCCAAAGTTTACGGCGAAGCCGTCCACGAATGGGTGGACGCAAACCTGGGTTCAAAGATCACCATGAAGTATCCTTCGTGTTACCTGATGGAGCCCGGCGCGCACGGCGAAATGCTCTCTATGGCTTTTGCCGGGCCAGGTCAGATTCAGGATGCCGGCTCGAAGATGGTCCATTTCGCTCCCCATACCACCAGCAAGGTGACTTCCAAATCCATTAGCAAGGGCGGCGGACGGGCTTCCTACCGTGGCCTGCTCAAGGTTTACCAGGGCGCTCAGGGCGCCAAATCTACGGTGGTCTGCGATGCCCTGCTGCTCGACCCGCAATCCCGCACGGATACCTATCCAACCATTGAGATTGACGAGGATGATGTAACCATTGGGCATGAGGCGTCGGTCTCGAAAGTGGGGGAGGAACAACTCTTTTACCTGATGAGTCGCGGCCTGAACGAGGACGAGGCCACGACCATGATCGTCTCCGGTTTCATTGAGCCGCTGGTGAAGGAGTTGCCTATGGAATATGCCGTTGAGATGAATCGGCTGATCCAGCTTCAGATGGAAGGGTCGGTAGGGTAAAGCGGTGGTGAGACGTGAGAAGTAAACGGAGTTGAGATGAACGTACGACCTCAGGTTGTGATTCGTGGCGCACGGCGTCTGGAGGGGCAGGGACGCGATTTTGCCTTCGGCGTGCAAGACCTGCCGGCTGACGCGTTGATGGACTATCGGCGTGCCGCCTGGGAGACGTACCTGCGCCTGCCCTGGCCGGCCGCGCACGAGGAAGCCTGGCGCCGTACCGATATGCGCGCCTTGCCGGTGGAAACTTTCCGCCTGGCGGCAGGCGAGGCGGCGCGCAATCTGCCCCTGCCGCCGGCCGCCCTGTCGCGGGCTTCCCTGGCCGGACGCCCGGCTGGTCGCCTGGTGTTATCCCCCGACGGTGGGCGCCAGACTCTGGCGGACGAGGCCTCCCGTCAGGGCGTCCTTTTCACCGACTGGCGCACCGCGGCGCGCGAGCATCCCGATTTGCTGCGTCGCCTGGCCGGCGGCCTCGTCCGGGCCGAGGAGGGCAAGTTCGCCGCGCTGGCCGCCGCGCTGGCTCAGGATGGCGTCTTGCTCTATGTTCCAAAAGGCGTGCAGGTGACGCGACCATTGCACAGTATCCTGTGGGGACCGGGAGGCGGCCTGGCTTATTTTTCCCATGTGCTGGTCTGGGTAGAGGATGGCGGCGCTGTGACCTGGATTCACGAGTCCACCTCGCCCGATGAGGAGGCCGATTCCCTCCACGCTGGCCTGGTCGAGGTCTGGGTCGGCGCCGGGGCGCGTCTGACGCTGGTTGAACTTCAGGCCTGGGGACGGCACGTCTGGAACGTTTCCCACGCCCGCGTGCGCGTCGGCCGGCAGGGCGCGGTGGACTGGGTATGTGGCGCCACCGGCTCGCGTTTGAGCAAGACCTTCGCCACGCTGGATCTGGAAGAGGAAGGCGCAAGCGGGCGTATGTCGGGCTTTTACTTTGTCAATGGTCAACAGCATCTGGACTACGAGACGCGCCAGAATCATCTTGCGCCTCACACCACCTCCGATTTGCTTTTCAAAGGCGCTCTGGCCGATGCCGGGCGCGCTGTCTGGCGGGGGATGATCTATGTGGCGCCGGGGGCGCAAAAGGCCGATGGCTATCAGGCCAACCGCAATCTTCTGCTCAGCCCTCAGGCGCGCGCCGACTCGATCCCTGGCCTGGAAATCTGTGCCGATGATGTACGCTGTACTCATGGCGCCACGGTTGGCAGGGTAGAGGAAGAACCGCTGTTCTACCTCCAGACGCGCGGTATCCCCCGCCCAGAGGCCGAACAGTTGTTGGTGGAGGGTTTCTTCGAGCCGGTTATGCAACGCATCCCCCTGGAGAGCGTGCGCGTTCGTTTTCAACGCGCCATTGCGGAGAAAATACGTTCTCGCCGGCTATCGCTGGCGGCGCGCTGAGTAACGATGATTGGGCGCGGGATTTCATTCCGCGCGTACATGCAAACGTAGTGTCTGCTATGGATGTGATTCAGGTAATTGGCCTGTCGGGTAGTTTACGCAAGGCATCCTACAATACTGCCCTGCTACGAGCGGCGCTGGAACTGGCGCCTGCGGAAATGAGGCTCGAAATCCTCGACCTTGCGCCGCTGCCCATATTCAACCCTGATGTGGAAAAGCCGTTCCCGGAAACGGTGATGGAATTCCGCCACCGTCTTGAACAGGCAGACGCGGTATTAATGGCTACGCCCGAGTACAATGGTTCTATCAGCGGCGTTCTTAAAAACGCGCTGGACTGGGTCTCTCGTCCACCCCATCCACCTTTGTCGGGGAAACCCGTGGCCATCATGGGCGCCAGCACCGGCAACTTTGGCACCCTGCGCGCCCAACTGCATCTGCGTCAAATATTGACCCACCTGGGCGCGTTCCCCCTGGGCAAGCCGGAAGTGCTGGTGGCACGGGCGGAACAGGCTTTTGACTCCAATGGTAAGCTGGTAGATGAAGTGGCGCGCGGCTTTTTGCGCGACTTGCTGATTGCCCTGGTCGCATGGACCAGGCGGGTATCTCAGCCCCGATGAACGTTCTTTGACAAAATGAGCGTCTCTCGAAGCAGCAGTACTCGCAGCCGAAGGTTCACGCAAGGCCTTTCCCAGGCCGTGCTATAATTACTGACTTACACTTCTTCACTGGTGAAGGAGGTTCGATGACCTCATATTCCTTTATTCGTCCTCCCAGAACTGCCCAGACATACGAGGTTGGGGATACCGTGGAAGCGTTTTGCGATCATGAGCGGAACAAGGCGCGTGTGCGCGGCTGGCTCAAAGGCATCGTGGTTCAGGTGGACAACAAGATGGTAGCCGTTCAGTTCCGCACCAACGTCTTCCTGACCGATGGCTGGATGGTGCCCGACCGCATCCTGTGGTACCCGATCCACTCTGAGCACCTGCGTCCTGTTAAAAGCGAAGAGGAAGAGAAAGCGATTCCGGACTATTGATATGGGCGCTCCCGATTTTGCCGCGCTGCGCGCTGATTTTCCCATTCTTTCCCGGCGGGTCGGGGAGGGGAAACCGCTCATCTATCTGGATTCGACGGCCACCGCGCAAAAGCCTGTCTCCGTGCTGGCGGCGATGGATGAGTTTTACCGTCAGCACCATGCCAACATTCATCGCGGTATTCATACGCTGGCCGAGGAGGCGACGGCGCGTTATGAGGCCGGGCGCGAGCGCGTCGCGCGTTTTATCCATGCCCCGGCCGCCGCCAACCTTATCTTCACGCGCAACACGACGGAGGCCATCAATCTGGTGGCCTATACCTGGGCGCGCGCCCATTTGAAAGCCGGCGACCGCCTCCTCTTGACCGAGATGGAGCACCATTCCAATCTGGTGCCCTGGCAGATTCTGGCGGCTGAGCGCGGGGTGACGCTGGATTTCGTGCCGGTCACGCCAGAAGGCCTGCTCGACCTGGAGGCCTATCGCGCCCTGTTGACGCGGGAACCCAAACTGGTGGCCTTTACGCACATGTCCAACGTCCTGGGCACCATCAACCCGGCGGCAGAAATGATTCGGCTGGCGCATGAGGCCGGTGCGATTGTGCTGCTGGATGGAGCGCAATCGGTGCCGCACTTGCCGGTGGATGTGCAGGCGCTGGATGTAGATTTTCTGGCTTTCTCGGCGCACAAGATGCTTGGGCCGAGCGGCATTGGTGCACTGTATGGGAAGATGACTTTGCTGCAGGCCATGCCTCCATTTCTAGGCGGTGGCGATATGATCCGCCGCGTTTCCTTACAGGGCTTCCAGGCAAATACCGTGCCCTATAAATTTGAGGCCGGCACACCAGCCATCGCTGAGGCGATTGGCTTCGCGGCTGCCGTGGAGTACCTCGAACGGGTTGGAATGGAAGCCATTGCCGCGCATGAGCAACGCCTCGTGGCGTATGCGCTGGAACGACTGGGAGAGATTCCCGGCTTGCGCGTGTTGGGGCCGTCGGCCTCCATGCGCGGCGGCGTGGTTGCTTTTGCCCTGGAGGGCATCCATCCGCACGATGTGGCCCAGATTCTTGACCGTGAGGGTATTGCTGTGCGCGCTGGCCATCATTGTGCCCAGCCATTGCATGAGAAGTTTGGCCTTTCCGCCACGACGCGCGCCAGTTTTTACCTGTATAATCAGGAGTGGGAAATTGATAAACTGGTGGAAGGAATTGACACGGTCAAGAAGGTTTTTGGCTGAAGAGCCTTTCGGTGTGTGGCATGGACGATTTCTATCGCGAACTGATCATCGAACGTTATAAGACCCCGCTCTATCGTGGTCACCTTGAACCACATGACATTCAGTTTGAAGACGAGAACCCTCTCTGCGGCGATCACATTGAAGTGACACTCCGCGTTGACGAAGAAGGTCGCATCCGGGAAGCGCGTTTCGATGGTCATGGCTGCGCCATCTCGCAGGCGTCGGCTGATTTGCTGATGGAGGCTATCCTCGGGAAGACCCTGGAAGAGGTCAAACAATTGACGCGCCAGGATGTGTTGGATTTGCTCGGCATCGAACTGGGGCCGGTACGCTTGAAATGCGCTTTGTTGCCGCTCAAAGTGCTCAAGGCAGGCGTCTATGGCCTGGGCGAGGCCGGCGACGATCTGGTCGAATGAAGTGACTTTCCCTGGTAACTATTTAGCCCTGTCTCAAAATCGTTGTGGATGTCATTGCGAGGAGCGTTCTTTGCGACGAAGCAATCCCCAAGCGGTCAATCTGGCCTGATAAATTTGGGAGATTGCTTCGCCAAAAAACGGCTCGCAATGACATGGCTGAATAGTTACCCCGGAAGAACACCACCTGTCTACCTTCTCTGACAAAGCAGAGCGTTGTCCGGTGGCCGCCGCTCAAGCGACAACACGATGTTCGCGGCGCAGGACAAAGGCAGAAAAAATCAGAATGCCGCTCAGAATCAGCGTCAGGGCGACCGGATAGACCAGCACCGGCCGACGCAGATACAGATAACCAGCCAGCAGGGGAGCCAGAACGAGCGCCAGCGAACTCACCGCCTCCCCAATTCCATAGGCCAGCCCCATTTGCGCCGGGACAATCCAGTCCCGGATCAGAGCGAAAACCAGCGAACGTGCGGCGCGGAATCCCCCCAGCAACAGGTAAGCGCAGGCAAACCAGACAATGTCTCTACCCTGCCAGAACAGCGTGGTTGCCAGGGCCACGGCCACCTGTGCCAGAGCAAACCCCCAGGCCGCCTCCAACCGTCCCAGTCCCAGGCTGATCAAAGCATTCCCGAGGGAGCCACAAAAACCCAAAAAGCCGATGGCCCCGATGGAAAGACCACGCTCGCTTTCCAGAAACCTGGGCGTCAACGGTTGGGGCAGATACATGGCGAAGATCGTAACAAAAGTTACCATCAGAAACACAAGATAGCGCCGATTCTGGCTTAAAGGCGCCGCGGAGAAGGGTTGATCGTGGACCTGGCGCGGTTGTGGATGCAGAAAACAAACCAGGATCGTCGAGAATGTGAAAATCGTCGCTGCCGCCAGATACACTGCGCGCAACGGCCAGTGATCGCCAATCCAACCGCCGACCAGAGCGCCACCTGCTGCGCCCAGATTGTAAGCCGCGGAAATCAACGTCATGACGCGCGCCGGCGTCATCCGTCCACGCGCAGCCGTAGCATAACTGTTCATGGGCGCAGCGACAAAGGCAGTCAAACCATACAGCAGCCAGCCGGCCACGAACGCCGTCAGCGTCCGCGCCCATGCCATGACCCAGGCCGCCGTCAACCCCAGTCCCCAGGCCAGCATCAGCAGTGGCTTGCGCCCGATTCGATCCGCAAGGTAACCGGCCGGGATATGGGCTGCCATCATTGCCGCGCCAAAGAGACTGAACGTTCCGCCCACCATCAACGTGCTCGCCCCCAGTTGCTGTAAGTAAATGGGCTGGAAATACAAAAACATCCCCTCCCCGATCCCCCAGGTAAAGAGGGCCGCGCCAAGAATAGCCAGGCTGAAATTCATGCGCTGCCCGCCGTGCGCTCGATGAATTGCGCCACAGCCTCAAAGATCATCGGACGCGGCGGCTCCTCGGTAATCACATGACCGGCGCCCTCTACCCAGAGCATTTCTTTGCGCGCCGTTCCCAGGTGCTCGTAGAGTTGAGTCATGTGCTCAGGCGGCACCGTAGGATCGTTACGCGAATGAATCAGCAGCACCGGCACACGAACCTGAGGCAAAGCCGCTCGCATCTCCGCCAGCAGTACCTTAAGTTCCACAGCCGAACGCAACGGGTTGGCCGAATAGGCGACATGCTGACGACGTGCCTCCTCATCGTACCAGCCACTTTCTGGATCGCCATTCTTGGGCAGATAAGGCCGGAAATAACTGAGGAAACGCATCAGCGGCAACGGAAGGGGAAAATCTTGCGGCATACAGTAAGGCGTGGACATCGCCACCACACCGCTCACCGGCAAACGCGTGGCCGAAGTCAAGGCCAGGACCCCGCCCATGGACAAACCGAGCAGGAAGACCTGATTCGTACAGGCGCGCAACAAATGATAGCCGTCCTCGACCGAAAGCAGCCAGTCGGTATAGCGCGAGCGGATCATGTCCTCCAGCCGCGTCGCATGACCAGCCAGGCGTATGCCACAGACAGTGTATCCCTGACGATTCAGGTATTCTCCCAGCCAGCGCATTTCTTTCGGCGTGCCGGTGAAACCATGAATGACCAGGCATCCCACGCGGCCTTTCTCCCCCCGTCCAGGAAAGAAAAAGGGTTCAGCAGTTGGAAGGATTTGAGCCATGATCTAATTATACTCATCTTTCGGTTACCCTTGCGATACAGAGAATTCAGATATACAATAGCCATAACTTGTTTTTACCTGTAGCGGTAATTACCTGCCCCCTGTCATTGCAAGGCGGCATAAGGCCACGCCGAGGCTCGCCCGAGACGCCACCGAAGCAATCCCATCACGAGTCTCACAAATGCTCTTGTTGCTTTTGGGGAACTTGAGATTGCTTCGCCGCCTTCGGCGGCTCGCAATGAGGCGGGTGGCAGGTAGTTACCGGTAGCGTCATTTTGTCTTAAGGATAGTATATGCAGATTACCAAACAAGCCGATTATGCCATTCGCGCCGTTCTGTACCTGAGCCGTCAGCCGGAAAAACGTGCGCCGACCAACCAGATAGCCCAGGCGATGCACGTCCCCCCCTCGTTTCTGGCAAAAATTGTCGCCCAACTCGCCGTCGCCGGCTTGATCCATACCGCGCGTGGCGCAGGAGGCGGTATTACGCTGGCGCGCGACCCGGCCACCATCAGTCTGCTGGACATCGTCGAGGCCATTGACGGCCCCATCCTGCTCAGCGAGTGCGTGAGCACCACCGGCCAGTGTGACATGAAGAACGAATGCCCCTTGCAGGCCATCTGGATAGAGACACAGCATTTCCTTCTCGACCGGCTGCGCGCGGTTAACTTCGGCCAGCTGGTTCAAAGTGGCTAACTGATCGCTGGCGCGCCAGCACCTTCTTTGCCGAAAAAAGCGGTAAAATAATAGTATGAGCATACCTTATGGCCCAATCCTGATTGTAGAAGACGTACCCAACGTCCTGGAACTCCTGGAAGTGACCCTGCGTTTCAAGGGTTACCCGGTAATCGTTGCCAGAGACGGACAGGAAGCCCTGGACTTGATCGCCAGGGAACGCCCTGCGCTTGTCGTAACGGATATTCTCATGCCCAAACTGGATGGCTATGCGCTGGCGCACCGCCTGCGCACCGACCCGACGACCAGGGACATTCCGATCATTTTCATCTCGGCTACTTACGTCACTCAGGAAGACAAGAACTTCGCCATGGATTTGGGCGCGGCGCGCTTCATCGAGAAGCCGATTGATATCGAAGAGTTCCTGCTGACCGTAGCCGAATTGCTCACCCAGGGCCCCGAGTCGTTGCCAGAACCGATGAACAGTCAGCAATTCTACCAGGGCTATCGTGAACGTTTGGAGAATAAGTTGCGCCACAAGAACACGCAGATTGCGCGCACAGAACGTCTTATTGCTACCCTGCCCGAGAATCAGCGCCCGGCCTTTGAAGCCCTGCTTCAGCAAGCCATTCGCGATCGCGATGAGATTCAGGCCGAGCTGAATCAGGTCTATTCCATTCTGGAAGAGTATCGCCGCACAGCTCAATAAACCTGTCAGGCCTTTGCGACCACTCCCGCGCGCTGGCGGGTAATCGCCTGGGCGTGATCTTGCTTTTAAAATCCTGTTTTGTAACTACTCAGCCATGTCATTGCGAGCCGTTTTTAGCGAAGCGATCTCCCCTTTATCAGGCGAAATGGACCGCCTGGGGATTGCTGCGTCGCAAAGAACGCTCCTCGCCATGACATCCACAACGGTTTTGAGACAGGGCTACATAGTTACCCTGTTTTGAGGGTTTTGAGGGTTTTGACCAATGCTTCCTACTCGATTGGATCTCGAACAACTGGCGCGTCAGGCTGGCGAGATTCTGCGCGCCGGCTATGAGCGCGAACATCAAATACGCTACAAAGGCGTCATTGATCTGGTAACCGAAGTGGATGGCCAGTCGGAGGCGCTGCTCGTGGCAGAGATCCGGCGTCGTTTTGACGGCCATCGCATCCTCTCCGAGGAAGTCGGCGCGTTAGACGGTCGCGAAGAACATCTGTGGTACATTGATCCGCTGGATGGAACTGTTAACTACGCGCATGGCGTGCCCATCTTCAGCGTTTCGATAGCCTATGCACACCGCGGCACTGTACGACTGGGAGCCGTTTACGACCCCTTGCGCGATGAAATGTTCCTGGCCGAACGCGGCCAGGGCGCCTGGTTAAACGGACGGCGGCTGCGCGTCTCGCAAACACAGGAACTGCAACGCAGTCTGCTGGTGACCGGCTTCCCCTACGATGCCTGGCACACTGACCGCGACAATTTCGAGTATTTTGTCCGTTTTGCCAGGTGCACGCAAGGCGTGCGCCGTCTGGGATCGGCGGCCCTGGATTTATGCTATGTGGCCGCAGGACGTTTCGATGGGTACTGGGAACTCTCGCTGAAGCCCTGGGATGCCGCGGCCGGCGCGCTGATTGCGGAAGAGGCTGGGGCCATCGTGACCCGCGTAGATGGTACAGCGGATTATCTCTCCCCTCCGCTCTCTATTCTGGCCGCTCCGCCAGCGCTGCATCGCCAAATGCTGACCATGCTGCAACAACCGCGCCAGAACTCCCTCACGCTACCTGCCTCCACTCCCTGACACGGTCCAGCAAAGGCGATAACGGTTGTAATTCCGCCATTGGCACCGCCAGGTTCTTCGTCCGCGTGCGATCATAGGGGAAAGCCGCGGCGCCGGGGACTAACGTGATCGCGCGGCGGCGAAATTCCTCGTGGGTCAGCCAGCCGAGCAGCCAGATTTCCATGCCGTAGATCCAGATGTTGCCCCAGGCAGCAGGGGGAATCAGGTAAGGCGCGCCACAGACCGGCGAGTACACCCCCACACGCGCCGATGGCATGGCGTTGACATGCAGGTAACAGAGCGTATAGAACTCACAGGCCGCCACCACACGCCGGCGTGACGGCAATTCACATTGCCAGATCACAAATTCACGATTGGCGTCCTGTCCACCTAACTCGACCAGAAGAGTCTCTTCACACTCGCTCTTCAGCGTCAGGCGATCCAGCGGACGCCAGCAATTCGGCCTGCTCCACGGTTCCGGCAACGGATGAACAAGATAGAGCGGCTGGCCAGCGGCCCGGGCACGCCCCATCTCCTGCCGTGAAGTCGCCACCAGACCAAGCAGAAAGGCGAAGAGATACAGATCATCTGCACGATGCCCCTCCGCCATAAACTGCTCGACAGGGATGAGCGCCTGCGCCTGAAGCGCCGATTGCGGTTGTCGGCGCAGCCGGGAAATCTGATGGCGGCGGGAGATCAAATAACTCTTTACGTCACAGTGATGACGGCCAAGCGCGATGTCGTAACGATCTGGTTCGGTAAACGGCGTCGCCCCCAACACGTCAAAGGGCACATTCTGTCCGTAAAGATAGCGCCGCAGGGCCAGTTCTACCGCCACGCCAACCACAATCCGCCGCAGACGGCTGAACATGGTCCCACCCATGCGATTGTAGGTATAAGCCAGCGAACGACAGGCATAGGCAATGCCGCCCTCGGTCAGGTCAGGAGTGTAAGGCAGACGAATCAAATCCGTCTCGTGTAGCATGATGTCCCGTTACGCTTTATCCTCATAGCGGAACTGCAGACAGTAGTGGTGGAAGGTATTGCTCACCCAGGCGCTGCCCAGGCCATAAGGCGCCAAACGCTGGTTATCCTGACACCAGATTTTTTCGTCCTTCAGGGTATAGACACGCCCCAGTGCCCGCCCCAGGTCCCACGCCAGCGGATACACGCGACCGCCCTTCTTGACATTCTTAACAATGATCGTCAGGTAAGCGCCGGGACGTAACAAGGGCTTCAAACCAGCATAAATGGAGACCAGTTTTTCCAGAAACTCCTCGTAATCGTGAATATTCCCCAGGTCATTGGGATCATCCGAGTACACGACATCCAGATCAGGGGACGCGCGGCGTCTCTTCTGGGTAAAAGCCCCTTTGGCATGCAACATATCCCAATATGGCGGCGAGGTAAGGACGTAGTCACAGGGCGGCAATGGCAATTGTGCCGCCCGGGCGGCATCGGCGCAGAAGATTTCTGCCGTCAGTTCCTGAGCAGTTTCACCCAGCGCTGCACGTTCCGTCGCAATGAATTGTCGCGCGATGGCCGCGTACTTCGGATTCAACTCAATACCGTACGAATTCCGCCCGGCGCGTAGCGCGGCGATCAAGGCACTGCCTGTGCCGGCCATTGGATCCAACACCACGCCACCGCGCCGGGTGAAGAACTCAATGAATTCCTGCGCTAACGTCTCCGGGAACTTGGCCGGATGCGTCAGCACTTCTTTCGAGCGCGGCGGCGGATTGTGGACAAACCAGGACTTCTGGAATTTCAACCAGGCTTTTGCATCCAGGTCGTTGAGTTTGTTCGCTTTCATCGCTCCACCGCGCGCTCCTGTTTCGAGCCAGCATGTCTGATTGCGCCGCGAGCGCACACGGGCTTACCGACTCCGCCTGTCCAGACGGCTTCACGGCATCCAGTGAACAAAACGCCAGCCCTGGTCGTCCTGCGTGATTCGCGTCGCCGCCCCCATGACCTCGAACCAGGTGGCGCCGGGTTTAAGGGGGAAGGGTGTACCATCGTCATACGTGAGTGAGACTACCGCATCCGGGGCATTGCGCTGCCAGCGCACCTTATACCCCTGCCCATCGCGGAAAACAAAAGCCGTCCCGGAACCATACAACAAAATATCCCAAATTTCCGGATGCGTGCTATAGGCATCATGCGTGACGAGAAGGACAACCACATTTTCACAAGCAATCGGCTGACCGTTCAGGCGA
Source organism: Anaerolineales bacterium (assembly GCA_034436275.1). Taxonomy (GTDB): domain Bacteria; phylum Chloroflexota; class Anaerolineae; order Anaerolineales; family Villigracilaceae; genus DAOTVX01. The sequence continues at coordinate 9,317 of DAOTVX010000086.1, read as the reverse complement.
TCGGTTAACAGAGCGTATTTCTCGTTTTGTCCATTGGTGGTATCGTTGTCGGTATCGGAAAAGCGCAGGTACTTACCGCTGGCCGGGTCGTAATCCCAGCGGTTGTAAATGGCCGCGGAGTAACGCGCAAAGAGTCGTTCTGCGGGCTGTCCACCTTCGGGTGGAACCAGGCGGAAGAACATGCCATCCAGATTCTGGCGGCCATTCTCCACGCCCTTGCTGGTAATAAAGTCGCTTAATCTGGCGGTATCGGCCATCAGGTAATTGACACCGTTCGGATCATAGCGGAAAAGCGGCGCATAAGGCCCCTCTACCACCAGCCGGTCGGCGAATTCGGAACGATAGAGTCGTTGGAGCAGATAATCGCTGGCTCCGCCAAAGGCAAAAACTGCCTTATAGCCCCGTACAATATGCATGTCCAGCAACCGTCCCGAACGAATCGGGCCTACCATCTCCGCATTCTGACCGTAAAAAACAGCAATGAAACGCGTCGTGCCCTCCTCCGTATAATACTCAAAGATCAGGTCAGCGTGCGAAAGCCCCCATTGCGGACGGTATTCGCGTGGCAAATTGGCAACTTTGATCGCCAGCGGACGCCGCTCCAGGAGGCTGGTATCGGCCACTTTCAGGCCGGTCAGCGGGTTGACATCGGGCGGGAAACCGCTCGGGCCGACTTCTGCCGGAACGGATGTGACCGTCGCTTCCGGCGTGGGAGTCGGGCTGGGAACCGGTGTCGAGGTGGCAGTCGGCGTCGGCGCGGCAGTTTCCGTAGCGGTCGGCTGCGCAGGTTGTGCACGACAGGCCGCCAACATCGAGAGCAGAACACAGATCGGGAACAGGCGCTGTTTCATCATAGTCACCTCCGTACGTTTGGACGTTTATCATACCGCTTTGTTCCCGAATTGGCAAATCGCTGTACTTACCTATCCACTGTCATTGCGAGGCGGCGATAGAGCCACGCCGAGGCTCGCCCGAGGCGTCGACGCAATCCCCTCGCGAGTCTCACGAATGCTCTTGTTGCTTTTGGGAAACTTGAGATTGCTTTGCCGCCTTCAGCGGCTCGCCATGACACGGGTGGGTAGGTGGTCACAAATCGCTTATAATTGCTGTATGACTCATCCTGTCCGCCGTGTTATTCTCCGCAGTATCGTGATCCTCATTGCTCTGGGAAGCCTGGCGCTCTGGTGGCATCTGACGCCGCCAGGCCTGTGGAGCAAACTTGAGGCTATTGGCTATGCTGTCTGCCATCGTCTGAGTGAACGGTCCTTTCATATCGGCGAACGACAACTGCCTCTCTGCGCCCGTTGTTCGGGCATGTATCTTGGGGCGGTGGTCGGGCTGGTCTATCAATTCTGGCGCACGCCGCGCCGCAGCGCCATGCCAGGCAAGAGCGTCCTGGCACTGCTTGGCGTCCTGGCTCTGGTCTTCGCCGTCGATGGCGCCAATTCTTACCTGATGCTTGCCAAAACAGGCTATCCGGTTCTGGAGCGAATTCGCAACCTCTACACACCCCACAACACCCTGCGCTTGTTGACCGGCAGCGGGCTGGGCCTGGGTCTGGCCGCCATAATTTTCCCCACGTTCAATGCCACCGTTTGGGCTGAGGCCGACGATCGAGCTGCCTTCCCATCGCTCAAATCTTTTTTGCCGTTGCTGGGCCTGACGCTACTCCTGGACCTGCTGGTGTTGACGGAAAACCCGTTCATCCTCTATCCCCTGGCGATCGTCAGCACTTCAGGCGTGCTGATCCTCCTGACGCTCGTTTACAGCCTGGTCTGGGCAATGATTACCCGCCAGGAGAACGTTTTCCATCGCTGGTCTCAACTGTGGCCAGTGTTGTTACTGGGTTTGACCACCGCGTGGTTGCAAATTGGCGCGATGGATTTTTTCCGCTTTGCTTTGACCGGCACCTGGGGCGCGTTCCCGCTGCCGGCGCGTTGATTGGAGGTGTGTGCGATGGAAGCCCTGATGACCATCCTGGCCGCCTTTGGTCTTTCGGCCAGCGCCGGCCTGAACGCCTATATCCCGCTGTTCATTATTGGCGTTGTGGCCCATTACTTTCCGCAGGCCTTCACGCTCAATCCGCCCTACGACTGGATAGCCAATCCCTGGTTTCTGATTGCGCTGGGTGTGCTGATTATCATCGAATTCCTGGCCGATAAGATTCCGGCCATCAACCATATCAACGACCTGATCCAGACCTTTATCCGCCCGGCGGCGGGGGCGATTGCCTTCGCGGCCAGTGCGAAAGTCGTGACGGATGTCCATCCATTGCTGGCCCTGATTTGCGGCTTGCTGATTGCCGGCGGCGTGCATACCGTCAAGGCCGCGGCCGTGCGGCCAGCAGTGACCGCCACTACCGGCGGCGCCGGCAACGTGCCAGTCAGCATCGCTGAAGATGTCACTGCCACGATTGTCTCTATCCTGTCTGTCTTACTGCCAGCCCTGGGAACCATTCTCGTTCTCCTGGCTCTGTTCCTGATGCTCTGGTGGTGGACGGAGCGTCGTCCACGCAAAAACCGCGCCCGTTAATCCCATACTTTCACTTCGAAAAGGAGGAACACCATGAACGAACCTTTCCCATCCTCTGCGACTGTGCCCCCCGCAGCGCCCTCTACCAGCACGCTGGCGGTGATCAGCCTGATCGGTGGCATCGGTGGCTGGACGATTTTGCCGTTTCTCGGCTCGCTGGTCGCTGTCATCTGTGGTCATATGGCGAAAAGCGAAATCAAAAAGAGCAACGGCATGATCGGCGGCAATGGCATGGCCACCGCCGGCCTCATCCTGGGCTACACCGCCATTGCTCTTGGATTCTGCGCCGCCTGTCTGATCATTCTGGTCCCGATTCTGGGCATCAGCATTCCTTTCTTGACAAATAATCCCAGCGCTTATTAAGCAAGCGCTGCGTAGGGCTGGTATCCCTGCCAGCCTTTGCCAGAACAGGACTGGGTGATTCCCGGTCCCCCTGCTTTGCGGAGGATATTTCTCGATACTCGCCGCCGGTGTGGTTTCCAGCGGCATCCGGAGCGCCTGCGGCGGATTGCCGCGTTAAGCAAGTTTTCGCCATTTGGGCAGTCAGGAAAGCCTGCCCCGGAAGACTTTTTCAGGCTGTTTGAACAGGCAGGAAGACAAAAGCCCGGGTTTTGCCTGGAGTCGCCTGCGCGGAATCAGGATAGACACTGCACTGCCCCCGCAGGAATCTCCAGGGAAATGGTTTCCCCGATGGCGCAAGGCTCGTTCAGATAGAAATACAGGCCGTTGTCCAGCGTCAGGCGGAAGCGGTCCTGCTGAAACACCACGTCCACCACTACGCCGCGCAGATTGCCGGCCAGACTCCGGCGAGCCCCTTGCGGACGGACCAACAAATCAACCACATCGCCCGGACGGTGTTCGTGCGTGCAGCGGGCCTCGAACGAGCCGGCCGGCGTGGCAACGCGGAATGGTTCGCCCGGCGCAATCACCTCACCGCGGAGAATATTTCCCACTCCCAGAAAGCGCGCCACCCAGACCGATCCCGGCCTGTCCCAAACCTCTGCCGGAGAGCCAGCGCGCACGATTTGACCTTCATGCAAGAGCAAGACGCGCTCGGCTATGGCAAAGGCCTCTTCCTGATCATGGGTCACGTAAATGGCAGGGATATGGCTGGCGCGCAGCAGGCGCCGCAATTCCTCTAATAATTCGGTGCGCAAAGCGCGGTCAAGGGCGCCGAGCGGCTCATCGAACATTAACAGGCGCGGACGTGGAGCCAGGGCGCGCGCTAACGCCACGCGCTGCTGCTCACCGCCGGAAAGGTCGGTGACGCGCCGGTGCGCGAAGCCTTTCAGGTTGACCTGCTCCAACGCCTCTGCCGTGCGTCGGGCCACTTCCGCACGTGGCAATTGCTGCATCCGCAGGCCAAAAGCGACATTTTCGGCAACGGTCAGGTGAGGAAAAAGCGCGTAGTCTTGAAAGACCAGGCCAAAATTGCGCCGATGCGCTGGGACGGCGGAAATGTCTCTGCCTTCCCATTCCACACAACCGCTCTCTGCGTTCTCCAGACCAGCGATAATGCGCAGCAGGGTGGACTTGCCACTGCCCGAAGGCCCCAACAGGCAAATTGTCTCACCATCGGCGACATCGAAAGAGACGCCGCGCAGTAGCGGCGTCCCCTCGTAGTTCTTCCAGATGTCACGGACGCGCAGCACAGGCACGGATGACTCACCTCCGTCGCAAGGCAAAGAGAATCAGCGCCAGGCCGGAGAGAAACAGAGCAGCAATCCAGACGTAATCCATCAGAGTGCCAAATTGCAGTCCCAGAGCCACGGCCAGCAGAATCAACGCTGCGGCCGGAATATAGGCCCAGCTGTAGTGAGCGAGCAACGCTACCAGCAAGAACGTCAACCCCAGGCCCAGGAAGAACACCCCACCGGTGTCCACGCCGCCGAGGGTATCCGACAAAGCCGAGACCACAGCCAGCGTGAGTAACACGCCGCCAGGGATAATGGCCCACCAGTGCTGACGATTCAACAAATAGACAATCCAGAAAGCCAGGCTCACGCTGCCCAAAAAGGCCAGGCCATCCAGTGACTCGGGCAGCAAAGCCGCCGCCCCGATTCCGAGCAGAACCATAGCGGGGAATGCCGCCCACCAGTTCGCCCGTGGATCGCTGACAAGGACATACAGGAAAGCCGCCCCGGCCAGACCACCCACAATGCCCCAAAAGAGATCTACATCCGGCGGGATGAGGCCAGTAGTCTCCAATAACGTCGTCAGGCCGGCCAGAATAAGCAGCGAGCCGACAACGATACGCCAATCGATGCGTTTCATTGGTTTTTCTCCTTTCAGGCAACGTTCACGGCGCTGACGCCGGCTTCAATGTTCAACTCAACACGGTACGGCGCGTGGTCGTAATCCACAGACTGATACAGATTCGGATGCAAAAGAGGGAAACGTTGCTGGTCAATCGTAAAGGACGCAATGGCCTGATCCAGACGGACACGCGCCGCAACACCTTGCGGAATCTGGACATTCAGACTGGCGGCGCCAGCCTCGATCTCAAGCAACGCGTTGGCGACGCGCGCCGGCGCGGTCAGCGTGACGTGGCTCGCGCCGGCCTCCAGTTTCAGATAAGTGACCTGCAACTCACTCAGATCCAGTGTTAACTGACTGGCACCGCTTTCAACGGTCAGGTGAAGGGGAACTTCATTGTTGAGACGGAAACGCCAGACTCCGCTCTCCGGTCCGAGAAACGGCACAAACGTCGGCGCACATTCGACTTTCGCCGTCAAGCGTTCCCCTTCCAGACGGCTGGAAACGTGCAAGCTGCTGCCATTGGCAGTCAGGAGTGCGTCGGCTGGTGCTCCACCGCTGATGTGCATCTGGCCTGCGCCATATTCAACCGTGAGGTTTGCCTGTCGTGCGCCTTGCAAATTTAACACCACCCGCTCCTCGCCCTCCACAGTGGCGCGCGCGGGAAGCAGGGCAACCGTCACCAGCCAGCCGCCGGCCAGTAAAAGGAACAGCGGCCAGAAGTATTCCCAAACATTCTGGATGACGCCGGCGGCCTTAAGCGCAAAACACAGACCCAGCAGCACCAGGACACTGCCCCAGAAAAAAAGGGAACGCGAAGTGGACATGGTTAAGCTCTCCTCCCACGCAGGAGACCGCGCACGATAAACCACAGGCCAAGCAAGAAGCAGAGGATAGCCAGGCCATATTCCCTGTAGGGCCCTAAAATATCCAGCCCGCCGAAGATAGCGCCAAAGACGAGGAACATCGCCAGGCTGATGAAGATGAGATTCAGCCCGTGTCGCAAGGCTTCGCGAAAACCACGGCCAAGAATCCCGGCCAGAATGTTCCCCACGCCAACAAAGCCGGGGATCAGAGTCCACATGTACGACCAGGAAGCCCAGTTGCCGCTGGCGTTTTGATAGTACAGAATAGCCCCAATGCCGGCTACAAGGCAGGCCGGAACCGCCATGCCCGCAGCGCCGGTGAGCAGGCCAATGAGCAAAATAATGCCGCCGGCAATGACCACCCACATTGGCCAGGCGAAGGGAGGAATAAAGTTGGCCAGGGAAGGGTTGACTTTCACTGCTGTGAACCAAATTGCCAGAAGCATCAGCAGAATCCCCAGCGCCAGTTGGGTGCGTGTACGATTTTCCATAAGACACTCTCCTGAAAGAAATCACAAATGGGTCAGGCAAAATCAGGCACGTACAACTTAAACTTACGTCAGAGCGCATAAAAAGTTACGCGCCACAGGCAGTGGATCATCAAAAACGCTTTTTACCGTGACTCGACGGCAAAAACATTGTGTGGCCCGGCCACCAAACAAGCAAAGTACAGGAGGTAGTCCGAAGAACATTGCACTTCCGGCTTTCGCCACGGTAGTTTTGCAGTGGACTTACCTGTATAAACGATTATAATCACAAAAAGCCGCGCGGGTTCTCAAAAGAGCACGACAATCCACAAAGGATAGCCCCTGCAACGGTGACCCGCCCCTGATGTGGCAGGTCAAGGCCTCTCGATTGTCGGCAGAGCGCAGGGGGCAAATTTTACACGGCGACAGGCAGGAGAGACGAGAATGGCTTGTGTTTTCTGTCAGATTATTGCCGGACAGGCGCCAGCACAGGTGGTATATCGCGACGAGCAGGTAGTTGCCTTTCGCGATATTCACCCGGCAGCGCCGGTGCACCTGTTAATTGTGCCCAACCGCCATCTGGCTTCGTTGAACGACGTGGAGGAGAGCCAGGCATCGTTGCTGACGCACATGATTCTGGTAGCAAGGCGGCTGGCGGCACAGGAAGGCATTCGTGAAAGCGGTTACCGGCTGGTCATCAACACCGGACCAGGCGCCGGACAGACTGTTTTCCATCTCCACCTACACCTGCTCGGCGGGCGTCCGTTTTCGCCACGACTGACAGGCAGGCTGGCAGATTCAGCTTGACCGCCGCCCGGTTCCGGGCGGCGGTCATCACAGACACGGTTACTTATAGGACCAGATCCAGCCGTTGGAGAACGTACAGGTCGTCTCGCCACCATCTTGAATACCGGCTACCGCAAAGGAGCCTTCGTGGAGAATATTGCTGAAATCGGGGTACCGCCCCTGGCGACGACCATTGATATAGACCGTAAAGTTGTTCTCAACAGCATGGAGAACGATTTGATTAACCGCGCCGCTATCCAGTTTCAACGCATCGGAGAAGCGGACTTTCTGAGTAATGGTCGTAACGTAATCGCCCCGCTTGTAATATTCAATATCCCAGGCCGGCAGACCCGAGAAACGCAGAAACTGGACAAGGTAGAAATCGGCAAATCCAAGGTCCTCTTCGCTGGCGCGGAAAACAAGGCCACACACCGGCCAGCTGTTGGTATCCCAGATCATGTCTACCTTGAGGACAAAATCTGAGGCAGTAATTCCCTCCGCCAATGGCGCATAGTCCATTTGATTCATACCGCCGACCATGTGGAGGGCAACATCTTCTGCCTGTACCCAAAGCACGTGGCCGTTATCTGTAGGGAGTTCCAGTTTCTGCAATTCGGCCTCGATCTCCGCCTGACGAGCCGCGACAGCCGCCGTGGCCTGAGCCGCCTGGGTAGCCGCGTAGTCCGGCGTGGCCGTAGGCGGCGGAGTTTCGGTGGGCGTGGGAAGCGGCGTGTCGGTTGGCGGAATCTGGGTAGGCGTGGGAGTTGGCGACGGGCTGCTTGTGCTGCAGGCCAGGCCAACCACAACGATAAGCGCAATCAGCGCAAACAAGGGAAAGAGGGTTTTCGATTGCATGCTTCTCTACTCCTTGGGGAAAAGATATTACAGAGTTCCTCTAATAAATAAGTATACACCAGGTTGTCCGCTCAAGCCACGCTGTTTTTGCGGAAGGGTGTAGCGCAAATTTTCGGAGGAAGTTGGGCAGGCGATTTCGTGCTATTTCTACCACATATGGGGGGGGCCACAACTTTACCGGAAAGTAAACTCTGTGCCTTCGTGACTTTGTGGTGAGAAAAGAATAAACCACCACGGCACAAAGACTCAAAGTTTTTCCTCGCTCCTCCTTCGTTGACGGCCACTCCCCTGACGGGCTGGAAAGCCCGTCCTACGAAAGCCCGTGCTACGGGCGTCCGCCGTCTGCTATAATTCACGTATCCACTCAGCCATGTCATCGCGAGCCGCCGAAGGCGGCGAAGCAATCTCCCCTCTCGCCAGCCCCCCTCTGGAGGTCCCCCATGTCCCGCTTCCCCCGCACCCTCAGCCTGATTTTGACCCTCAGCCTCTTCCTCGCCTCTTGTAGACCGCAGACCGCCGACCGCAAACCGCAAGCGGACGGTGGACAGCCGTCCACCCCCTCTCCTGTTCCCACGCTCACTCCCACCCCCACCCTCACTCCAACCCCCACAGAAATCCCTCGCCCCTCCCTCGAATCCCTCGGCCTCTCCGCCGAAACCCGAGCCGTCCTTACCAGACAAGGCTGGCTCATCACCTGGGACGCCCAAAACGCCCGCTACACCATCTCCCAACGCTCCTGGGACGAAACCAACCAGACCTTCACCCCCCCACTCACCCACGAAGTAGGCTACATTGACCTCGAAGGCCGCCTCCACTTCACCGCCACCTATTACACCGCCAGCGAAAACCCCGATGGCACCTGGAAAGACACCTCTACCACCCAAGCCATCGTCATTGACCTGAAAAACCTCCCCCAAAATCCAGACCTCATCATCCAGCAACAACTGGACGAAAACGGCAACCCCATCTCCTTTCAGGAAAAACTCAAAACCCCCGGCTTCCACCTTCTGGAAACCAAAAACCCCGCCTTTGAAAAAACCGGCATCCTCACCTTTACTACCGAGATAAACGGCACACCCACAACCTTTGTCTACAACCACGAGCTTGGCTTCCGGAAAATGCCCGAAATTTCAACTAAACTCCTCACTCCTACCCCTCTTTCCCTCGAAGACGTACATTCTCTTACCGCCTTGCAATTTATCCTTCTAAACTACGGCGACGGCGAGCCTTTCCCTACGGATGGTTTTCCAGGGTGGTCTATTCGCTTCGAGTATGATGAAACAACAGGGACAAAACGCGCTTTTCTCTTTTTAGATGCTCCAATTTCAAAGGATGCCAACGCCACCCGCAAATTTATCCGTTTTATCGGTGAAGGTGACAATGGAAAAGTTCTTTTTCCTCTACCTAAATTTGTAATTATTGATAAAAATGGCCAAAGCTTTGTTTCCATCCCAGTTGAAATCTTCAACCCCAAAGACCCACAAAATCCCAAAGATGGCAATGAAAAACTGATCCTTTTCCCGGCTCTTTTCACAGGTACGATGACATTTGCTCA
>DAOTVX010000085.1:0-2768 GCA_034436275.1 Anaerolineales bacterium | reverse complement strand
TTTGCAGGCCGCTGACCGGCGCGCTGGTCGGCGTGCGAGTCGGGGTACGGGTCGCGGTCGCACCGGAAGGTGTATTCGTGCGGGTTGGGGTGCGGGTCGCGGTCGCCCCAGAGGGCGTGTTGGTGCGCGTCGGCGTGCGGGTCGCCGTCGCCCCACCGCCGGGCGTCGGCGTGCCGATGGGCTGCCAGAGGGCCGGCACATTCGGCGGCTCCCAGCCAACCTGCGAGGTGTGCGCCTGAAGGCACTTGTACACCACGCCGTTGTAGGTCACCGTATCACCCACAGCGTACGCGACGCCCGGCGCCCAGGCACCGCGGTCGGCGCGCTGCGGCGCGGCTCCCGCCACCGCCGCCAGCATCAGACCGGCCGCTGCCAGAATTGCTATGGTAAGACCAACAAAACGTTTCATATCTGCCTCCTCTTGAAAGTAAGTCATTCAAGGAACTCTTGATCGTGCGTATGATCGTTCGTAACCTTTCTTCCAGACTGCAAAAGACGCCTCCTTTCCGCAAAAGATAGCCAGAGGCTCTCCGGCCGCGATACAGGGTCGCCGGAGAGCCTCTTTCCTTTCAGGGAACGCTGGGCAAATGCGCCGATACCGTATTCACCCAGTTGTAGCCATTGCTGGCATCCCAGTTGATCGACCAGGTCATCGCGCCACGAATACCGGGCCAGGTTTGAGACGGTCGGAATGTGCCGCAGTTCGTGCCCATGGTCAGGCAGTCGAGGGCATTGTTGACCACGGTCGGGTTGACGTAACCGCCGCCTGCCGCCGAAGGCGAGGCCGGCAAACCCAGACCAATTTGATCGGGACGCAGGCCATTCTGCAACTGGATGCAGGCCAGCGCGACCAGAAAATCCACAGTGCCCTGGGCATAAACTTTACCGTCACAGCCCAACATGGTGCCGGAGTTGTAGTACTGCGTGTTGACGATGGTGAGGATATCCTTGATGGCCAGCGCCAGTTTGAAGTACTCCATGCCGGTCGATTGCATATCGATCGTCTGCGGCGCCATGGTGATAATCACGCCCGGCTTGGAGGAGGCAATATTGCGCAATGCCTGCTCCATGTAGGTCGCGTTGATGCCGTTTTCCAGGTCGATATCCACACCGTCGAAGCCATATTGATTCATCAGGTTGACGATACTGTTGGCAAAGTTGGTCGCCGCCGTAGAACTGTTGACGGCCACCGTGCCATTCTGACCGCCAACCGAGATAATAACCTTGCGGCCCTGTGAATGGAGGGTGTTGATGTCGCTGATAAATTCGCTCTGGGTATAGCCGCCCAGGGCCGAGGCCAGGCCGGAGTCAATGGCGAAGGTCACCTCGCCAGGATTGGCAGTGGCATCGGCAAAGGCTACGGCAATCAGGTTATAGGCCGCCGGCACATCGCGCAGTTTCAACACTTTGGCGCCGTTGTTGAAGTTCTGCCAGTAACCGGTAATGACATGCTTGGGCAAACCACCGCCGCCACCGCCAGGCGTAGGAGTGCGCGTCGGCGTTGCGGTTGGGCCGGCGGGCGTGTTGGTAGGCGTTGGCGTGCGCGTGGGGGTACTGGTCGCGGCAGCCGGGGTGTTGGTGGGCGTGGGAGTATTCGTCGCCGCGCCGCTGCCACAAGCGCCCATCGGGATCCACGGCTGACCACTACCAGCCGGGCCGCTATACAAATCGGGCCGCTGCCCCTGCGTCCAGTACGCCGCCTGATAGTTCACACCGTTGTAACTCACCTGCGCCCCACCGTTGTACGCCGTATTCGCATCCCAGGCCGGCCAGCAGGCGGCGCCAGAAGAGGTCGGTGTGCGCGTGGGAGTGTTGGTAGCCGCAGCCGGGGTATTGGTGCGCGTGGGCGTATTTGTCGCGCCAGCAGGCGTATTCGTGCGCGTCGGGGTGCGCGTGGGAGTACTGGTCGCGGCAGCCGGGGTGTTGGTGCGTGTGGGCGTATTCGTCGCCGCCCCACCGCCGGGCGTCGGTGTGCCGATAGGCTGCCAGAGGGCCGGCACGTTCGGCGGCTCCCAGCCGGTCTGCGAAGTGTGCGCCTGAAGGCACTTATAGACCACGCCGTTGTAGGTCACCGTATCGCCTACAGCATACGCGACGCCCGGCGCCCAGGCGCCGCGGTCGGCCTGCTTGGGCGCCGCGCTCACGGCTGCCGCCAGCAACAGACTTCCAACGGCCAGAATCGCCATCGTCAGATTGATCACGCGTTTCATCTCATGCCTCCTTCACAAAATTCTCCATCTACAGCATACTCTTCTGGCTTACCAGCAGTTTCTCAATCCTGACGCATGTTGCTCAAAATCTGCGCGCGCAGGTCACAAGAAATGCTCAACACATTAAACAACCTGCAAATCCAAAGCAACATGCTCAATCCCCTATGCACCATCCTACCTTTGGATTCCCGGCAACACACGCACCGCGCAAAGCCTCAAAAGCAAAGGGATCTCTCTCATGCTGAAAGGAAAACGCGGCAGCCTGCGGGCGTTGGCAAGTTAAAAAAAGCGCCGGGCGACAATGCCCGGCGCCTTACCTGACCAGGGTCGATCTTTAGCGATTATTGTAGAGGGCCGTGATCAGTTCGCCATTGCTCGTATCGCCCGACAACTCCCAGGCGAATACGCCCTTCAAGCCCTGGCTCTTCACATAACTCATCTTCCCCGCCAGCGTGCTCGGCGTGTCGTAACTCCACCAGTTCGGCGAGCAGTACGCATACGCTGTGCCGCCCACCGTGCCCGTCGCCGGACACGTCGTCTTCAGCACCTTGTAATCGT
>DAOTVX010000084.1:0-13571 GCA_034436275.1 Anaerolineales bacterium | reverse complement strand
ACTGCTCAAACCCGGCAATACGCCTCTACCTAACTCGCATCATTGCGCCACACGCCGAGGCAAGCTTTCCGAGACGGCAACACGACCTCCGGACTTGTGAGAGAATCACGACCCGGCCGAATCTTTGTAACAACCTACCCACTATCCATCCTTGTCATTGCGAGCCGCCGCAGGCGGCGAAGCAATCCCCTTATCGGCCAGGAGATTGCTTCGCTACGCTCGCAATGACAAGAGGCAGAGGGTTCTCCATTAGCCATGGTAGGTAGTTACAAAACCCGCAACAAAGAATGGATTTTTGATTTCGAGAAGCGGCTGGAGTTTTGGGAATGGTGGCTCACCGAGGCAGTTCCTGCGGCCTGGAAAATGGCGGAGGAGTAAGGAACAAAAAACAAACGTTGCACCTTAACATCCCAGCAGTCTCGCCACCGACAACTACCGTTACACCACCTTTGGTGAACTCCACCGCCACAGCGGGACGACCGTCAACGCCTACCGCTACACCGTCCAGCGTGATGATGCCGCCAGCGGCCTCTACTCCTTGCGTGCCCGTTACTACGGACCACCGTCCACCGTCTGCTGTCTGCCGTCCGCCGTCCGCCTCTATTACTTGCGAGCGCGCTACTATGACCCGGCGCTGGGGCGCTTCCTGAGCCGCGACCCGGCCGAGCCGCTGCTGACGCTGCCGCGCGCACTCAACCGCTACGTGTACGTGGCGGACAATCCGCTCAACGCCGCCGATCCGAGCGGACGGCAAGCGTTCACAGAATCAGTATTTCACAGATATTTCGCCGACAGAGGCTGCTGTTGGAAGTGCTCATCAATTTAGTCGAGCGATCATGAACATGCCATGGCTATACGATCGGGTAACACAGTATGTGGCTATTGATGTATCGGGGCTTCCTGTTGAAAAAGTTTCCCCCGTATTCTCGCGCACGTATGGTGACAAATACATTTATCTGCATCGCAGTGAAATGCCATTGCCGGTGAATGGCAGAATTGTAAGTTGGGGCGCTGTAGAGTTTGTGAGACAAGTCTGGAGGTAGACTATGTCTGAGAGCGATTGGTTAAAATACATGCCAGGGAGCGGCACGTTAGAGGGATGCATAGAATTCCTTAATGACCTGTCGTGGAACATTTCATTGGTGAAGGGTAATCAGCAATGGAAAGCATTTGCCGGCGACCGTCTTCTCGTTGCCACGAACACCCAAGAGGAGTTGCAGGCCTTCCTCTTGGGTATGACCATTGGGCTGGCTGTGTTGCCGGATTCGATATTGAGTGAAATCAAGAAACTGGTCGCCGAGTAGTTATATACCCCCTCGCTGAAGAGGGCATTACCCAAGATGATCAAACCTCTCCCTACGGTAACATCGTCCTGGAGCGCGATGACTGCCACACCATCGCCTGCACTCTGGGGGGACGGAATTGCTCTCGCAGGCGCGTGAACAAACCTGGTCTACCAAACATCCCCAGCTTAACCAACTGGATGTTCTTCCTGCTTCGCCCATGCTGAAAGACAGATGACCTCTGGAGACAGGGTGGTATAATCATGGCGGTTGATTCGTGAAAAATTCAACAAGGATTTGCCCATGAAGCTTCATGAATACCAGTCAAAACAGATTTTCGCCAGGTATGGCATCCCCATTCCGGGGGGCCGGGTCGCGGCTACCGCTACGGAGGTCAGACAAATTGCCGAAGAGTTAGGTGGCCGCGTGGTAATTAAAGCCCAGGTGCTGGTAGGCGGACGCGGCAAGGCCGGCGGCGTGCGCCTGGCAAAAACGCCCAAAGAGGCCGAAGAAGTGGCGACGCAAATCCTGGCCATGGAAATCAAAGGGCTGCCGGTGCGCAAAGTGCTGGTAGACCCCGCCGCACACATTGAACAGGAAATTTACCTGGCCATCACCAACGATCGTACCGCCCGCCGTCCGGTCATGATGGCCTCTGCTGCCGGCGGCGTGGACATTGAAGAGGTGGCCCGCACCGCGCCGGAGAAAATCATCAAAATCCACATCGACCCCCTGCTGGGCCTGCGCGATTATCAGGCGCGTGACATTGCCATTGGCATTGACCTGTCACGGGATTACTGGAAATCTTTCCTGGAAATCACGCGCGGCCTGTGGCGCGCTTATGTCGAATGCGATGCAACCCTGGCGGAAATCAACCCGCTGGTTGTCACCAAAGAGAAACGCCTGCTGGCGCTGGACGGTAAGATGTTGCTGGATGACAACGCCCTTTTCCGCCACCCCGATCTGGCCGAGATGCGCGACGTAGACGAAGAAGCGCCCGCCGAGACCGAAGCCCGCAAGTACGGCCTGTCCTTCATCAAACTGGAGGGCAATATCGGCTGCATGGTCAACGGCGCCGGACTGGCCATGACCACCATGGACATTGTCAAATTGTTCGGCGGCGAACCGGCTAACTTCCTGGATATCGGCGGCGGCGCCAGCGCTGAGAAAGTCGCAGCGGCGCTGCGCATTATCCTTTCGGATACCAACGTCAAAGCCGTCCTGTTCAACATCTTTGGCGGCATCACCCGCTGCGATGAGGTTGCGAAAGGCATCCTGGCCGCGCTGGCCGAAGTCAAGCCGCAGGTGCCGATGGTTGTCCGTCTGGTCGGCACCAACGCCGAGGAAGGCCGTCGTCTGCTGGCCGACGCCCAAATGATCACCGCCCAAACTCTGGTCGAGGCGGCGCAAAAAGCCGTCGCGGCTGCCCGGAGGTAGAACCATGAGCATTCTCGTCAATAAAGACACCCGTGTGCTGGTTCAGGGCATTACCGGCCATGAGGGCCTGTTCCATACCCAGCAAATGCTGGCCTATGGCACCAACGTCGTCGCCGGCGTCCGACCGGGAAAGGGCGGCGAATGGGTCCTGGACGGCAAAGTGCCCGTTTTCGATTCCTGTCGCGCCGCTGTGGAGGCCACCGGCGCCAACACCAGCATTATCTTCGTCTCGGCAGCCTTTGCCCCCGATGCCATCTACGAAGCCGCCGACGCCGACCTGCCTTTCATCGTGTGCATCACCGAGGGCATCCCGGTTCAGGATATGATGCGTGTGCGCGCCTATCTCGACCAGAAAGGTTGCCGCCTGTTAGGCCCGAATTGCCCCGGCGTATTGACCCCCGGCGAGGCGAAAGTCGGCATTATCCCCGGCGACATCGCGATTCCGGGCAACGTCGGGATTGTCTCGCGCTCTGGCACCCTGACCTACGAGGTGCTTTACGCGCTGAAACTGGCCGGTATGGGCGCCTCGACCTGTGTCGGCATCGGCGGAGACCCCATCAACGGCACCGATTTCATTGATTGTCTGGATATGTTCGAGGCCGATCCCTATACCGAGAAAGTGGTGCTGATCGGTGAAATCGGCGGCACCGACGAGGAAAAAGCCGCCCAATTCATCGCCCGGCACATGACCAAACCGGTCGTGGCCTTCATTGCCGGACAGACAGCCCCGCCCGGCAAGCGCATGGGGCACGCCGGCGCTATCATCGAGGCCGGCTCCGGCACAGCCGCCGAAAAAATCCAGGCCCTGGAAGCCGCCGGCGTGCGCGTGGCGCGGCACCCCGAAGAAATTCCCGAGTTGCTGTAACTATCTCTACCCACCCGCGTCATTACGAGCCGCCGAAGGCAGCGAAGCAATCTCAAGTTCCACAGAAGAAATATCGCCAAAAAACGGCTCGCCATGACATGGCTGAGTGGTTACCTTACTGCCAGTAATCCCCAACAAAAAATCCCGGCCAGGAACCGGGATTTTTTGGTTTGTCGAACTTACCTTTTACTTCTTCGCGCCGTGCGCCTCGACGAAAGCCACTGCCTGACCGACTGTCTGGATTTTCTGCGCTTCTTCATCAGAAATCTGGCTGCCGAATTCATCTTCCAGGCGCATAATCAACTCGACCAGATCGAGCGAATCGGCCTCCAAATCCTCACGAAAACGCGCCTCCGGCGTGACCTTCTCTGGCTCAACCCCTAACAAATCTACTATAATTGCCTTAACCTTGTCGAAGACTTCAGACATGACTGCCTCCTGTAAAGTTTTTCGTATATTGTAACTCTTCTGACGGCTCTGTCAACCCATTCAACGCCAGAAGTTCCCATTTACAGCCAGGAGAATCACCATGCCCCCTGATCCAATAGGTCAGCGCAAAGCCGATCATATCCGCATCAATCTAGAGCAGGATGTGCGCTCTGCCCAGACTACCGGTCTGGAACGTTATCGCTTCGTGCACGAGGCCCTGCCCGAACTGAGCCTGGATCAGGTAGATACCAGCCTCACCCTGTTCGGCAAAAGGCTGTCTGCCCCCATCCTCATTTCCTCCATGACGGGGGGCACGCCGCAGGCGATGACGATCAACCAGCGTCTGGCCGAAGCGGCTCAGGCGTGCGGGATCGCGATGGGGGTTGGCAGTCAACGCGCCGCGCTGGAAGACCCCTTGTTGATCCCCACCTTCGCCATCGCCCGTCGCGTTGCGCCGGATATTCTGCTCTTCGCCAATCTGGGCGCGGTGCAGTTGAACTATGGCTACGGTGTGGACGAGTGTCGTCGCGCGGTAGAGATGATCGCGGCCGATGGGCTGATTCTGCACCTGAACCCGCTCCAGGAGGCCTTGCAAGGAGGCGGCGACGCCAACTTCAGCCACCTGGCGGCCAGGATTTCCTTTCTCTGCCAGAAGATTGAGGTGCCGGTTATCGTTAAGGAAGTGGGATGGGGAATCTCGGCGCGCACCGCCCGCCTCCTGGCCGAGTGCGGCGTGGCGGCGATTGACGTCGCCGGCGCCGGCGGCACCTCCTGGTCACAGGTCGAAATGTATCGCGCCGCCAGTGAGTTTGACCGCCTTCTGGCAGCAACTTTTGCCGACTGGGGCATCCCTACCGTCGAATCATTGCTGACCGTCAAACAGGTGGCGCCCGGCCTGCCGGTCTTCGCCAGCGGCGGCCTGCGCAGCGGGCTGGATATTGCCAAATGCCTGGCATTAGGCGCCACGGTTGGGGGCATGGCCGCCCCGTTCCTGGCCGCCGCCACGATCTCGACCGAAAAAGTCGTGGAGCGTATTCGCCTGACTGCGCGGCAGATTCAGGTCGCGATGTTCGCCAGCGGCGCCGCCTGTCTGGCCGAACTGACCGCCGAGAAATTGCAGGCAGAGTCGGGCGCGAAGTATCATCCCGGCCAGGGAAAGGATTCCCAATGAAAACCCTGATTCCATTCCTGAAACCTGTTGCCTCCATTCTCTCCCTTTTCTCCGTCGTTTCCTGTACTGCCATGACCACTGCCTCTCCCACTCCTTCTCCTACCGCTTTGCCCCCTGCCCTGGGCGCCGGCTTCCGCTTTTCCACGTATGGCCCGCCGCGCAATCCGGGCGCGGCCTACTGGGCTTCGGTAGGGGAACAAATGGCCGCCCGCTTCCCGAACGCACAGCCGGAGGCCATCTGGATCGTTGGCAATTTCACCGGCAAAGGGACCTTTCTCAGTTTCCCTGCCGAGAGCGACGATACGCTCATCACCAAAACCTACGTGGACATGAACGAAGCGGCCCTGACCCTGTTCGATCAGCGTGGGGTGCGCGTCTGGCTGCAGGTAGAACCGGGCAACGCCGACATGATCACGCTCATCCACCTCGTCTTGAACCAATACAGCCATCACCCCTGTGTCATCGGTTTTGGCGTGGATGTGGAATGGTATAAAACCGGCGTTGGACCCGAAGGAACGCCGGTCAGCGATGCAGAGGCAACCGCCTGGGTCGAAGCCGTGCGCACGCACAACCCGGCCTATCGCCTGTTCCTGAAGCATTGGGACTACAACTGGATGCCGCCCCATGCGCGCGAGGGCATCGTCTTCGTGGATGACAGTCAGCAATTCGGGAACCTGGAGGAGATGCTGGCCAATTTTGCGCAGTGGGGAGAGCATTTTGCGCCGGCGCCGGTGGCCTTCCAGTATGGCTATCCATCAGACAAACCCTGGTGGAGTCAGTTACAGGACCCACCCGGCGATATCGGTCGCGCCATCCTGGAAAGGGTGCCCAACACCAGCGCCCTCTTCTGGGTAGACTTTACGGCCCTGGAAGTTTTCCCACCGCCCCCATGAATCCGCCGCACCTTGCCGTTCAGTATCTCGAAAGCCCGCCGCGTGGCGGCAACGCGCGCGCCGTACAGGCGCGTTTACGCGCCGCACTCGACCGCCTGCCCATTGACGCCGTTCTGCTGGGCTGGGCACTCCCGCCGCGCCTGGAAGAGGCGGTGGCCGCAGAGGTTTCGCGGGCGCGCCTTCCTCTCTATCGCTGGCAGCCCTTGCTCACCGCCAATCGTCACGCGGAGTCGCTGCTTGCCTGGCGCGTGATTGGACCGACAGGAAATCCTGTCGCCGGTCACAACGACCTGGCTGTTTTTACCTTCCTCTGCCCCAATCGCCACGCGGTCCTCGAATGGGTACTGGAACAACTGGAAAGCATAGCCGCCAGCGGTCTGTATCAGGGGTTCTTCTTTGATCGTATTCGCTTCCCCTCTCCGGCAGCCACCCCCTGGCATCGGCTGGCCTGTTTCTGTCCAGAATGCAGCCGTCAGGCGGCTGAGGCAGGTTTGAATCTAACCGATGTCCGTCGCGCCTTGCAGGAATTACGGGAAAATGGCGGTGCGCCAGCGCTGACGCACTTCCTCTTGACTCCGCCGCCGGCAAAAGCGACGCAACCTTTGCAGGCATTTCTGGCATTCCGCGCCCAGAGTATCACTCGTTTCGTGCGCCTGGCTGCGCAGACTGTTCGCGCGTATGGTCTGGCCGTGGGTCTGGATTGTTTTTCGCCCAGCCTGGCGTTTATGGTCGGGCAGGATTTGCCGGCTCTGGACGCCTGCAGCGACTGGATCAAACTCATGACCTACCCGCGCGTGTTCGGCCCAGCCGGACTGGCTTTCGAGTATCTGGATTTAGCACGCTGGCTGATGGAAAACAACCTGTCGGCGAAGGAAGCCTTGCAAACATTAACGGAAGCCAGCGGCCTGCCTTTCCCGCCTTCTCTGGACGCTCTTGCCGCGCATGGTCTGGAGGCGGAATGCATCCGGCAAGAGATTCAGCGCGGCCGAGCGCTGGGCATTCGTCATCTACTGGCCGGCCTGGCCCTGGTAACGATGCCGGGGATACATACGTCTGACGAGGCCCATTTGAGAGCAGACTTTCAGGCCGCCCAGGCCGCCGATGGCCTGGTGCTTTCCTGGGACCTCTGGCATATTCCGTCGCGCACGTTGACGGTTATCCTGGAGCCGGAAAGCGGTGGCAGTAACGCTCAATCACTCTCTTCCAGCAGAGTCAACCGGTCTTCCTGATTGGGAATCAGGCACAGGAATTCAAAGTCTTCTTTTCCGACATTCTGATAGCGATGGGGGGCGCCAGCCGGGATGAAAATCACATCGCCGGCGCCGACCTCGTGTATCTGGCCGGCAATCTCGATGCGTGCCTGACCGCGCAGCACGAATTGTTCATGCTCGACGGTATTGGTATGGAGAGGCATATAGCCCCCCGGCGCAATGACAAAACGACGCATCGCAAAATGCGGCCCTTCCTCGGCGGAAATCAGCACTTGAAACGCGGTACTTCTACCGGCCTTCACCGCCTGAAAAGGAATTTCGCGACTGTGTTTCACGGACATAGGATACCTCTCCTTAAACCGAAAGCAGGCTGCGCCGCAAAACAGGATACATGCCAACCCCGCGCGCCGCGCCAATGGCCACGCAGTTCTGCGGATCGTCCACTAGATAAGCCGGCAGGCCCAGCGATTTTGCCAGCAAGCGGTCCACACCGCGCAGCAGCGCTCCCCCTCCACACAAAGCAATCCCGCGATCAATAATGTCCGAGACTAACTCGGGCGGCGTTTTCTCCAAAACCCGCCGCGCCATCTCTACCACACGCTGCAGCGGTTCCTGCAAGGCTTCAACAATCTCGCCGGTCGTCAGCGTGATCAGGCGCGGCATACCGCTGACCTGATCCTGCCCCTGTACTTCCAGACTTTCCTCTTTCTCCTGCGGCACAGCCGCGCCAATTTTTATCTTCAACTGCTCTGCCGTTCCCGGCCCCAGCAGGATACCGTATTTTTTGCGCACATACGTCATAATTGCCTCGTCCATCTGAAAACCGCCTGCGCGCACCGCCTCGGCGGAGACCAGGCTATACATGGTAATCACCGCCGCCTGACTCACCCCCGCCCCAAGACAGACGATCATGTTGCCCGATGGCGATGAAACGGGCAGGTCGGCGCCCAAGGCCGCTGCCAGAGGCTGTTGAATCAAATACGCCTCGCGACTTCCCGCTTCCAGCGCCGCTTCGTGCACCGCTCGTGCCTCCACGCTGGTCACTCCATAAGGCACCGAAATCATCACTCGCGGCCGCGAGAAACGGAAGGGGCCGCTGAGGCCTCGCAAAAGATAAGCCAGCAAGGCCTCGGCAATCTCGTAATCGGCAACCACGCCGTTTTGCAAAGGACGCACGACTTCAATATTTTCGGGAACGCGGCCCTCCATTTCACGCGCCGCCTTGCCGAATTCGACAATTTTCTGCTCCAACGTGTCCACAGCCGCCGCCGTCGGCTCGGCCAGCAGCAGACCCGACGCATCGGCTATCCGCGTGTATAGTGTTCCCAAATCAATTCCCAGATCCCGGGATAAAACAGGCATATAGCAACCTCATGATTTAGCTGGAGATTCGCCCTGGCCGACGTGGGCCATGACGGTAACGCTTCACCGCCTGCAGCCGCAGGTCGGCGCGACGCAACGCCGCCCGCATCCGCAGGTAAGTATCCTCATCCGGTATTCCCTCTGCCAGACGCCGCTCCGCCCGTTGACGAGCGGCCTCTGCGCGTTCCACATCGATTTCCTCCACATTCTCTGCCGCATCGGTCAGAATGGTCACTGACTCCGCGGCGACCTCTGCCACACCGCCGAAGACCGTAAAATACTCCTCCTGTTCCCGCAGACGCAAGCGCACCACCCCGGCCTGTAACTGTGTCAGCAATGGCGCGTGACGCGGCAAAATTTCCATCTGGCCCTCGCTCCCCGGCAAGAGCACACTTTCGACTTCACCCTCATACACGATTCGATCTTGCGAAAGGATACGGCAGAGAAGAGGCATAGGGCAAAAGGGAATCAGGCGCGCGCCAGACGTTCTGCCTGTTCGCGCGCTTCGTCAATCGTGCCAACCATCATAAACGCGGCTTCCGGCAGATCGTCACAATGGCCTTCCAGGATTTCGCGAAAACCGCGCACGGTTTCGCGTAACGGTACATATTTGCCGGGCCGCCCCGTAAACCGTTCGGCGACAAAGAAAGGTTGCGAAAAGAAACGCTCGATCTTACGCGCCCGTTCCACGATCAAACGGTCTTCCTCGCTCAATTCTTCCATGCCCAAAATGGCGATAATATCCTGTAAATCCTTATAACGTTGCAGCAAACGTTGACATTCACGCGCCGTCTGGTAATGCTCCCATCCCACAATGGTCGGGTCCAGGATGCGCGAGGTCGAGGCCAGCGGGTCCACGGCGGGATAAATCCCTTTTTCGGCAATGGAACGTTCCAGGGCGATGGTCGCGTCCAGATGGGTAAACGTCGTCACCGGTGCAGGATCGGAATAATCATCCGCCGGGACGTACACAGCCTGCATCGAAGTAATCGAACCCCGCGCGGTGGAGGTAATGCGTTCCTGCAATTCCCCCATCTCCGTCGCCAGCGTGGGTTGATAGCCAACTGCCGAGGGCATACGCCCCAACAATGCCGAGACCTCGGACCCCGACATGGTGAAACGGAAAATGTTGTCAATGAACAGGAGCACATCATGCCCCTGATCACGGAAGTACTCCGCCATGGAGAGCGCCGTCAACCCAACGCGCAACCGCACGCCGGGCGGTTCGTTCATTTGCCCAAAGACCATGACCGTGTCCTTCATCACGCCCGATTCGAGCATTTCGCGGTACAGTTGCGTGCCTTCACGCGTTCGCTCTCCAATGCCCGCGAACACCGATTTGCCTTGATGGACAGTCGCTACCGAGCGGATCAGTTCCTGAATAATCACGGTTTTGCCGACGCCGGCGCCGCCGAAGATGCCTGTCTTCCCCCCTTTGGTAAAGGGGGCAATCAGGTCAATGACCTTGATGCCGGTTTCAAAGATTTCGACCCGCGTGGCTTGCTCGGCAAAAGCAGGCGCCGGGCGGTGGATGGGATAGTACTGCCCGGCAGGAACATCACCACGCCCATCTACGGGACGTCCCAGAACGTTGAAAATGCGCCCCAGGGTGGCTTCACCGACCGGTACGCGAATCGGCGCGCCGGTCGCGACCACCGGCACCCCGCGTGATAAGCCATCCGTGGAATCCATCGCGATACAACGCACCTCGTTATCGCCCAGGTGATGTTGCACTTCAAGGACGAGCGGCTCCTGCCCCGGACGCAGCACTTCCAGCGCCTCAAAAAGGTCGGGCAATCTGCCCGACGGGAAAGCCACGTCCACCACACTGCCTCGTACTTGCGTAACCCAACCATCCGTCATGGTCTTCATTGCCTCCATCACAAAACTACCCTCTCTGCCTTAACGCTTCAGCCCCAGCCGCAATGTCAAGGAGTTCGGCGGTAATCACCTGCTGGCGCGCCTTATTGTACTCCAGCCGCAGCGAGGCCAGCAGCGCCATGGCATTGTCGGTGGCGTTGCGCATGGTCACCATCCGAGCGGCATGTTCTGACGCCAGGGAAGATAGAATCGCCTGGTGAATCTGCACTTCCACAAAGCGCAAAGCCAGCGAATCCAGAATCGCTTCGACGCCCGGCTCATACAGATACGACCCGACACGCGCCGGGGATACACCCCGCCCCTGTCCAGGCGACAAAGGAAGCAGACGACGGACAACCGCTTGCTGGCGAAGCAGGCTGGTGAATTCTGTGTACGCCAGCCAGACTTCGTCCGCTTCACCTTTGCGGAAGGCCCGAAGCGCGATCTGGCCGAAAAGCACTGTATATTTCAGGGGCGGCGGATCAGCAAAGGCAGGGAATTCCTGATACACCTGTAGTTGCTGACGCTGCAGCAAATGGGCGCACTTATGGCCAATGACCAGGCACTGAGCCTGCACGGTCTGCTTTGCCAGATGTCGACGCGCCGCGCGGACCACGTTTGCATTGTACGCTCCGGCCAGACCCCGATCGCCGCCAATCAGGATGAGCAGAATATGCTCTACCTTTGCCGGCTCGCGCCACAGCGGGTGATGCGGCGGAACATCCGGACTGGCGGCCAGACGAAAGAGTAAATCCTGCAGGCTGGTCGCATACGGGCGAGTGGTTTCCAGCGCCGCCATGGCCTTGTGCGCTTTCGTCACCGAAACCGCTTCCAGGGCACGCGTGACCTGAGCAATACTTTGCACGCTGCGAATGCGCGAGCGCATTTCACGAGCCGAAGCCATACCTCATCCTCGCCATCCAACGCACAATGGCACCTCTAGCGCCAGATTGCCTGGAACGCAGTCAGCGCCTCCCGCAGTGCCTGTTCCGTCTCGGGGGTAATTTCCTTCTTGCCGGCAATCTCCTGACCGATCTGGGGATGAGCAGTAGTCAGGTAACGCAGCAATTCCTTTTCCCATTCCTGCATCCGCGCCACCGGGACATCATCGGCGTAGCCGCGCGTGGCCGCGAATAACACCATGACCTGCTGCTCCAGCGGCATCGGGGAATACTGGGGTTGCTTGAGAATTTCCTGCATCCGCTGACCACGCGCCAGCTGGCGCTGTGTGGCGGCATCCAGTTCCGCGCTCATCAGGGCAAAAGCGGCCAGTTCACGATAGGCCGCCATATCCAGCCGCAATTGTTTGGCTACCTGCTGCATGGCTCTGGTCTGGGCATCGCCGCCAACGCGCGAGACGGAAAGACCAACGTTAATCGCCGGGCGAATGCCAGCGTTGAACAGATCACTCTCCAGGTAAATCTGCCCATCGGTAATGGAAATAATGTTGGTGGGAATGTACGCCGAAACATCGCCCAGCAACGTTTCCACAATGGGCAAGGCCGTCAGCGACCCGCCGGAGCCCCGCACCCTGACAATTTTATAACGCGACGCTTGCGGCATGGATTGAAGCGCCGTCTCCGCCTCGTGACGACCGCGCGGCCCGCCATAGACGCGTCCATCCACCGCATCTTCCGCGCTGCCCTCCTCCTGAGGAAATTCATTCGGAACAATGACATAGCGGTTGGCCAGGCGCGCCGCGCGCTCGAGCAAACGCGAGTGCAGGTAAAAGATATCGCCCGGATAGGCCTCGCGGCCAGGGGGACGGCGTAACAACAGGGAAATCTGGCGATAAGCCCAGGCGTGTTTCGAGAGATCATCATACACAATCAGCGCATCACGCCCACGCTCCATGAATTCCTCGCCAATGGCGCAGCCAGCATAAGGCGCCAGATATTGCAGCGCCGCCGGTTCGTCCGCGGCCGCGGCGACAACAATCGTATGGTCCATGGCCCCGTGTTGACGCAGCAAGGCGACCGTCCGGGCAATGGCGGCTTTTTTCTGCCCGATGGCCACGTAAATACAGACCAGATTCTTCCCTTTCTGGTTGATAATCGTGTCAATCGCAATGGCAGTTTTCCCGGTCTGGCGATCGCCAATAATGAGTTCTCGCTGGCCGCGCCCGATGGGAATCATGGCGTCAATGGCCTTGATACCTGTCTGTACCGGCGTATCCACGTCCTGACGTTCGACAACCCCCGGCGCGATACGCTCCACCGGCCGATAGGCAAGAGATCGTATCGGCCCCCGCCCATCCAGCGGCTCGCCCAACGCATTGACCACCCGCCCAATCAGTTCATCCCCTACCGGCACCGAAGCAATGCGCCCCGTCAAGCGCACATTCATCCCCTCCACGATGCCAGAGTAATCACCCAGTACGATCACGCCGACGTGATCCTTCTCCAGATTGAAGGCGATACCCTGAACGCCATTGGCAAACTCGACCAGTTCCTGGGAGCGCGCACCGGGCAGCCCTGCCACGCGTGCAATCCCATCGCCGGCTTCCAGAACCACGCCCACTTCCGCGACTTTGATCCGAGGCTGATAGGCCTCCATCCGCTTGCGGAGTTCAAGAATGATCTGTTCTCCAACGTCTGCCATACGTTCCCCAGAAACAAGAATTCAGCCCGCCCGGTCCATTCCAGGTGGGCAACCGCAGAGTGCAATCATACCTGAAAGGAGAGAGATTGTCCAGTTCGATTTTCCCGGCCCGGCATCCTGCCACAAACACGAATCCCTTTTTCCAAATAGCAACTACCCATCACCCCCGTCATGGCAGGTCGCGCCGCAAACGAACCGGGCATGACAAGCCTCAAAACTGCGCCACCATCGCCGACAACTTCTGCGTGCATGCGCGACTGGTGTCTTTCCTCCTCCACATCCCCTCCTCCCCTGCTCCAGACAGACTTACTATTTTGAGAAGCCAGGCCGCAGGCCGCCTGTGCATAGAAGCAATCCAGAGTATAATACAAAAGCAATTGTCCGCTATCGGCTGCGAATCTATTCAGGGAGAGCCACCATGACGGTCATGCCCGCTGGACAGACTCCCGCCCCCGCGGC
>DAOTVX010000083.1:0-50248 GCA_034436275.1 Anaerolineales bacterium | reverse complement strand
GGCGCTTCACTGCGGGACCCGGTCTACATCTTGATCTGGGTCATCGTCGTCTTCATCTCCATTCTGGCACACGAGTTGGGGCACGCGCTGGTCATGCAGTGGTATGGACGGCCTGCATCCATCGTCCTGCACCTGCTCGGCGGGACGACGGTCGCTGAGCCGGGGCTGGTGAGCCTGGGGAGAACATTGACGCCGCCCCGTCCGATTCAGGAAATTCTGATTCCCTTTGCCGGCCCACTGGCGGGCTTTCTTCTGGCTGGACTGGTATTGCTTGGCGCCCGACTGGCGGGAGGGCAAATCAGGTTCCTGCCTGCATTCGCCGGAATACCCTGGCCCTACGTCATTCTGCCGGCGCACAGTCCCCTCCCGGCCACCACGATTGACATGGTGCTTTGGGTCAATCTCTTTTGGGGCCTGATCAACCTGATGCCAGTCTATCCTCTGGATGGGGGAGTAATCGCTCATCACATCCTGCTCCAACGAGACCCACAGCAGGGCATGCGACGGTTCCTGGGGCTTTCGTTCGTCACCGCCGTCGTGGTAGCCCTGGCCGGGCTGCTGTTGCTGCACAGCACCTACTTGTGCGTTTTCTTCGGTCTTCTGGCATTCCAGAGTTATCGTCTCTGGAGCACTTCCTGGTAGATCGGTTCCTATGGATTCCTCGCCGTTGCTGACTCTCACGACCGATTTCGGTTTGAAAGATGGTACAGCAGGCATCTTGAAGGGGGTTATCTGGAGCATCTGTCCTCAGGCACGCATTGCCGATATCAGCCACCTCATCCGCCCGCAGGATATTCTGGAAGCGGCCTTTGTCCTGGCGCGCGCGGTGCCGTATTTCCCCGCAGGGACCATCCATCTTGTCGTAGTGGATCCAGGGGTGGGCACGGCGCGGCGTCCCATGGCGGCCCGCCTGGGTCAGTGGTATTACGTGGGTCCAGATAACGGCGCGCTGACTCTGCTGCTGGAGCGCGCCGAGGACGAAGGCTGGCCGCTGGATTTTGTGCATCTCAATCGTCCCGCTTACTGGCTGGCAGAGGTGAGTCACGTCTTTCACGGACGCGACATTTTCGCGCCCTGCGCCGCCCATCTGGCACGCGGTGTGCCTCTTCACGAACTGGGTGAACCGTTTGGGGAGGCAGTCCGCCTGCCTCTGCCGCGCCTCGAACGCACGGCGCGCGGCTGGCAGGGACAGGTAATCTACACAGACCACTTCGGCAATCTGGTGGTAAACATGCCGGCCAGAGAGTTGACCCTGGGCCGCCCCGAAGACTGGCGTGTTCTGGTCAAAGGCAGGTTGATTCGCGGGCTGGCGCGCACATTTGGCGAGCATCCGCCTGGTGAGCTCATCGCGCTGCCGGGCAGCAGCGGATACCTGATTCTGGCACAGGTCAACGGCAGCGCCGCCGAGTTGCTGGGGGCGACGACCGGCGAGACGGTGGAGGTCTGGCTTGAGGCATAATCCGCACTGTGGCCCGTTATCCTGCCGCTGGTATAATTTGGGAACATAACCATGAACAAACACCCCCCCTCTGACTGCAACGACTTTCTTGCCCGACAGTTGCGCGATTTACCGTACTTTCGTGCTTTATTGCGCAGCGTGGAGACGGCTTTCTACCAGAACCTGGATTTTCCCGCGCCGCTCCTTGACCTGGGCTGCGGCGACGGGCACTTTGCCTCCGTGACATTCGACCGCCCGGTGGAGGTCGGCCTGGATCCCTGGCACGCGCCCATCCACGAGGCGCGCCGCCGTGGGGTTTACCGCTGGCTGGTCGAGGCCGATGGCGGACATATTCCCTTTCCCGATGGCTACTTTGCCAGCGCCTTCTCGAACTCGGTGCTGGAGCACATCCCGCAGGTGGAACAGGTATTGCAGGAGACGGCGCGCGTGTTAAAACCAGGAGCGCCCTTTGTATTCTGTGTGCCCAACCAGCGTTTCAACGCTTCGCTCTCTGTCGCTGTTTTCCTCGATCGAGTACGGCTGAAATCGCTGGCCACCTGGTATCGGGCCTTCTTCACTCGTATCTCGCGCCATCGCCATCTGGACGGGCCGGAAGTATGGCAAGCGCGTCTGCAACGCGCCGGGTTTGTGCTGGAGAGGTGGTGGGACTACTTCTCCCCACGCGCCCTGGCCGTGCTCGAATGGGGACATTACGCCGGTCTGCCGTCGCTTCTGGCGCGTAAACTTTTTGGGCGCTGGATTCTGGTCCCGGCGCGCTGGAATCTGGCGTTGACCGAACGCCTCGTGCGTCCCTATGCCACGCCGACAACCTGCGCCGATGGCGTGTACACGTTCTACCTTGCCCGACGCGGTCATGGAAGGTACCCGCCAGACCGTTGACGACGACGGCCTGCAACCGTGCAACTGCCGGACGACCTGGAAAGGTTATCCCCTGCGCTCCCTGTTCAACCCTGCGACACGATGAGGCTGATCTATGATACCAGACAACCAGGAACCCAGTGTGCTCGATTATGTACGCTCTGCCTTCCGCGATTGGAAATCCTTCACAGCCTTTCTGCGCGCCCTGACGGGCCTGGGAAGCGCGGCGCCGTTGCCGGTGGTGACCCACCAGCCGGAACGCGCCGCGGCCTCCCGCGTCGAGTCGCGTCCATTAACCCTCCCGTGGCGTTCTCTGATAGCATTGGTGTGCGCCCTCATCGGGCAGCGCACCTTTGAACCGCCCCACTTCCAGGGCGCCACATTGGGGGTTGTCTTCTACCTGATTGCCCTGGGGTGGCTGTGCTGGGCCTGGCTGCGCGGCGAGTGGACGCTGGCGCCCTGGCGGCCCGCAGAGGCGCAGGAAGACGAGGCGCTGACCTTGAGCCGCGAGGCGGCACGTCTGCTGGGGTTAGGGCTGTTTGCCGCCATCCTGGCCTTCCTGGACTTTGGCGACAACCGCTTCACCTGGCACAATCTGCTGCTCTGGGGGCTGGCTATCTTGCTGGTCTTCGTGTCACTCTGGCAGCGCAGGCAGAATCAGCCCTCGGTCTGGACGCGTCTGCGGACAGCCTTTCAGGACAAACGCGGGTATGCCGCGGCGCTGGTGGCGGTGGGCGTGGCCGCTGTCGCCCTGTTCTTTCGTCTCTATCGCCTGAACGAGGTGCCGGCGGAACCGTTCAGCGATCACGCCGAGAAGATTCTGGACCTGTACGATATCACCCAGGGCGAGTATCGCGTCTTCTTCCCGCGCAATACCGGTCGTGAGGGATTCCAGATGTACTGGACGGTGCTGGTAGCAAAGATTTTCGGCACCGGTCTGACCTTCTTCAGTCTGAAACTCGGCACGGCTTTCCTGGGGCTGTTAACGCTGCCCTATCTCTACCTGGTGGGGAAAGAGATAGCCAACGAGCGGGTAGGAGTGCTGGCGGTGCTGTTCGCGGCCATCGCTTACTGGCCAAACGTGATTGCGCGCGTGGGCTTGCGTTTCCCGCTCTATCCACTCTTTACCGCGCCGGTACTGTATTATTTGCTGCGCGGACTGCGCACTCAGAACCGCAACGATTTCCTGCTCGCCGGCCTGTTTCTTGGGTTAGGGCTGCACGGTTACAGTCCTTTCCGCATTGTGCCGTTTCTGGTCGTCCTGGCTATCGGCCTGTATCTGCTCCATACGCAGGCACGCGGCCGGCGTGGACCCGCTATCATCGGCCTGTTCCTGCTCGCGCTGGTGGCTTTCTTCATTTTCCTGCCGCTCTTGCGCTACCAGTTCAGCGAACCACAGAATTTTTACGAGCGCATGTTTACGCGCATGGGAGCGCTGGAACAACCGTTGCCCGGCCCGGCCTGGAAAATCTTCCTCTCCAATCTGTGGCGCGGGTTGAAGATGTTCAACTGGGACAACGGAGAAATCTGGGTCAACTGTGTGCCCTATCGGCCATCGCTGGATGTCGTTTCCGGGGCACTCTTCCTGCTCGGCGTGGCCCTGGTGCTCTTCCGCTACCTGCGGCAACGCCACTGGCTGGACCTGTTCCTGTTACTGTCCATCCCAACCTTGAGTCTGCCTTCCATTCTCTCCCTGGCGTTTCCGAATGAGAATCCAGCGCCGAATCGCGCCGGCGCGGCGATGATTCCGGTCTTCTTGCTGGTCGCCCTTGCGCTGGATGGACTCCTCACCGCGCTGGGGGCGCGACGTACCCCGGAGACAACTGCACCGGCCCCCGGCGCAGCTCCGGCGCGGCGCGCCGGCTGGGCCTGGGCACTGGCGATGTTCCTCTTCCTCTGGTCTGCGACGCAGAATTTCGACCTTGTCTTTCATCAGTACGACCGTCAGTATCGCCTGAGCGCCCTGAATACCTCGGAAATGGGCGCGGTCATCCGCTGGTTCGGGAAAAAATACGGCACTCTGGAGCCAGTCTGGATTGTGCCCTATCCCTACTGGGTGGACACGCGCCTGCCCACCACGTTCCTCGGCATTCCCAACCGGGATATTGCCATCTGGCGCGACCAGCTGGAGAGCACCCTGACCATGCCGCCTCCCAAACTGTTCATCTTCAAGCCAGACGATACGGAGACCTGGCAGGCCTTGCAATCGCTCTATCCACAGGGCAAATTGAACGTGTACCCCTCCGCCACCGAGGGCCATGATTTCATGTTCTTCATTGTCGAATAGGGAGCGCCTTATGGAACGCATCTCACCGCCTTCTGCTCGTCGTGCCTGGCTATACGATGCCATGCTGGTGGTTGTCTTGCTGGGCGCAGCCTTCCTGCGCCTCCTGGGATCGGACTGGGGAGAACTGCAGCACCAGCATCCCGATGAATTGTTCTTCACCTCTGTGACCTATGACATCGCGCCGGTCCACAGTTTGCGCGAGTACTTTGATACCGCCAGTTCAACGCTCAACCCCCACAATCGGGGATATGGCTTTTACGTCTATGGCACACTTCCGCTTTTCCTGGTGCGGTATCTGTATGACTGGATGGGGCAGGGAGTCAACGTCAAGTTATTCGGACGGCAGATGGCCGCGGCGATTGACATCAGCACCGTATTGATGCTTTACCTTATCGTGCGGCGTCTCTATGGGCCCAAGACAGCGCTGCTGGCCTCGGCCTTTTCGGCGCTGGCCGTCATGCAGATCCAA
This sequence comes from Anaerolineales bacterium, assembly GCA_034436275.1. GTDB lineage: Bacteria > Chloroflexota > Anaerolineae > Anaerolineales > Villigracilaceae > DAOTVX01. The sequence goes on along the minus strand of DAOTVX010000083.1, from coordinate 45,175 downwards.
CAGGCGCATTTCTACACGACGGATAGTTTCGTCCTCTTCTTCATGACCCTCACCCTCTATGCCGGCGTGCAAATTGCCACCGGCGAGTGGGAAGAAGCGCCGTTGACTGGTGAACCATCGCCGGGAGATGGCGCCGCTCAGACGCACGCCCAGCCGCTTCCAGGCGCGCTCAAGCGTCTGCTGCGCAACCCGCTCACCTGGCACAGCCTTTTCTTTGGGCTGGCGCTGGGCATGGCTGCCGCCTCGAAAATTAACGCCGTCGTGATGGCGGTATTGCTGCCTGCCGCGCTGGCCGTGCGCTATTTTCGCCGCGCTGACCGCGATCCCCGCCTCCATACCTTTGAGGACTTCCTCCGCCGAACCTTCGTGTTCATGGTCATCGGCGCGCTGGCCGCTTTCTTCGCCTTCCGTATCTTTCAGCCCTATGCTTTCACCGGGCCCGGTTTCTTCGACGTCAAACTCAATCCGGCCTGGTTGAAGAATCTGGAAGAACTGCGCGCCCAGGCCAGCGGCGAGGCCGACATGCCCTGGAACCTGCAATGGGCACGCCGCTCGCACCTGTATTCCTTCCAGAACCTGACCATCTGGGGGCTGGGATTGCCGCTCGGCATTCTGGCCTGGGCAGGCTTCCTCTGGATGGGCTGGCAGATTCTCAAGGGCGAATGGTCGCAACACGTTTTGCTTTGGGCCTGGACAGCGCTCTATTTCGCCTGGCAATCCCTGCAATTCAATGCCACCATGCGTTACCAGTTGCCCATCTACCCGTTGCTGTGCATGATGGCGGCCTGGCTGGTATTCCGCTTATGGGATCAGCCTCCCCCCTCTGTCCTGCGCCGTCTGACGTCCGTGCTGGTGGGCAGTCTGGTATTCTCGCTGACAGCCGCCTGGGCCTTCGCTTTTGCCAGCATCTATACGCGCGCGGAACCGCGCATGGCGGCTTCACGCTGGCTGTACCAACACGTGCCCGGCCCAATCAACGTGCACATCCAGACCGCTGGCGGTGAAACGTATCAACAACCGTTACCTTTCCCACGCGAGACCTTAATCCGCCCCGACGCGCCCTACGAAACGACCTTCCTGGCGCAGGCCGATGGCGCGCTGACCGAAATTCTTCTGCCCCACGCGGTGGACTATAGCGGCGCCGGTGAACAGACCCTGACAGCCACCATCATCGCCGCGCCGACGAACGCCCCCGACGCGCCGCGCGCCCAGGGTTCGCTGCGCGCCAGTTTCGCGCCGCAGCACGATGCGCGCGGGGAAGCCTTCTCGCTCCCCCTCACGCCGCCGCTGGAACTGGTCAAAGGACAACTGTACACGCTCCGTCTGGAAATCAGCGGCGGCGCCCTGGGCCTGAGCGGCGCAACGTTTGCGAATGAGACGGATTACGACTACGGCCTGCCGTTCCCGGTACCGGGCTACGCGCCTTTCGACGGCATCTATCGCGGCGACCTGAACCTGCAAGTTTACTGGGACGACAACGCCGACAAACTGACGCGTTTCATCGAGACGCTCAACCAGTCCGATTTCATCCTCATCCCCACCAATCACCAGTACGCGCAGATTACCCGCCTCCCCGAACGCTACCCTCTGACCACAGTGTACTATCGCGAACTGATCGGCTGTCCCGCCGGGAAAGATATTATCTGGTGCTACCGCGTGGCGCGGCCGGGAATGTTCCACGGACGGTTGGGCTTCGATCTGGTAGCGACCTTCGAGAACTATCCACGTCTGGGAGCGCTGGTCATCAACGATCAATCCGCCGAGGAAGCCTTTACGTTCTACGACCATCCCAAAGTGCTGATCTTCCAGAAGCGCCCTGACTACGATGCCGCGCAGGTACAGGCCGTGCTGGCCTCGGTGGATTTGAGCCAGGCGGTACACATTCTGCCCAAAGAATTCAACCACTATCGCCCACCGAAGTCCCTGTTGTTGCCGGAGGAACGCCTCGAAGTCCAGCAAACAGGCGGCACGTGGTCTGCATTGTTCAACTACCAGTGGTGGCAAAATCGTTACCCCTGGCTGGGGCTGGTGCTCTGGTATGGGCTGATTTTCCTGGTGGGACTGGTAACATATCCCCTCTTACGGCGCGCATTGCCGGGCCTGCAGGATGGAGGCTATCCTCTGGCGCGGATAGCCGGCTTGCTGATCTGGGCCTGGCTGGCCTGGCTGGCCGGCTCCACAGGCATTCCTTACAGCCGGTTGACAATTGGCCTGACGCTGGCGCTGCTGGCAGCCGCCGGGGTGATTCTTGGCTATGGGCAGCGCGCCGAACTCAAACAGGAATGGCGGGAGAAACGGCGCTATTTCTTGCTGGTGGAAGCGCTTTTCCTGCTCTTCTTTTTGCTGGACCTCCTGATTCGCCTGGGAAACCCCGACCTGTGGGATCCGGCGCACGGAGGCGAACGCCCCATGGAATTCGCCTACTTCAACGCCATCCTGCGCAGCACCACCTTCCCCCCCTATGACCCCTGGTACGCTGGCGGCTACATCAATTACTACTACTACGGCTACGTCATCGTGGGCACGCCGGTCAAGTTGCTGGGGATTGTCCCTTCCATTGCCTTCAACTTCATCCTGCCGACCCTGTTTGCCTGTCTGGCGCTGGGGGCGTTCTCGGTAGGCTGGAATCTGCTGGCGCACAGTTCGCCGTCAGCAGGGAAAGGGGGCTGGGGAACGCTGCTGGAACAGCGCGCGCTGCTGGGCGGTCTGGCAGCCGTAACGGCCCTGCTGCTGGTGGGCAACCTGGGCATTGGGCGAATGGTCTTGCGCGGCATGATGTGTCTGGGAGCAGACGCGGCGGATCAGCACAACTGCGCCTTGAACCCGAGCATCCACGCGCCGCAGGCCGGCCTGTTGAAGCGCCTGTTCTGGCTGCCCAAAGGTTTCTTCAAGGCCTTGAGCGGCGCTTCGTTGGGCTTTGGCAGTGGCGAGTGGTATTACACGCCAAGCCGGGTGATTTCAACCAGCGAAACCAACGGCATCACCGAGTTCCCGCTTTTCACCTTCATTCACAGTGACTTGCACGCGCACATGATGTCGCTGCCGTTGACAGTGCTGGCGTTGGCCTGGGCGATTTCGACCCTGCTGGCCTTTCAGGATTGGGAGCGCTTGCGCCGCTCCTGGTATCTGGCGCTGCCCTTTGGCGCGCTGGTCATTGGCGCCTTGAAGCCCACCAACACCTGGGATTTTTACCCCTATCTGGCACTGGGTTGCCTCGCCGCAGGCTATAGTCTATGGCGCGGACTGGAGCAGCGGCCTCTGCCGCCACTCCTGCCCGCCTGGTTGAGCCGCCTCGGTCTTGCGGCGGGGGGCGCAGCGCTGCTGGCTGGTCTGGCGGTGATCCTGTACCAGCCATTCCATTACTGGTTCGGTCAGGCTTATACCTCGCTGGATCGCTGGCATGAGTACACCACACAGACCTCAGAGTACTTTACCCATTGGGGCCTCTTCCTGTTCGTCATCCTTTCCTGGATGGTCTGGGAGACGCGGCAATGGATGGCGCAAACGCCACTTTCGGCGCTGCGGAAGTTATCTCCGTACCGCTCGTTGATTCGCCTGGCCGTACTCGTGGTGCTGATCGCCACCCTGGCCCTGCTCCTGATGAAGGTCTGGATTGCCTGGCTGGTGTTACCGACAGCGGCCTGGGCAGGCGTCTTGTTGCTGCGACCGGCACAATCCTGGCCCAAGCGCGGCGTTCTGTTCCTGATTGGCACTGCGTTGTGTATCACACTCTTCGTAGAACTCTTCGTGTTGCATGGCGATATTGGCCGGATGAACACGCTTTTCAAGTTCTATCTGGAAGCGTGGGTCATGCTGTCGCTCAGCGCGGCGGCCGCCTTCGTCTGGTTGCTGGACGCGATTCCGCACTGGCGGTTTGGCTGGCGGATAGCCTGGCCGGCGGTTTTGGCCTTGTTGTTCACCTGTGCTGTCATGTATTTGCCGCTGGGCAGTGTAGATCGCATCAAGTTCCGCTGGAATCCCGATGCGCCCCATACGCTGGACGCTATGAACTACATGCAATTCGTGCAACGGGATGAGTTCGGTAAGATGATGGACCTGGTGCAGGATTACCGCGCGATTCGCTGGCTGCAGGAGAACGTTCAGGGTTCGCCGGTGATTGTCGAAGCGGCGCCGGCCGGCATTCAGTACGCCTGGTTCTCGCGCATCTCAATTTACACCGGCCTGCCGACGGTAATTGGTTGGGAATGGCACCAGTTACAACAACGCATGTACTCGCAAGAGGTGATCGCGCGCGGCGGTGAAGTCAACAATTTCTATGCCACGACCGACGTGCAGCAGGCGCTTCAATTCCTGCACAAATACCGCGCCCGTTACATCGTCGTCGGCCAGCTGGAACGCGCCAAGCACGCTGGCGAAGGACTGACCAAATTCGAGACCTATGACGGCATCTACTGGCGCGCCGTTTATCGTGATGGCGAAACGGTCATCTACGAGGTCATCCCCTGATACCGTCCTCGCCTTACGCCTTACGTTTCACTCCGTACACTTTTTTCTCGCTCCGCTTCCTCCTATGCTTGCCTTCCTCATCTGGTATCTCTCCATCACCGTTCTTGGCTGGTTGGCCTTCCCGCTGGCGTACCGTCTCCTGACGGCATTGCCGGATCGCGGTTACACGCTGGCCCGCGCCCTGGGATTGCTCCTGTGGGGCTATCTCTTCTGGATGCTGGCCTCGCTGGGCATAGCCCAGAACGATATCGGCGGCCTGATGCTGGCGCTGTCGATCGTGCTGGCGCTCTCCGCCTGGGCGCTCGCAGGCTGGAAAAGGAACCCGGCGCTTGTGGCAGAGAGCAACGAGGGTTCGCTGCAGGGCTGGTTGCACAGGCACCGGCGGTTGATTATCGGCTGGGAGACGCTTTTCTTCCTCGCGTTTGCCTTCATGGCCTGGGTACGCGCCTGTGACCCGGCGCTGGTGGGCACCGAAAAACCGATGGAACTGGCTTTCATCAGTGGCATCTTGCGTTCGCCGACTTTCCCACCGCGTGACCCCTGGCTGGCCGGCTACGCCATTTCGTATTACTACTTCGGTTATGTCATGGCCGCCATGCTGGCCAAAGTGAGCGGCGTGACGGGAGCAGTGGCGCATAACTTGATGACCGCCCTTGTCTTCGCCCTGAATGCTCTGGGCGCCAGCGGTGTGGTCTATAACCTGCTGGTCATAGCCAGAGAAAAAGCCGGCAGAACAAGCGCAGCCAACGGGCGTAAGGCATGCGGCGCGTCCTTCTGGCTGTCGCTTCTCGGGCCTTTGTTCCTGCTCTTTGTCTCCAACCTGGAAGGAACTCTGGAAGTCTTACACCGGCGCGGTGTTTTCTGGCACATCACCCCCGATGGGCGCGCGGCCTCGTTTTTCTGGTCCTGGCTGGACCTCAAAGAATTGAGCGAACCGCCAATGCAACCTCTGGGCTGGCTGCCCCAACGCTATCTCTGGTGGTGGCGCGCCTCGCGCGTGGTGATGGATTACGACCTGGCCGGCAACTGGAAAGAAGTCATTGACGAGTTCCCGGCTTTCTCCTTCGTGCTTGCCGATTTGCACCCGCATGTGCTCGTCATGCCGTTCGCTCTGCTGGCGATTGGCCTGGCGCTGAACCTGTTTCTGGGTGGGTGGCGCGGCCATACCACGCTGGCAGGGTTCTGGATGCCGCTGGCCGGGGACGGACTGGCCTGCCTGGCATTGACTCTGGGTGGCCTGTCCTTCCTGAACACCTGGGATATTTTGCCCTACGCGGCTCTGACCATTGGGGCATTCCTGCTGCGACGGCTTGAGGAAGAAGGTTGGGGATGGAAGCGGCTCGAGGAGGCGGCGACGTTCGCCCTGCCGCTTCTGGCGCTATCGCTGCTGCTGTATCTGCCGTTCTATGTGGGCTTTTCCTCGCAACTGGGCGGCCTGCTGCCTAACCTGATCAACCCGACGCGCGGCGCCCACCTCTGGATCATGTTTGCGCCGTTGCTATTGCCGCTGATGGCATACTGTTTCTATCTCTTGCGGCGCGAAAAACGTCAGGTCCGCTGGGGGCAGGCATTTGGCCTGGCTTGCGCCCTGCTCCTGCTCCTCTGGGCTCTCTCCTGGCTGCTGGCCTGGGTCATTGCTCAATATCGTCCTGATGTAACCCAGGGATGGCTTCAGGAACAGGGGTTGAGTACCGTGTCGCAACTTTTCCTGGCCGCCAACTGTCGCCGCCTGGAGGCCTGTGGCGGCTGGCTGACGCTGTTGCTTTTCCTGTTTCTCCTTTTCGCCCTGATCCTGCCGGCGCGTGAGCGCCAACCGGAAAAGGCTGGCGAGATCACAAGCGAGGAGACTCCTCGCTCGTCCGCGATGGCCCCTTCCCTGCCGCTTCTACCGGCGTCGCCGGCGCCGTTTGTCCTGTTACTGGCGCTGGTAGGCGGGTTACTGGTACTGGGTGTGGAATTCTTCTACCTGCGGGATGTCTTTGGTACACGCATGAACACTGTCTTCAAGTTCTACTTCCAGACCTGGATGCTCTGGAGTGTGGCCGCGGCTTTCGTTTCAGCCGAGATGTTGACCAGGCTGCGCGGCGTTGGAGGCTGGCTGTACCGCCTGGGGTGGACTTCCCTTTTGCTCATGGCGTTGGTTTACCCGACGCTGGCTTTCCCCAGCAGGACGGCAAATTTTCAATTCAAGAACTTGCACGAGGCGGTGAGGCAGGCTCGTGCCAGCGATGACTGGACCGTCGTGCGACGCGTTTGGACCCTGGACGGCGCCGCGCACCTGGACCAGTTTTACCCGGAGGTCGCGGCCGCGATACGCTGGTTGCAGAACGCCCCGGATGGGATTCTGGTGGAGGCCGTAGGCGGTTCGTACACGGACGCTTACGACCGGCTTTCGGCCTATACTGGCCTCCCGACCGTCGTGGGCTGGATTACGCATGAGGATCAATGGCGCGGCAATACGTTCTGGGAGCGCGACCAGCGCTTCTACGACGTGCGCACGTTGTACGAAACCGGTTCCTGGGAGGAAGCGCTGGCCATCCTGCGCAAATACCATATCCGCTATGTGTATATTGGCCCAACGGAGCGCTCGGCGTACCGGGTGAATGAAGTCAAATTCCAGCGTGCACTTACCCCAGTCTTCCAGCAAGGAGAAAGCGTCATCTACGAGGTGCCGTAACCTGGCACCTCTTTGTTATAATGGGAACGGTCGTAATGACTTGCCCACTACCCATCCCTGTCATTGCGAGGCGGCGATAGGGCCACGTCGAAGCTCGCCTGAGGCACCGCCGAAGCAATCCCCTCGCGAGACAAGGTAAGCAGTCTCCCCGTTACCAGGGAATTGCTTCGGGCCATGAACGTCCTCGCAATGACAACGATGCCGAAATATAACATTGTCGAGGTAGTTACAGGCAGTCATGGAAATATCCGCACCCTGACCATGATCGCCCTTGCCGTCTACGTTGCCAGTCTGGTTTGAGGAACCGTCATGCCATCGCGTCGCTTTGTCTTTCTTTTCCTCCTTATCCTTGCTCTGGCGCTGGCCTTGCGCCTGTTTTCGCTGGGTGCCCTGCCGCTTTCGGACTACGAGGCGACCTGGGCGCTGCAGGCGCTGGGCCTGGCGCGCGGACAGCACCCCTCCCTTGGCCCTCAGCCGGCCTATGATGTGTTGACCGCTTTCCTGTTCTTTGTCTTCGGAGCCAGCAATTTCCTGGCGCGCTTCTGGCCGGCGCTGGCTGGCGTCTTGCTGGTGTTGACCCCCTGGCTGTTGCGTGAACGATTGGGCACGCGAACGAGCCTGATTCTCGCCCTGGGGCTGGCCATTGACCCTGGACTGTGGGCGCTGGCGCGGCTGGCAGGCGGGCCAATGCTGGCAGTGACTTTCCTGACGCTGACCATCGTGCTCTGGCAGCGGCGACAATATGCTCTGGCCGGCGTCTGTCTGGCGCTGGCGCTGCTGGCCGGGCCGGCAGTCTGGTTCGGCGCGTTGACTCTGGCCCTGAGCGGCCTGGCGTACTCCTTCTGGTCGCGGCGCTCGCGGTCAGAGCCGCTCGCGCTCCGGCCCTGGGCCACGGATTGGGCGTCCAGGCGCGCGGTCTGGCCCTGCGCCCTGGGCACGTTGCTCCTGGTGGGCACCGCCTGCACCCTCGTCCCGAACGCCCTGAGCGCCATGGCCGGGGCTTTGCCGCAGTTTCTCCGCGGCTGGTGGACGCCTTCGGGAACAGGGGCCGGGCTGGTCGCGCTGGCCTTGCCGGCAGATGAAATGCTCCCCTTGCTCTTTGGCCTGATGGCGGCAGCGCGCGGCCTGGCGCAGAGAGACCATTTCTCCGTCAGATTAAGCCTGTGGGCTCTCGTGGCTTTCCTGGTAACCATGCTCTACCCCGGTCGGCAGACAGGCGATCTGGCCTGGGTTATCCTGCCGTTGTGGATGCTGGCCGCGCAGGAAATCGAACGCTACCTGCATTGGGGCGAGACAGACAGGCGCGCGGTGATCCCCCTGGCTGTTTTCACCCTCCTGCTGCTGATGCTGGCCTGGTTTATGCTGGCGCACACAACGTTCCAGTGGGTGGAAGGCAGTTTCTTCCAGCAGCCTGTTCTGCAAATGGCCGCCGGTGTTCTGCTGTTCCTCGCCATAAGTCTGGTCCTGGCCGGATTGAGTTGGGACCCAGCGACGGCCCTGCACGGCGGCCTCTGGGGCTTGCTGGCGGCCCTGACGATCGCCACCGCAGGCCTGGGTACCAGCGCCGCCGGCATTCGCCGGCCGCCAACGGTCTCCCTCTGGCAACCGCCGCTGACTGTTGCGCAGGCCGCCCTGTTGCGCCAGACGGTGGATCAAATTTCGAACTGGAACCGCGGCTATGTCGGCCAGGTAGCAGTGCACCTCGCCGCTCTGGATTCGCCGGCGATGCAGTGGCTGCTCCGCGATTACGAGGTAAGCATCACCACAGCCGCGATGACAGACCAACAACCGGAAGTGTTGATTACCCCGGCCGGAGTGCTCTCGCCGCAAGAGGCAGGGTATCGCGGTCAGGATTTCATCTGGCGTCAGCAGCCGGCCTGGGAATCGGCTTCAGCGCTCGACTGGCTGCGCTGGTGGTTGTTCCGTACCTTGCCGCAGACGAACGAAGAGGTTATCCTGTGGGTGCGTCCCGACCTGACGTTGAGGGAGTGAACCGATGCCAGTACCGAATATCATTGCCATTGACGGCCCGGCGGCTTCGGGCAAGACCACGTTGGGGAAACGGCTGGCCGAGGCTCTGGGGTATCTGTTTTTCGACACCGGTGTGATGTACCGCGCCGTAACCTGGCTGGCCCTGGCGCGTGGCGTTCCTGTGCGCGACGAGGCCGCGGTGACAGCCCTGGCCGAAAACACCCTCCTGGACGTGCGCCCACCTTCTCAAGCCGATGGCCGCGCCTGTGATGTGCTCGCCGATGGCGTGGACGTTACCTGGGACACGCGCCGCCCGGAAGTGGATGCCAATGTCTCGCCGGTCTCGGCCTACCCCGGCGTGCGCCGGGCGCTGACCGAACAGCAGCGTCGCATCGGCCTGCGCGGGCGCGTCGTTATGGTCGGGCGCGACATTGGCACCGTCGTCCTGCCGGAAGCCGATTTGAAAATCTATCTCGACGCCTCGCCCGAAGAGCGCGCCCGACGGCGCTATCAAGAAATCCTGGGGCGGGGCGGGCAAGCTGTGTATGAGGACATCCTCGCCAACGTTCGCGAGCGCGACCGCATTGATTCGACGCGCGCGATCGCGCCCCTGCGGCCTGCCGAAGACGCCGTGATTATCGTCTCGGATGGCCTGAGCGCCGACGAGGTCTTTCAACGCGCCCTGGAGTTGTGCCATGACGATGCTGGCAGATGACCCTGAACAAGAGGGACGCTTTTTGAGCCGCAAGGACCGGTTAACCGCCAGTCTTTCGGCTTATGTGCATGCGCGTTATGAGCCAGTGCGCCGCCTGTTACGCGCCGCGATTCGCGTGGCCGCCGGACTGCTGGTGCGCCTGGAACAAGTAGAGGGACGTGAGCACGTCCCGGCCCAGGGGCCGGCCATCCTGTACAGCAATCATCTGTCCATGATTGACCCGGTGGTGGTGATCCATGTTCTCCCGCGCAACATTGTGCCGCTGGCAAAGATTGAGGCCTTTGACTATCCGCTGATTGGCCTGTTTCCGCGCCTGTGGAATGTGATCCCGGTGCGGCGCGGCGAGGTAGACCGTCAGGCGCTGCGCGCCTGCCTGGCCGTGCTACAGGCTGGCGAGATTCTCTGGATTGCACCGGAAGGTACGCGCCGTCCCAGTCTGCTGGAAGCCAAAGATGGCATGGCATACCTGGCTGTGCGCAGCGGCGCGCCGCTGGTGCCGACCGCCATTGACGGAACGCCCGGCTACCCAACCCTGCCCTTCAGCCGACGCTGGCGTCAGGGCGGTATTTCCATCCGCTTTGGCCGTCCTTTTCGTTTCAAGGCGAACGGACGCGCCGACCGCCAACAACTGGCACAGATGACCCGCGAAGCCATGTATCAACTGGCCGCCCTCCTGCCACCCGAACGACGCGGGACCTTCGCCGACCTCTCCCAGGCGACTCAGGAAACGATAGAATGGCTGTAGCAGATCGGGATGCGCCACGGTGGTAAAGGGAGTCAGGGAGTGGTGAGTTAACCACTGGCTGTCTATGGCCGTTATTCTGACGTTGCTCACCAATGCGCCTTATCTGGAACTGCCTCGCTCGCTGCTGGGGTGGGCAGGATGGTTGCTGATAGGCAGTGGACTGGTGTTGGCCGCCTTTCACTGGCGGGGGTATCAACGGCCCTGGGGTGAACACACTGGCTTATTCCTCCTGCTCCTGACAGGAGCCTGGCTGGCCAATTTATTCGCCGGCCTGCGTTTTACCCTCGGCGCGGCGCTCCCGGTTCCCGGTCTGCCACTCGCGCCGCGCGGCGCGGTCTGGATGTTCTTCGCCGCTCTGCCCTGGATGCTGGCAGGTGGTTTTCTGGGGCCGCTCAGCGCGCTGACAGTGGCGTTGCTTGGCGGCCTGACGCGTGCGCTCTGGGATACGCACAGCCTGTTTACGCTCCTCGAGCCGGCGCTGCTGGCTGTGTTCTTCAGCGTGGCAGTACATCAGCGCTATCGCACCAGCCTGTATCGTTGGTTGCGTCAGCCGCTGATCGCCGCTCTCGCTCTGCTGCCTTTATCCATAGTCCTCTTCCTTGTCGAGGCAACTCTCTCGGCAAGCGGTTCCCTGGCGGCGCGCCTGGACTACGCCGTGACCAATCTCCTTTCCTTTGTGCTGGCCACCGGCGGAGAACTGTTGCTGGGTGCCGCCTGCGCCCAGATCGTTGCCCTGGGGTTGCCGCGCTTGTGGAGCGACTCCTCGCCGCTGCAACCTTCCCCTGCCGAAAAGAGTCTGGCAGCGCGCTTCCTGATTGGCAGCGGTGCGTTGACGTTCCTGCTGCTGCTGGCCTTGCTGGTGGGCAACTGGCTCTCCGCTGCGGAAGCCGCGCGCCAGATGTTACAGGAACGGCTGGCAACCATAGCCCAGGCCGATGCAGAGAGCATTCCTTTCTTTCTGGAAACCGGTCAAAATTTGATTGGCCGCGTGGCTTCGGACACGCGTCTGCTGACCGCGCAGGGTGAGACGCTCCAAACCGTGCTGGGCGAACAGATGCGTCTGGCGCCGTTTTTTGACCAGTTGTTCGTGCTGGATGCCAACAGCACGCTGCTGGCCGCTTACCCGCCAACGGGAAATCCATCGCTCACCGCAGAGGAGGCGGCCGGAGTCCCGTATGCATTTGGAGGAGTCGCGCGTCAGGTCTATACCATAGGTCCTGTCAACGGCAGCCGGACGGGACGGGTGGCCTTCCTGGCCACGATTCAGGATAGCGCCGGCCAACCGCAACGCCTGCTGATTGGCCGCTGCGATCTGGCCTCCAATCCGCTCACCCGTTTCCTGATCGAATCGCTGGAAGGAATGACCCGCCAGGGCGGCTACGGGATTCTGCTCGACGAGCAGGGGCGCATTCTGTACCATCCGGACCCGGCGCAATTGATGGCCAGTTATGCGGGGCGACGCAGCCAGGAGGCCTCTTTTTACGACGCGCCTTCACCGGGCGGCACGCGCGATTACGTGTACTATCAACCCGTAGCCGGAACGGGCTGGGGGATTGTGCTGGCGCTCCCGGCCCAGCAGGCACAACAACTGGCCCTGCAAATTGCCGCTCCGCTGGCGGGGATGATTCTGGTCCTGGGCGCGCTGGCGTTCGTTGCCCTGCGCTTCGGCCTGCGCGCCATCACAGCCTCGTTGCGCAATCTGGCACGCGAGGCTGGACGCATTGCCCAGGGGGAACTGGATCACCCCCTGCGGGTTGCCGGTGTGGATGAGGTGGGACAATTGGGCGAGGCATTCGAGCAGATGCGGATCAGTCTGCGCGCCCGGCTGGAGGAACTCAACCAGCTCCTGCGCGTCAGCCAGGAAGTGGCCTCCAGTCTGGAACTGGAGGACGCCATCCGCCCGATTCTGCAGGCGCTGCGCGCCCATGGCGCCAGCATGGCGCGTGCGGTATTTGTGCCGGCGCCCGGCTTTGTGGACGAATCTCCGCAGGTTTTCGCGCTTGGCGCCGGCAGCGAGGCCTATGCGTATCTGGATGCAGCGGTGCTCGATTGGGTTCAGAAGCAAGAGCGGCCAATCTTTCTGACGGATCTGGAACGGGGGCGCGGGCTTCACCTGCCGCCCACCTCGCCGCGTCCGGCAGCGCTGGCAGCCGTCGCGGTGCGCCACGAGAATCGCTTCTACGGCGCCTTGTGGACAGCCTATGAGCAACCGCGTTCGTTTTCCGCCGAGGAGCCGCGCTTTCTATCTACGCTGGCAGGCCTGGCGGCTCTGGCGGCAACCAACGCGCGCCTGTTCCGCTCCGCCGAGGTGGGTCGTCAACGCCTGGCGGCTATTCTGGCCTCCACGCCAGACCCGGTGCTGGTCACCGATCAGCAGAACCGTCTCCTGTTAGCCAACCCTGCTGCCCGTCAGGTGTTGGGCCTGGGGCCGGCAGATGGCCAGCCAACGGAACGCCTGTTGAATCAAAAGGAACTGCTGGAGTTGTTGCAGGAAGCCGGGACGGAGGAACGTTCTGCCGAAATTGTCATGCCCGATGGAAAAGTTTATTTTGCCACTGCCTCGGCGATCATCGCCAACCGGCGTCCGGTAGGACGGGTATGCGTCCTGCGCGACATTACCCACTTCAAGGAACTGGACGCCCTCAAGTCGGATTTCGTGGCCAGCGTCAGCCATGACTTGCGTTCGCCTCTGACGTTGATTCGCGGGTACGCCACCATGCTGGAAATGGTCGGGACACTCAATGAACAACAGAAAGGTTATCTGGCCAAAATCGTCATGGGGGTAGAAAGCATGGCGCGTCTGGTGCACAATCTTCTCGACCTGGGCCGCATTGATGCCGGCATCGGCTTGATGATTGAGGCGGTACCGTTGCTGGAAGTGCTGGCCAATGTCATCAGTACGTTACAACTGCAAGCGGTGCACAAGCAAATTGCTCTTGGGCTGGAAACGGCGCCGGGCCTGCCGACGCTCATCGAGGCCGATCGCGCGCTGCTGCAACAGGCGCTGTACAATCTGGTGGAAAATGCCATCAAATACACGCCCAACGGCGGACAGGTGACTCTGCGCGCCCGCGCCCGGCCTGAAGGTGTGCTCTTTGAGGTGCAGGATACGGGCATTGGCATTCCACCAGCCGATATTCCCCGCCTGTTCGAACGTTTCTTTCGCGGCAGCAGCCGCGAGGCACGGCAACAAGGTGGCAGCGGCCTGGGACTGGCTATCGTCCGCGCCATCGCGGAACGTCACGGCGGCAAGGTCTGGGTAGAAAGTCAGGTTGGGAAAGGGAGCACGTTTTTCCTGTTAATTCCCCATACGCAAGGATAACGCCCATCCTCATTGCCGGCGTGTCAAAGCCCCTGCGAAACGGGAACACCGCCGGCGTGGAGGCATTCACCACCCAGGGGGCATGGCCATAGTACCCCCGGCGTGTGAATTTCACCGCTCCAAAAACGCCCCGCCCTATCGTCTTTTCTTACTCATGGCACAAGAGTCGGGATTAACCAATCCGGTTCCGAGGCAGAACTGATCCACTTTGTTACTTCGCTTCCATTCTACACTAATCAATTCATGCTCTTGTTGATACTGGATCATACTGTCCATAATCCAACCATGAGAGACACCAAATCAAATTGACGATGGTCACCTCCTCATAAAAACATGCCGCTACCGGAATTAGCCACTCAACTTTTTCCTGCGTTAGGTTCATAGACAGCGGTGCTGATAAAACGGGTAAGCCACTTCCCCTACCCCGTCATGATAGCGCAGCCATCACTTTTTTCTGAGGAAACGGCTCAACCCGTTCCCGGAAACGGTTGGTTTCACCCGCCAGCAGGACAGGCGAGACATGGCCATTGCCGTAGCACGAATCCTGGCCAATCGCGCAATGCATACCCACGCCGCAGTGGCCAGGTGCCACGTAACCTCTGAATCCTACAACGCCTCTGTAGCAGCCGCCTCTACGATGTCCGCAAAATCACCGAGAAAATCGAGCAGTAAGCGCAAGTAATTACCATCAGAAATCCGTCCGTTTTGGTGAAAGAGGATCGTTGCATCTTGAACAAAGATACTGCTCCCCATTTTCAAGCCGCGAAGTTTCTGCTGGACAGTGGGAGAAGCGAGTACTTTTGGGGCCAGCCAGTTCGGTTCGCTGGTGATATTAAAGTTACGGTCAATCTCCGCATTGCCGGTGACGTAGGTGCCCTCTCCAATGGTGAGAACTCGATTGAGCCCCATTTTGTACCCTGCCGGGATATTGATCTTCATCCGGATGTCCGTGTCCGTATGAGTGTCCCTGTCCCAGTTGCGACGTTGCTCTGCGAGGTAATACCCTGAAACACTTTCAATGATAGCAAGTGGCCGTTTACGGTAGGTACCACTCAATTGTTGATCCCGATAGGTGGCCGTCTTGTGTTTGGAGAACTGCAAGCCCGTATCGGCGGCGATCTGTTTCCAGGCCCTGCCTCGCCCCAGTCTTTTCAAAATGTCAAAGAGCAGAAAGAGCAAGATAAAAACGATCAGCGCCAGAAACAAAGGATCATTAACGAACTTCAGCATCTTATCCATAACGCAACTCCTTTTTGGTGTGGTCACTCAACGCATCGCGCTTCACCTGCCGCTGAGCATAGCGAGGCAAGGCTGTCGGCCTGCAAACAGCGGTCGAGCGCTCGCGCCTGTCGGAGCAAGGCTCCCTTGCCCACACGCGCCCCTTTCTCTTCCGGCAAGGCGCGAACGATACGGTCGCGCGTCATTTCCTTTATAGCACAACGGCAGACAAAGCGCAACCGCCACAAAACACCCGCTGACCTTCGCTCCCCTGCAAGGAGGCAAAGCGAAAGCCGGTATCCTGTCCTGAACAGGCCCCAAGGCAATGCCAACCCCGCGCTGAAGACAACACCGTCCTTCAGGCCTGATCGCCTCTTGTAATAGTACCACGCCTCTGCCGTCTCCGCGGCGATCTCCAGGCAACGCTCGAAGGCACGGGCATCCTCGTGGTACTGCGCCGTCAGCATCAGAATATCCCCCGGTCGCGCCAGGCCTGATCGTGCGTAGTCCAATCCTGCGCGCTTATTTCCAATGCAGTCCTGTTTCTTCGCCCATGTCTCTCCTCCTCTCCATCACGCCCCCATCACTACGGGGCCGGGCGCAGCACCGGCATCGGTTTCTCACGTGGATTCGTGAAAAAATCGCCCGGCAAAGGCAACGGCTGGATTTTTGCCCCTGAACCAATGATTCCGTAATCAATGTAATACAACTGCGTCACGCTATTCGCCCCCAGGTTAATATCCTGATAGGCAAAAATAACGGCTCTCCCGTCAGGGCTCCAGCGTGCATCGCGATAACAGCAGCGCGTGCCCACCGGATCGAGCAGGGTGGCAGTTTTGGTGTCAAGGTTATAAACGTACAAAAAGCCAAAACCGTTATTGCGAATATCACTGTTGAGCAAAAAGAGAAATTCGCCATCCCAATCGTAGGAGGGAATCAGCGGCCTCTCGTTATAACCGCTCATGGTAAAACGAGCCGCCGGAAACGTATCCAGAGCAAATTTTTTGGTGCTGTCGCAGGCGCTGATGTCAATGACGCGGATGGCATCCTCGCGCCGGGCCTTCCCCATCGCCTCCACCAGCAACGCCACCTTGCGCCCATCTCTGGACCAGCGCACGCCTTTGACGCCCAGATCGGTATACGTATAGCACCCCTTCATCGCGGCCAGGTCAATGCGGCTGCGCGCCTTCGCCAGCCGTTCACGGTCGAACGGCACCACGTACAGTTCACGGTTCAGGCTGATCGCAACCTGCTGGCCATCGGGCGCAATCTCAAAGGCCTCCAGAAAATCGGCCACGACAAAACAGGTCAGAGGATGCACCTCGCCGGTAGAGAACACCACTTCGTAAATGCACTTGCCGCTGATGTAGAACAGGCTTTTCCCATCGGGCGACCATTGCAAATCGTGCTTGATGGCGCCATCAGAGGTCCATTGTTTCTTTAGCCGACCATCCACGCCCATCGTCCAGATTTCATTGTCGCGCACGAAGGCAATCAGGTCTGCCCCACCGATGACCGGCAGGGTCGTCGGAGCAGGCGTCAGGGTTGGGGAAGGCGACGGCGTGGGAGTATCGGTCGGTAACGGCGGCGTGGCAGTTGCAGTTGCAGTTGCGACCGGCATCATCGTTGTCGTCGCAAGCAGGGGAGTGACCTGCTCCGTAGCCGTCGCGGGGAGAGGCGTCGACAGGGGAATGAGTCCCGCCAGAGAGGCCAGTTCCTGCAACCGGGCGCGAGCGAGGTAAAGGCCGCCGGTTAACAACAAACAAGCCGCCAGAAACAGAGCGACCCCAGGCCAGCGGCGCCGCGGACGAGGTGCGGACACCACCGGCGGGGAGGATGGCGTCGCCACCTGCCCTCTGGCTGGCCGCGTTCTCTCCGCCACGCGCACCGTCGGCTCCGCCGGGCGCGCGACACCGCCAACCAGCGTGGCATCCACTACGGCCAGACGCTGCAGCGCCTCTACCATCTCGGCCACTGTGGCATACCGCTCCTCCTTGCGCTTTGCCATGGCCTTCTCGATAATGGCCTCAATCGCCGGCGGCAAATCGGGGCGAACATCCAGAATATGAGGCGGCGGTTGGGTAATGTGCTTGACCACCACGCTCATCGGGGTATCGCCCTCGTAAGGCTGACGTCCGGTCAGCATTTCAAACAGAATCACCCCCAGGGCGTAAATATCCGCGCGACCGTCGAGCTCCTCGCCTTGCGCCTGCTCGGGGCAAAGATAGGCTGGCGTCCCCACAATGGCGCTGCCGGTCACGTTCGTCTGCGCGCCGGCCAGTTTGGCAATGCCAAAATCTGAGATATAGGGCATGCCGTGCTGATCGAAGAGGATATTACCCGGCTTGAGATCGCGGTGAATCACGCCGCGTCGGTGCGCCTCATCCAGCGCCGGCCCGATATGTGCCAGAATGCGCGTCGCTTCCGCAACCGTGAGCGGTCCCTGCTTGATGCGGTCGGCCAGTGAACCGCCGGTCATATACCGCATCACAAAGTAAGGCTGACCATCCTCCTCGCCATAGTCATAAACCGGGACAATGGCCGGATGCTCGAGCATGGCAATCATCTTGGCCTCACGCTCGAAGCGGATACGAAACTGCGGGTCATGGAGCATGGCGCGCGGCAGAACCTTCACCGCCACATCGCGCTCAAAGAGTGGATCGTAGGCGCGATACACAGTCGCCATCCCCCCACGCCCAACCTCCTCCTTGATTTCATAACGCCCAATTTTCTCGGCCATTCCTGCCTCTCAGAACAAAATATGTCCCAATATGGTGGCCATCAGGGTCACGGTAATATTATCCACGTCATGCAAAGGCAACGATTCGACCAGCGTCCCGGCCAGAGCGATCAGCGTAAGCGGCCATAGATAAGCAGAAAACGGCGGCGCGAAAACGCCGCTCATCACAAAGACGCCCAGAACCAGGACCGCCAGCGTCCAGCCGCCAAGCAACATCCCCAGCGAACCGGCCAACGTTTTTTCCTTATTCCACGGCAGGCGAGGGGATGAAAGCCGGCGTCCCAGAATCTCGGCCAGGCCATCCCCGCCGCACATCAACATCAAGGCCGTCATCCCAATCGGCGAGTCTTTCCAGTAGAGGATCGTCATCACCACAAAGACAATGCCGTAGAAAAGCGGCCCGCGCAGAATCTCGCGCCGATCGCCGTGACGCGACATCGCCTTAACCGAGGCCTCATCTCGAATCAGGCCTGACCCAATCAGCGCGAACTGCACCGTAAACAACAACGGCACCAGGGCCGCCAGATACCGTCCCCAGGCCGGCGACTGAGGGAACATCAGCCAGCACAACACAAAAATTGGCCCGGTGCCAATGTGGATGATTTTACGGCTCAGCCGGCTCTCCACCCAGCCACGCTGAGCCGCAAAATCCATCGCCCGCAACCAGCACAAGGCAATCAACAGAGTGAGAAACGTCGCCAGAATGACCGGCATCTTGTTCCCAAACAGCAAGCGAACTGGCCCTCTCGCCTACCACACACCATCCAACCGCAATCGCGGCCACGCCAGACTGACTTCACCGGGAAGGGGAAAAAAGCGGGCGACGGGATTCGAACCCGCGAATGTCAGCTTGGAAGGCTGATGCCTTACCGCTTGGCGACGCCCGCATCATTTCTGATTCTACTGTACAAGGAGAAAGATGGTCAAGTGCAGTAGGGCAGCGCTGTGGCTCAAATTTTCGGGGGGGGGGAGTCAGGCAGTCATCGTGAGATTTGCGATTTGGGGATTGCAGATTTTTAGATTGTAGATTGAAGATTTTCAGATTGCAGATTGAAGATTTTCAGATTGCAGATTTTCGGATTTTTGGCTGCGCTGCGTTTCACGCCTGGCCTCGCCAGCTGTAATCGGCAATCGACAATCATCAATCATCAATCATCAATCATCAATCCACTGCCCTTACGGGCATTTTTTGATTCTGACCCTTGTTTCCCGGTCAAAAATGAGCTTCCTGTTTTTGCATATTCAAGGGCCAGCACATATTTATTCTGCCTCCTCTCTTCAAAATTTGCAAACCTTCTTTATCCCGCCACGCCGCACCCCGCCTCCCCCTCCTTGACATGCTCTGACTCACAATGGTAAGATGACGCCATGTATTTGCGAGGTTCGCACTGGAGCATGCGCCGACGGCGGCGCAAACTGGTGGGCAGCTGGTATTACGTCATCGTGCTGTCGCTGGCGATTGCGGTCATGGCTTACGTTAACCGCTACGTCGTGCCGACCATCCCCCCGCCGTTCCTGCCCACCTCCACGTCAACGCGCGCTCCCGAAACCTATGTGACCGAAGCGCAGACGCTGTTTGACCAGGGCAAGTTACTGCAGGCCATTGAGAAATACCAGCAGGCCATTGTCGCCAGCCCGGACGACCCGGCGCTCTACGTGGCCCTGGCGCGCGTGCAGGTCTTCGCCGGCCACTACGACGAAGCCCTGACCAACGCCTCCAACGCATTGTTGCTCAACCCGCGCAACGCCATGGCGTTCGCCGTGCGCGGTTGGGCATTGACCCGCAAGAAAGAATACCTTCAGGCAGAAAGCGCGCTCAAGGATGCGCTGGCCATTGACGACCAGAACGGTCTCATCCACGCCTACTATGCCGAACTGTTGGGCGCCATGTACGAACAGGGCCTCGGCGCGCTGGACACGCTGGACCGCGCCATTGAAGAGTCGCGCTTCGCCACCTCGCTGGCCCCCAATACGCTGGAGGCGCACTGGGCGCGCGGCTACATCCTCGAAATCACCGATAACCGCGAAGAGGCCGTGCGCGAGTACGAAGCCGCCATCGCCATCAATCCCAATATCCCCGAAGTGCATCTCGCCCTGGGCCGCACCTACGGCGCCCTGGAAGTACTCGACAAAGCCGAACGCGAATACACGCTGGCGAACACCCTCAATCCTGCCGACCCCCTGCCCGACCTCTACCTTTCGCGCCTGTACGCCCGTCTGGGCGAATTCGCCAAGGCCGCCCAATACGCCGAAGAAGCCGTCAAAAATGTCCCTACCGATGCCTACCTGCGCGCCAACTGGGCCTGGACGCTTTACAAAAACAATCTCTGGCCTCAGGCGCTGGAACAATTTTCCCTGGCTATCAACGGCGGCAAAACTGAAGATGGCCAGGTCATCTCGCCGTTAACCATTGACCCCAACGACATCCGTCTGGTACAGTATTTCTACACGTACGCCTACATGCTCGCCAAAAGCAACCGCTGCGGCGAAGCCGTCCCGCTGGCGCAGCGCATTCTGGTTGAGGCGCCGAACGATGAATACGCCCAGTATAACGCCCAGGCGGCCCTGGATATTTGCGAAGAACTTGCCCGCACGCCCGCGGCTCCGGTCAGCGCCACACCTTCTACGACTCCTGCGCCATGAACGTTGTTCCTCGCCGTCCGTTGTTCTATCAACCCCGGCGCTCCAATATTTACCGCGTCTTCGTCTTGCTGTTAATGGTGCTGGGCGCCCTGTGGTTCTGGCAACTGACCCGCCGCGGCGCCATTCGCAACCCCTTCTTACCCACGCCCACCCCAACCCGCACCGCCCAATCTTACCTTCTGGAAGGCGAGACGTATTTCACCGCCGGCTATCTGGAAGCCGCCATTACCGCCTATCGGGAAGCGGCGCGCCTGGAGCCCGAGAACGCGCAAATCTGGGCACAACTGGCGCGCATTCAGGCCTACTCCTCCAATTCGCTGACCACCGACTACGAACGCAGCGAACGCCTGAAGCAAGCCCTCGAATCCGCCAATCAGGCCGTTGCTCTCGCTCCCGATGATAGCAACGCCCATGCCATTCGCGCCTTCGTGCTCGACTGGAACGCCACCGCCGCCCTGACCACAGCCGATGAGCGCGCCTCGCTCCTCCTTCAGGCCGAGCAGGCCGCCACGCGCGCCTTACAACTCGATAGCCAGAACGCCCTGGCCATGGCCTTCTATGCCGAGATTCTTATCGACCAGCAGAAATGGTCACAGGCAGAACAGGTCATCCAGCAAGCTCTGGAGCGTCAACCGGACTTGCTCGATGTCCAGCGCGTGTACGCCTACGTACTGGAATCAACCATGCGCTATGAGCAGGCCATTCAGGCTTACCAGCGCGCCCTCGAACTGGCTCCGAATCTCACCTTCCTGTACATTTCCATTGGCGCCAACTACCGCCGACTCGCTCTCGACGTGCCGGCGGATCCCGCCTACGACCGCGAACGCGCCCTGCTGTACGAACAGGCGATCACCTACTTCGCGCGCGCCGCCGACATCAATAAGCAATTACAAATCAAAGACCCTGTGCCGTACATTGCTATCGCCAAAGCCTATTCACAACAGGGCGACTTCTTCGCCGCCGCCCTGAATATCCGCAAGGCGCTTGAATTCGACCCAACCAACGCCGACCTGTACGGTCAACTGGGCATCATCTATCAGCGAGCACGCAACTATGAGAGCGCCATCCCGGCCCTGCAATGCGCCCTGCGCGGCTGCGACCCGGAGACCAGTTGTCAGGCGCGCTTCGTCCGCAGTTGCCGCGAGGGCGAAGGTGTAACAGTGACCGGCCTGCCCCTCTCGCCCGGCACCGTAGATTACTACCTCGTGTATGGCTCCGTCCTCGCCGCCCTGAGTCGCCCCGAACAGAACTACTGTCCCGAAGCCGTCTCGGTACTCGAAGAATTGCTGGCCGCTTACGGCGATAACCCCATCATCGCACAAAACGCTGGCGTCGGCCTGGAAATCTGTCGCTCACTGGCCGAATCTGCCCGACAACCCCCTACCCCCTACCTGACCCCCACCCCCCTCCCCACTCCTCGCCCATAACCCCTCACCCGTTACGCCTTCCGTTCTCCCCACAATATCAGAATTTCGTTAATCTTTTCGCCCTACCCCTTGACTGCACTCCATAAGGGATGTATGATTTAGCACTCGGAAGCCAAGAGTGCTAAAATCTTATCCCATCATTCTGCAGAAGGAGGCGCATATGGCACTTCAACTTAAACCCCTCGGTAATCGCGTGGTTGTTGAGCCGCTGGAGCAGGAAGAAGTCACTCCCGGCGGCATCGTCTTGCCCGAAACAGCCAAAGAAAAACCGCAGCAAGGCATTGTCCTCTCGGTTGGGCCGGGCGAGCGCGACGACAAAGGCCAGCGGATCCCCATGGACGTGGCCGTCGGCAACAAAGTCCTCTTCGCCAAATACTCTGGCACCGAAGTCAAAGTAGATGGCAAGAAATTGCTCATCCTGCGCGAGAGCGACATCCTCGCCATTGTTGAGAGCAAATAACATCTGAACAGGAGGTGAACTATGGCTGCTAAACAACTCGTTTTCGCGGAAGACGCACGCCGGCGACTTCAGAAAGGGATTGACACGCTGGCGACGGCGGTTGCCACGACGCTGGGCCCGAAAGGTCGCAACGTTGCTCTCGACCGCAAATTCGGCTCGCCGACCATCACGCATGACGGCGTGACCGTCGCCAAAGAAATCGAACTGGAAGACCCCTATGAGAACATGGGCGTTCAGCTCCTCAAAGAGGCCGCTACCAAGACCAACGACATCGCCGGCGACGGCACCACGACCTCGACTGTCCTCGCCCATGCCATCGTCACCGAAGGCCTGAAGACCATGGCGGCTGGTGCGAACCCCATGCGCCTGAAAGTCGGCATCGAGCGCGCCACCGAGGCTGTGGTCGAGGCAATGCGCGGCATGGCACAGAAAATCGAGACCAAAGAGGAGATCGCTTCCGTTGCCACCAACTCCGCCGCCGATCCTGAAATCGGCAAACTGATCGCCGAAGTAATGGACAAGGTCGGTAAGGACGGCGTCATCACGGTTGAAGAATCCAAGACACTGCAATTCGAGACCGAATACGTCGAAGGTATGCAGTTCGATCGCGGCTACATCTCGCCCTACTTCATCACCGACCCGGAGCACATGGAGGCGGTCATTCAGGAGCCTTACGTCCTGATCCACGACAAGAAGATTTCCGCCGCCGCCGATATTGTGCCGATTCTGGAGAAACTCGTGCAGACCGGCAAGCGCGAACTGCTGGTCATCGCGGAAGATGTAGACGGCGAGGCGCTGGCCACGCTGGTGCTGAACAAACTGCGCGGCATGTTGAACGTCGTCGCCGTCAAGGCGCCGGGCTTCGGGGATCGCCGCAAGGCCATGCTCCAGGATATCGCCATCCTGACCGGTGGCCAGGTCATTTCCGAAGAGACCGGTCGCAAACTTGAGACTGTCACCCTGGCCGATCTGGGCCGCTGCGAGAAGGTTGTGGTGGATAAGGACAACACCACCATCGTCGGCGGCAAGGGCGACCCGGCGCAGATCAAAGGCCGCATCGAGCAGATTCGCGTCGAAATCGAAAAGAGCACCAGCGATTACGACAAAGAGAAACTGCAAGAGCGGCTGGCGAAACTCTCCGGCGGCGTGGCCATCATCCGCGTTGGCGCCGCGACCGAGACCGAACTCAAAGAGAAGAAGCACCGCGTGGAAGACGCCCTCTCCGCGACGCGCGCGGCTATTGAGGAAGGCATTGTGCCGGGCGGCGAGATCGTCTTCATCAACGCCGTCTCCGCTCTGGATAATATCAAGATGGACGGCGAGGACGAGGCCATCGGCGTCAACATCGTCCGCAAGGCGCTCGAAGCCCCCATCCGCAAACTGGCCGAGAATGCCGGTAAAGACGGCGGCGTCATCATCGAGAACGTGCGCAAACTCGCCAGAGAAAAGAACAACCGCAACATCGGTTACAACGTCCTGACAGACGAATACGTGGACATGATCAAAGCGGGCATCATTGATCCGCTCAAGGTCGTGCGCGGCGCCCTGGAGAACGCGGCCTCTATCGCCGCCATGATCCTGACGACCGAGTGCCTCGTCACCGAGATTCCAGAAAAAGAAAAGCCCGCCGCGCCGGCTGGTGGCGGCATGGAATACTAAACAATACGACGCCGCATCTCACAGCAACCCGTTTCCCCTCAGGGAACGGGTTGCTGTTTTGATATAATCAAACCGATGGTCATCTCATCGCGGAAATTTATCTCGCTGACTCTGGGACTCCTGTTGTGCGCCGGCTTGACCGCCTGCGCCGGGTCTTCCTCTTCCCCCCTTCCAGCGGCGTCCACAGCCACCCCTTCCCCCCTGCCCCCCACCCCAACGGCGACCCCCATCCCCCTCGCGCTCACCGTCAATGGGGAAGGCGTGCCGCTCGCCGAATTCGCCGACGAGGTGGCACGTTATCAGGCGGAACAGGCCGCTCTGGGATACGTCGTCAGCCACCAGGAGGCCGCTCAGGCTGTCTGCGCCGAACTCAGCGACGAACTGTTGCTCGCACAAGGCGCGACACAGGGCGGTTTCCAGGTGGATGACGCCATGCTGGAAACCCGTCTGGAGGCCCTGGCCAATCAAATTGGCGGCAAAGACGCCCTGCTCGCCTGGCAAAGCGCGCATGGCTACAGCCAGGATGAGTTCCGCGCCGCGCTGCGCCGTCAAATTGCCGCGGCCTGGATGCGCGATCAAATCGCCAGCCTCGTCCCCAGGGCCACCGAACAGGTGCACGTCCAGCAAATTCTTCTCACCAGCGAGGCCGAAGCCCAGGCGGTCCTGCAGCGCCTCGATGGCGGCGTCCCCTTTGCTGAGATAGCCCGAGAATATGATCCCCTGACTGGCGGCGAACTGGGATGGTTCCCGCGCGGTTATCTGCCCGAAAAAGCCATTGAAGAGGCCGCCTTCGCCCTCCAGCCAGGTCAGTATAGCCGGGTTGTACCCAGCCGCGTCGGCTTTCATATCCTCTACCTCGTGGAACGCGACCCCGCCCGTCCCCTCTCCACCGATGCTCTGCTGGCCCTCCAGATCAATGCCATTCAAAACTGGCTACAACAGCGCCGTGAACATAGCGCGATTCTGTGTACACCTGATATAATGGAAAAGCATTGATGCGTTCACCAAAAAACTCACCACCGTAACACAGAGAATGCAAAATTAGAGAGAAATTTTTGCGACTTCTTTTTGAGTAACGGTAAAATTATCGTTGTGCATGTCATTGTGAGGAGCGTTCTTTGCGACGAAGCACTCCCGAGGTGGTCCATTTAGCCTGATAAAGCAGGAGATTGCTTCGCCAGAAAACGGCTCGCAATGACATGGCTGAGCAGGTACAAATTATCTTAATCTCGTGATCGCTGCGGTCGCTGTGGTGAAAAGATCACCGTTTTGCAGGGAAGTCATTGATGTCTCTCCGGCAAAAAGGTCAGGGTGCCGCTGAGCACCCGGCGCGCGGTGACGCTTCGTTGAAGCACGCGGTATTCCACGGTGAACTTTTGCCGTGGATTCATGGACAAACTCAGGGAGAAACGCCATGAGCGGTTTCGCACTCAAATTCCCGAAAGGGAAGCTCCACCTGAACCGGTGGGATGTGCTCTCCATTGTGTTCCTGGTCGCTTCCCTGTGCCTGATGGGATATTATCTGTTGATCTTCATCAATCCCTCCTCCGGTCTGAATCCCTTCCCGCCGCCCCCGGAGCCGACGCTCGTGGTCCTGACGATTCCCACGCCAACCATCACGCCGCGCCAGTTGCCTCCCACCTGGACGCCCAGCGCGACGATCGAGCCCACGGCGACCAGAACGCCCGCTCCCACGCTGACCCCCCTCCCCACCGCGACCCTCTTCGCCGTTCCCGGCGTGAAGACCCCCACGCCAAGCCGCACCCCCAAACCCAATACCCCTTACTATGCCAGCGCGCCCACCTACCTGTCCAGCGCCATCTATCATCCCGAGGCAGGGTGCAACTGGTTGGGGGTAGCCGGCCAGGCCGTAGATAAGAATAACAGCCCGGTGCTCTATCTGTTGGTTAAACTGGGCGGCTTCATCGGCGGCAAAGAAATCGATCTCCTCACCCTGACCGGCGCCGCACCGGCCTACGGCCAGTCCGGTTTCGAATTCGTGATTGGCGATCAACCCCTGGCCTCGAATGGCGCGCTCTGGATTCAACTCCTTGAACAGGGTGATAAGCCTTTGACCGACAGGATATATTTCAACACCTACGCCGATTGCAACAAAAACCTGATCCTCATCCGCTTCACGAAACAGTAAATCGAAACCGACTCCTGTATAAACCGCAAGTTCTGACCCGCTTGTGCGGCGTACGAAACTCACCACAGAACAGGTGGTAGAAGCGTGCGTTCTCCCGCGTTCCCTTACCTCGCCGACTGGTTCGTCATTTCCCTGCGCTGGCTGGCCACGTTTGGCCTGGTCATTTCGCTGGCC
Source organism: Anaerolineales bacterium (assembly GCA_034436275.1). Classification (GTDB taxonomy): domain Bacteria; phylum Chloroflexota; class Anaerolineae; order Anaerolineales; family Villigracilaceae; genus DAOTVX01. Next base: position 18,808 of record DAOTVX010000083.1, on the reverse strand, counting down.
CTGAACGGGCAGCTGCTTCAGCCGGCGAATCTGCTCTTGCTGGCGCTGGCGCTTTGGAACCTGCTGCTGACCGTCCTGACCGGGCTGGGGCAGCGTTTCTCCTACCATCGTCCCCTCGGAGTTGGGGTAGACTTCCTGATCGCTCTGGCCCTGTTCTGGTTTCACAAAGGGATGGCGGGGCCTGTTTTCTGGGCCGGCCTTCTGCCGGTACTTTCGGCGGCGATTTACTTTGACCCCAGCAAAACCGTTCTGATTTCCGCGCTGATGGCTCTCGCACAGGGAGGGCTTACTTACCTGGCATTGCCCGCTTACAGTCCTCTCCTTCTGGCGGGAACAGGGATGCTCCTCGTCCTGTCAGGCCTGCTCTTCGGCGTTCTGGGACAACGGCTCGTTGGCCAGATTCGTTCCCTGCGGCAGACCGCCCTGGAAATCCAGGAAGCCCAGCAGCGACTGGACAACGAACGCCTGCGCGCAATTTACACCCTGACCTCCACACTCACCGCGACGTTGAACTACGAACGCGTCATTGACTCCGCCCTCGACATCAGCCTGACCGCCCTGGCGCCCGATCCGGAGAGCGGCGTGGACGACCGTCTGGTGAGCGCGGTATTGCTCTTCTCCAAAGGGGAAGTGTTGGAGATAGCCGCGTCCAGAGGCCTGCCGCCTACAGACTTGCGCGTCGTCATGCCGGCTGCCGAAGGGGCCGTAGCGCAAGTGGTCAGTGAAGGGGAGCCGCTGCTGATCAACGATCCGGTCAACGATCCGGAATTAGGGCGGTTGGTTGCCCTTCATGCCTGTCGTCAGGCGTACCTCTTCCCCCTGCGCAGCGGCGTTAACGCCTATGGGTTGCTGGTCTTTGCCCATCCAGAGCCCGGCTACTTCACCCCCGACCGTCTGGAAGTGCTGGGGATCATCGGTCATCAAACCGTGGTCGCCTTGCAGAACGCCCGTCTGTATCAGGAACTGGCCGATGAACGCGACCGCATCATCGAAGTCCAGGAAGAAGCGCGCAAGAAACTGGCGCGTGACTTGCACGATGGGCCGACGCAATCGGTCTCGGCCATTGCGATGCGCGTGAATCTGGCGCGACGCCTGCTGCAGAGCAACCCCCTGGCGGCCAGCGAAGAACTGGGAAAGATCGAGGAACTGGCGCGGCGCACCACGCAGGAAATTCGTCACATGCTCTTTACCCTGCGCCCCCTGGTGCTCGAATCGCAAGGACTGGTCGCGGCGCTCCAGGCCATGGCTACCAAGATGAAAGAGACCTATAACCAGAACGTTACCATCGAGGTAGACGAAAGCATTTTAACCAACATGGAACTTGGCAAGCAGAACGTCATCTTCTACATCGCCGAGGAGGCGGTGAATAACGCTCGCAAACATGCCCAGGCGGAGAACATTTGGGTACGCCTGCGCCCGGTGCTTTCTGAGATTGCCCTGCTGGAGATACAGGATAACGGCGTCGGCTTTGACGTGGAGGCAGTGATGAAAGCCTATGATAAGCGCGGCAGTCTGGGGATGGTCAACCTTCAGGAACGCACCGAACTGGTCAACGGGGTGCTGGAGATCAAGTCCGCTCCAGGGAAAGGGACGCGCGTTCAGGTCTTCATTCCGCTGACCGAGGCCGCCGCCGAACGCCTGCATCACGCGGCGGCACGTCGCGGCTGAGAGCCATGCCCGCAAGCGGCGCATTGTACTATCTATTGCACGAAAGCGGCGATCCCACCAGACCGCCGCTTGTGTTGATTCACAATCTGGGCGGCAGCAGTCTGGACTGGCCGCCTGAGATCCGCCGCCTGTCCGCCGGACGCATTTTTGCCCTCGACCTGCCCGGTCACGGTAAATCGGCAGGAGCAGGTCAGCAAGCGGTGGACGGTTACGCTCAAAGCCTGGCCGCTTTCCTGAACGAACTCAACCTGAAACGAGCAGTAGTCGTCGGGCATGGATTGGGAGGCGCCATCGCCCTGGAGTTGGGGCGGCGCTGCCGCGCGCGGCTGGCCGGCCTGTGCCTGATCAACAGCGGGGCGCGTCTGCCCGTTCCAGGCGACATCCTGGAAAACGTTGCCCATCCTTCCACCCGACCCCTGGCCGTGCAGGCGCTGACCTCGCTCCTGAGCGGCCCACAGACGCCGGCCCCTCTGGTCGACGCGCTGACCGGACGCCTGAACGCCGTCCGCCCCTCTGTGTTGCACGCGGATTTGCAAGCCTGCGATGCGTTTGATTTCACCCGCCATCTGAAACGGATACCTGTGCCCGTTCTCGTCATTGGCGGGACCGAAGACCGCTTCACCCCTCCTGCCTTCGCTCAGGCGCTGGCCGCCAGCCTGCCGCATGCCGCGCTGCAGATGATTGACGGCGCCAGTCATCTAGCCCCCTGGGAAGAACCGCGTCGGATCGCGGCGCTGCTGGACCTCTTCACCGCCACCTTGCGTTGACGTTGCCCGGCCTCAACCCTCGCCCAGGATTTCTCGCAACAGGGGGATGGCGTTCCGGGCCGCTTGAGCGCGATGGCTCAGACGATTCTTTTCTTCGAGCGTCAATTCGGCCATAGTGCGCCCCAAAGCCGGCAGCCAGAAAATCGGATCATAGCCAAAGCCATGCTCGCCGCGTTCTTCCGGAATGATCTCTCCTTCGCAACTACCCGTCGCCAGAAGAACCTTTCCCGCAGGCAGAGCAATGGCCAGCACCGCGCGAAAGCGCGCCGTCCAGGGACGCGGCTTTCCCTGCAAGAGAGTCAATAGATAACGACGGCGATCGGCATCGGTGGCGTTTGCTATCGGCGCAAAGCGATTCGAATAGACCCCCGGCTGGCCATCCAGGGCATCCACTTCCAGGCCCGAATCATCGCCCAGAGCCACCAGCCCGCTGGCGCGCGCAAAGGCCAACGCTTTGAGGCTGGCATTTTCGGCGTAAGTGCGACCATGTTCCACCACCTCCAGCGTCAGCCCAATCGCGTCAGGCGTGAGAATCTCGGCCTTTAATTCCTGCAGCAGAGCGCGCAGTTCCATCACTTTGCCGCGATTGTTGGTCGCCAGCAAAAGTCGGCGGCGGGGCGGTTCCTGCTCCGCTTCACGGCGCCCGGCCAGGGTCTGATGTTCAAGGCTCATGTTCGATTTGCTCCAAAGCCCAAAGGATATGTTCGCGCACCAGCGCATCGGCTGTCGGCAGAGCCGCGAGTAAAGCCGCTCGCGCGGCGCGATCGTGGCTGTTGCCCAGCGCTACGGCAATATTTCGCAAGTAACCGGCGTAGCGGGCACGACGGAGCGGGCTGTTCTTGAACCTGCGCTTGAATTCCTGCTCCGTCAGCAACATTTCGCGCTCCAAATCCACCTGCTGGAACTCCGGCCGAGGAGCAAACGCGGCCTCGACCGTTTCGCCCGCAAAACGATTCCAGGGGCAAACCATCTGGCAAACGTCACAGCCAAACACCCAGTTTCCCAGGCAGGGACGTATCTCCACCGGAATCGCCTCTCTGTTCTCGATCGTCAGATAGGAGATACACCGCCGCGCATCCAGCGTGCGATTGGGCAGGAGACAGGCCGTTGGGCAGGCATCCAGGCAACGATGACAGGTGCCACAATAATCGGCTGTGAACGGTTCATCGGGCGGCAGGGCGACGTCGAGGAAAATTTCGGCCAGAAAAAGATAAGAGCCAAAACGAGGATTGATCAGGCAGGAATTTTTACCGATCCAGCCCAGGCCGGCGCGCTGTGCCAGTTCACGTTCGAGAACGGCTCCGGTATCGGTATAATACCGCGAGGCGACCGAACGGCCCAGTTCCCGTTCCAGAAACGTCACCAGCGCCCGCAGGCGAGGCAGAAGCACCTGATGGTAATCTTCCCCCCAGGCATAGGCCGCGACGCGCCCCTGCAAAGGCGGGACCTGGGCGGCGCGCGCCGGCGCATAAGGAATCGCCAGAACCAGAATTGACCGACATTCCGGCAAAATCAAGCGTGGCTGGAGACGGCGCTGGCGGGCGCGCTCGGAAGCAAGATAGTCCATGTGAGCATGCCGCCCCAGGCTCAGCCACTCCAGATACGTGGCGGCATGGGGCGGCGGGTCTGGCGTGGTCACTCCGGCCAGGGCAAAGCCCAACCGTTGCGCTTCCGCTTTGACAGCCTGAACGAGGCTCACCATTCAGGGCGTAGCAGTAGGCGTGACGGGCACCGGGGTGCCGGTAACTTTAATGATTACCGTCAGCCATTGGCCGAACGGGTAACCACGGTCATTGCGCAGACGGAAAACGGCCTGATAGTACCCCGACTCGACCGGCGCCTTGATAGTAATCGAGACGTCCACTTCTTCGCCCGGAGCAACACTCTTGCCGATAGGAGCCGGCGCCGGCGGATGGTTCTTGATGCTCTTCCAGTTATCGCTCGACCAACCATAGATGACAGCATAGTTGGGCGTCCAGGTGCTGATACCGGTGTTGCGCACCCGCCAGGTCTTGACAAAGGTCGCGCCCGGGGAAATTTCCGACCCGTCGGGAATCGTCACATCGTCCACATATACCGCGTCATCATAAGTTTCTCCATTGCCCGTGCCGCCGCCGCTCAGGGTTGGCCAGGGCGTAGGAGAGGGGACACCGCCAAGAGGCGTATCGGTAATCAGGGGCGTATTGGTTGGACGCGGCGTATTGGTCTCTGTCGGCGTGGGCGTATCCGTTGGGGTAAGCGGCGCAGCCAGCGCAGTTTGCGTGAATTGCGCGTACGCTGTCTGCATAATCTGAGTCGCCAGGAGACTGACATCCACCGTCGGGGCCGGGGGAGGAGTCGCCGCGCCGGCGCAGGCAGTCAACACCAGCCATAAACCTGCCAGCCCGGCAAGCAAAGGGAACATTGCACGTTTCATACTCATTCTCCATTCAAAGCGTGGTTTCTGGCAACGACGTTCTGCTGTGTAGATTATAATGCAAACTGGCGCCTCACCAGAATCTTTCCATCCCCGCAGGGTTTGTGGTAAACTTTGCCTCGCCATGACACCATTCCTGCAGCTGACGTTTGCGCTGGCAGTTTTGCTCCTGGCCGCCAAGATAGGGGGCTACGTGAGCACACGCCTTGGCCAGCCGTCGGTGCTTGGCGAATTGATCGTCGGCCTTCTCTTAGGACCCTCGCTGCTCAATTTTCTCCATCTTCCCTGGTTGAGCGAACCAACCCTGGCAGAGACAGTACATAAAATAGGTGAACTGGGGGTGTTGTTCCTGATGTTTCTGGCCGGCCTGGAATTGCACCTGAACGAATTGACGCGCAACACCAGAGTCTCGGCCCTGGCAGGAACGCTGGGAGTGCTGTTTCCGGTTGGCCTGGGATGGGGCACCGGCGCGCTGTTCGGCATGGAGACCAGAGCCAGCCTGTTCCTGGGATTGACGCTCGCCGCCACCTCCGTCAGCATCTCCGCCCAAACGTTAATGGAACTGAAGCAACTGCGCAGTCGCGTGGGGCTGGGGCTGCTGGGCGCGGCGGTTTTTGACGACATTCTGGTGATCCTGCTCCTGTCCACCTTCCTGGCTGTGGTAGATGGCGGAGGTAGCCTGTCGGGCTTATTGCTCATCCTGGGCCGCATGGTGGGCTTCCTGGTGCTCTCGCTGGCCTTTGGGCTGTGGGTCCTGCCCTATCTGGCGCGTCAGACGGCGCGCCTGCCCATCAGTCAGAGTGTGCTCAGCCTGGCCATCGTCATGCTGTTGCTGTATAGCGTTGCGGCAGAGGCCATAGGAGGAATGGCGGCCATTACCGGCGCTTTCATTGCCGGGCTGATGTTCGCGCGCAGTCACGAACGCGAGCGACTCGAAGGCGGCATGAACGCCCTGGCCTACGGCCTGTTCGTGCCAGTTTTCTTCATCAGCATTGGCCTGAACGTAAATGTGCGCTCACTGGAAAGCGATGCCCTGTGGTTGACGATAGCGATGATCCTCGTCGCCATTGTCAGCAAACTGGTCGGCGCCGCATTGGGGGCGCGCTGGGGCGGTTTTTCCTGGCGCGAGGCCTGGCAACTGGGCGCCGGCATGATTTCTCGGGGCGAGGTTGGCCTGATTGTCATCGCCGTCGGCCTGCAGCAGGGACTGGCCAACACCGCGGAATTCTCGGCTACCGTGGCTATGGTCATTGCCACCACCCTGATCACGCCGCCCTTGCTGCGATTGCTGTTCCAGCAGCCGGAACCTGCTTCGGGCAAAGGCCTTAAGAAAGAAAAAGTAGAGGAGAATGTCGGATGTTCCTGATCCTGTTCGTGTTGAACAACCCGGATTTGCTCGATGCCGTCCTGACTGCCTGGGAGGAGGCAGGGGTCAGCGGCGCGACCGTGCTGCCCAGCACCGGTCTGGGGCGCATCCGTCAGAAAAGCGGCATCCGTGAGGATGTTCCGCTCATGCCGGCCCTGGAAGACTTCTATCGTCCCACCGCCGATGTGAATTACACGATCTTCAGCGTTGTGGAGAGCGAGGCGCTGGTGCAGAACGTGCTTCAGGCTACAGAACAAGCCGCAGGCGATCTCCGTCAGCCACGGAACGGCATTCTGGTTGTCCTGCCGGTGGCCCAGGCCTATGGTCTGATTCCCTATCACCAGAGCGACGCCTCCTGAAGTTCCCGCGGCGCGCGAACGCCGAAACAATGCTACAATCACTGGAAGCAGACGTATATGTTCTGACACATCCTGCCAGCTGACTGCCGGGATACAACAAGGCAGGATTGGATTTGTTACGGAGGCAATCATGAAATCAACGACCTGGATGTACGTCGTGGCTGGCATTCTCCTGCTGGCTTCCCTGTGCTTTCTGGGCTATGGCGGCCTGAACCTGATTGGCTCCTTCGACCCGGTCCAGGGCAACCCGGCCTGGCGGCCTCTGGGTATTGGCCTGATGTGCGTTGGCCTGCTGCTGGTAGGAGGCGGCGTCGCCTTGATCGTTTCCGCCGTGCGCAAAGCGCGTCAGGAAAGTCCCCAGCAGGTCACCCTGAAAATTGACCTGCCCGGCGAGACGAAAATCGAGGCGATGAAATGCCGTTCCTGCGGGGGAGCATTGACCGCGGATAACATCAAACTGGTCAATGGCGCGCCGATGGTCAACTGCCCTTACTGCGGCACGGTCTATCAACTGACCGAAGAGCCAAAGTGGTAAACGCCTCCCACGCTCTGGCAGGGTTCAACGCGGCTGGTCCATCTCCGGTCTGAGAAGCAGGCGGCGGCTTTCCGGCGCGTCTGGCCGACGCCAGGGCCACGCCAGAGGCGCAAGGTGAGAGAAGGAGAGTTTTATGAAACGTCGGCTATCCATTCTTCTGGGCATTCTCATTCTGACCCTCAGCCTGGTTATTCCCGCCATGGCACAGGAGTACTCCTTTCGCCTGGAAGCAGAGACCGTCAACGTATTCTGGAACAGCGATGGCACCCTGACGCTCGACTATCTCTTCGTTTTCAGCAATGATCCGGGCGCACACGCCATTGACTTCGTGGATGTTGGCATGCCCAACGGCCATTTTGACTTTAACAGCATCACCGCCGACGTTAACGGTGTGCCGGTTGGCATCTCGCGCGATTATCAGGGCGATGGAGCCTACGGCTTTGCCGTGGACCTGGGCGCGCAGGCTATCCCGCCGGGGCAAACCGGCCAGGTACACGTCCGCGTTGGGCGGATTACCCACATGCTCTACCCCGACGACAACGAGCCAGATACGTACGCCAGCGGCGAATTTTCGCCTACCTGGTTCGGTTCGGCCTATGTCCACGGCACCACCAACCTGACCGTGATCTTCCACATGCCGCCGGGCGTTCAGCCTCAAGAGCCGCGTTATCACCTTCCGCGCGGCGGCTGGCCCTGCGCTTCAGAACCAACTGCCGCCTATGACGCCGAAGGACGAATTGCCTACGCCTGGAGTTGCCCGACAGCAGCCGGCGACACGCAATATACCTTCGGCCTTTCGTTTCCCCGTCAATACGTCCCGGCCTCGGCCATCACCAAACCCGGCGTCGAGATAGACTGGGAAAGTCTTCTCGGCCTGGCCTGCCTGTGCGGCTGTTTCCTTTTATTTGTGGTGCTTCCTGTCTGGGCCACCATCCAGGGGAAAAAGCGCAAACTGGAGTACCTGCCGCCTAAAATTTCGATTGAGGGACATGGCATCAAACGTGGGCTGACAGCAGTCGAGGCGGCCATTCTCATGGAACAGCCGCTGGACAAAGTGTTGACCATGATTCTGTTCGGCGTGCTGAAAAAAGGCGCCGCCAGCGTCGTGCGCCGCGATCCGCTCGATTTGGAGATCGCCAGCCCCCTGCCCGAAGGGTTGCACGAGTACGAGCGAGAATTCCTGGCCGCCTTCGAGGACAAGAACCTGGCCACACGCCGTAAGAAGTTACAGGAGATGACAGTCAATCTGGTCAAGAGCGTCGCCGAGAAGATGAAAGGCTTCAGCCGCAAGGAAACGATTGCCTACTACCAGAGCATCATGGAGCGCGCCTGGCAACAAATCGAGGCGGCCGAGACCCCCGAAATCAAAAGCCAGATGTACGATCAGGCGCTGGAATGGACCATGCTCGACAAAGATTACGACGACCGCACGCGGCGCGTCTTCACCGGCCCGGTATATGTGCCGGTCTGGTGGGGGCGTTATGATCCGACCTTCCACCCGGCTTCTGCCAGCGTCGCGCCTGCCACCGCAGCGCGACCGGCCGCCGCCTCCGGCAGCGGACGCGCGCCCATCAGCGTACCGGGCGCTTCCTTCGCCGCCTCGCTGGTCAACGGCGTCCAGGGCATGGCCAGTAAAGTCGTGGGCAACGTTCAGGCTTTCACCGCCGGGGTAACCAATCGCACCAATCCACCGCCTGTTTCCACAACCAGCAGTAGCGGGCGGTTTGGTGGCGGAGGGGGGTGCGCCTGTGCCTGTGCCTGCGCCTGCGCCGGCTGCGCCTGTGCCTGCGCCGGAGGAGGACGCTAGCCATGAACGTCTTGCTCATTGGCTCCGGCGGACGCGAACATGCGCTGGCCTGGAAAATTGCCCAATCGCCGCGTCTGACCCGGCTCTACATTGCGCCCGGCAACGCCGGCACTGCCGCGCACGGCGAGAATGTGGCCCTGTCCATCCACGACCATGCCGCCGTGCGTCGCTTCTGCCACGAAAAAAGCATTGACCTGATTCTCGTCGGCCCGGAGGCGCCTCTGGCGGCAGGCCTGGCCGATGACCTGCAACAGGATGGCTTCAAGGTGTTTGGGCCGAGCCAATCCGCCGCCCAAATTGAGGCCTCCAAGTCATTCGCCAAACAGTTCATGGCGCGCCACCACATCCCCACGGCGCGCTTCCAGGTCTTCACCGATTTTGCCGCCGCCCGGCAACACGTACATGCCGTAGAATATCCCATTGTCATCAAGGCTTCCGGGCTGGCAGCTGGTAAAGGTGTGCTCATTCCCGAAGATAAAGCACAAGCCGAAGCCGCGCTGCACCAGATTATGGTAGAACGCCAGTTCGGTTCGGCCGGCGATGAAGTGGTCATTGAAGAAAAACTGAACGGCCCGGAGGTCACCCTGCTGGCCTTCAGCGATGGCTACACCGTCAGGCCAATGGTGCCTTCTCAGGATCACAAACGCCTGCTGGACGGCGATGCCGGGCCAAATACCGGCGGGATGGGAGCCTATGCGCCGGTGCCGGTCTGTCCGCCGTCCCTGGTGGAAGAACTCACGCGCACCGTCCTGCAACCGGTTGTGGACGGCCTGCGCGCTGAAGGCCGGCTCTTCGTCGGCGTCCTGTATGGCGGCTTTATCCTGACTCCGCAAGGGCCGCGCGTGCTGGAATTCAACTGTCGCTTTGGCGACCCGGAAGCGCAGGTTGTCCTGCCGTTGCTGGAAAGCGACCTGCTCGAAATTGCCCTGGCCTGTACCGAAGGAAGACTGGCCGAAGTCGAAGTACGCTGGAAAGAAGGCGCCGCGGCCTGTGTGGTGCTGGCCTCCAGCGGTTATCCAGGCACCTACCAGACGGGCTATCCGATTTCCGGCCTGGACGCCGAACGGCCCAATACCTTCGTCTTCCATGCCGGGACCAAACTCGCTGCCGGACAGGTCGTTACCGCCGGCGGACGGGTGCTGTGCGTCAGCGGCTGGGGTGCCGACATCGGCGCAGCGCTGGAGGCCGCCTATGCCCGCGTTCAGACGCTCCATTTTGAGGGAATGCACTACCGCCGCGATATTGGCTGGCGCGTCCGCGAGCCCCACTCGGCTTATGCCGCCTCCGGCGTCTCGATTGACGCCGGCAACCGCGCCGTAGCGTTAATGTCCGACGCGGTGAAGTCCACCTATGGCCCCGCCGTACTGGCTGGCATCGGCGCCTTCGGCGGCCTGTTCGACGCCAGCGACTTGCAAAGTCTGGAACAGCCGGTCCTCGTTGCCTCCACTGACGGCGTCGGCACGAAGGTCAAACTGGCCGCGCAGGTCGGGCGTTACCGCTCGCTGGGGCACGACATCGTCAACCACTGCATCAATGACATCCTGGTTCAGGGAGCACGGCCTTTATTCTTTCTGGATTACTTTGCCACCGCCCATCTTATTCCCGAAATCACTGCCGAGATTGTTTGCGGCATGGCAGAGGCCTGCCGCGCCGCGGGCTGTGCTCTGCTGGGCGGAGAAACGGCAGAGATGCCGGGCGTGTACGCGCCGGGCGATTTCGATGTGGCCGGCACGATTGTCGGCGTGGTGGCGCGTAAGAACATTCTGCCGCGTCCTGACGTTCGTCCCGGCGATGTACTTCTCGGTCTGCGTTCTTCGGGTCCGCACACCAACGGTTACTCGCTCATTCGCAAGATTTTTGCCGATATTCCTCTGGATGCCGTCTTCCCTGCGCTGGGCGTCCCGCTGGCCGAAGCCCTGCTGGCGCCCCATCGCTCGTATTACGACATCCTTTCCCCGTTGCTGACCGAAGTTAAAGCGCTGGCGCACATCACCGGCGGCGGATTCATTGACAACATTCCGCGCGTTCTGCCAGAAGGCACCGGCGCGGTCATCCGCCGCAGCGCCTGGCCTGTGCCACCGCTCTTTCGCCTCATTCAGGAACGCGGTCAGGTAAGCGACGCGGAGATGTATCGCGTCTTCAACATGGGAATCGGGATGGTCGCCATTGTAGATAAGGAACATGTCGCGGCGTTGCAACAACGCATTTCCGAACAGACGTGGATTATCGGCGAGGTGATTCCAGGGAACCACACTGTCATTCTGGAGTGAACGATGAAAGAGATTCCTCTGCGTTACGGCTGCAATCCGCATCAGATTCCCGCGCGAGCGTACCTTCCGCAAGGTGAACTGCCCATCACCATCCTGAACGGCGCGCCGGGATACATCAACCTGCTCGATGCACTCAACTCCTGGCAACTGGTGCGCGAACTGCGTCAGGCATTGAACCTGCCGGCGGCGGCCTCGTTCAAGCACGTCAGTCCCAGCGGCGCGGCGGTTGCCGCCGTTCCCCTTTCCGAGACGCTGCGACAGGTGTACGCCGTGGCCGATCTCGAACTTTCGTCGCTGGCCGAGGCCTATGCGCGCGCTCGTGGCGCCGACCGCCTTTCCTCCTTTGGCGATTGGGTGGCGCTCTCCGATACCGTTGATGTGCCCACTGCCCGCCTCCTCGCCCGCGAAGTCTCCGATGGGATCATCGCCCCCGATTACGACCCCGAAGCCCTGAACATCCTGCGTCAGAAAAAAGGCGGCAAGTACGTCATCCTGCAAATGGATCCGGCCTACGAACCCGGCCCGCTGGAAATGCGGCAGGTCTTTGGCCTCATCCTCGAGCAACGGCGCAACGATCGCCTCGTCAGCCGCGATGATTTTCGGAACATCGTCACCAGGAACAGGGATTTACCGGAAAGCGCCATTCGCGACATGATCGTGGCCTGGGTCACGCTCAAGTACACCCAGTCCAACTCGGTGTGTTTCGCGGTGGACGGACAGGTCATCGGGGTTGGCGCCGGGCAGCAATCGCGCGTCCATTGCGTGCGGCTGGCCGGCATGAAGGCCGACCTGTGGCGTCTGCGCCAGCATCCGGCAGTGCTTGGCCTGCGCTTTCGCCCTGAGATCAGGCGTCCTGACCGCGACAACGCGATTGACCAGTTCCTGCGCGATGACGTCACACCGCGCGAGAAAGCGGCCTGGAATGAGATTTTCGCCGAAATGCCGCGTCCGCTCACGGCAGAGGAAAAGCGTCGCTGGTTGAACGGGATGAGCGGCGTGGTGCTGGGATCGGATGCCTTCTTCCCCTTCCGTGATTCGATCGACCGCGCGGCAGTCAGCGGCGTGCAGTACGTGCTGCAGCCCGGCGGTTCCACGCGCGATGACGAGGTCATTCACGCTTGCGATGAATACGGCATGGTCATGGTCTTCTCCGGCGTGCGCCTGTTCCACCATTAATCAGGAGAAAGCATGACCGCGCGTCTGGTAGTCCTCATCTCCGGTTTCGGCTCGAACCTGCAAGCCATCCTGGATGCCTGCGCCAGCGGCAGACTGCCGGCCTCGGTCGTGGCTGTGTTTTCGAACAAACCCGAAGCCTACGGCCTGGAACGCGCACGCGCCGCCGGCGTGCCGGCCATCGCCTTTCCCAAAGATGCCGGCGAAGACCGCCGCGCCTACGACCAACGGCTGGCCGAGGCCGTCGCCCAACACCAGCCCGATTACATCGTCCTGGCCGGCTGGATGCGCATCCTGACCATGGAATTCCTCGGGCGTTTCCCGAACCGCGTGATCAACCTGCACCCGGCCCTGCCCGGCACCTTTCCGGGTACACACGCCATCGAGCGCGCCTATGCCGCCTGGCAACGCGGCGAAATTGACCGCAGCGGCGTGATGGTGCATCTCGTCCCCGATGAAAACGTGGATGCCGGCCCGGTACTGGCATACGAGGAAATTTTCTTTCAGCCGGGCGAAACGCTGGAAGCCTTCGAGGCCCGCGTCCATCAGGTGGAACATCGCCTGCTGGTCGAGACGCTGGCCCGCGTCATCGCCGGGGAAATCAAAGCGCCGTGATTCAGGCCATCCACCTGACCGACACAGGTCTCCTGCCAGAACGAATACCCCATGTCTCCTGACACGGCTACTGCGCTCGCTCATCCAAACATCGCTTTCATCAAGTACTGGGGGAATCGGGACGCGACCCTGCGCCTGCCGGCCAACGGTTCCCTTTCCATGAATCTGGGCCGCCTCTACACGCGCACCACCGTCATCTGGGATGAAAATCTCACCGAAGACAGCCTGACCCTGAACGGCGCCGCCGTCAGCGGGCCGGCGTTGCAACGCGTCTCTGCCTTTCTCGATCTGATTCGCGCCCAGGCCGGTCGGAGAGGCGGGGCGCGCGTGGTCAGCGAGACGAACTTCCCACCGGGCGCCGGCCTGGCCTCCTCCGCTGCGGCCTTCGCCGCCCTGACTCTGGCCGCGACTCACGCCGCCGGCCTGGAACTGGATGCGGTCGCGCTTTCCCGGCTAGCGCGCCGCGCTTCCGGTTCTGCCTGTCGTTCCATTCCGGGCGGTTTTGTCGAGTGGCAGGTCGGCACTGGCGACGCGGATTCTTACGCCATCTCCATCGCCCCACCGCAACATTGGGCGCTGGTGGACCTCATCGCCATCGTCAGCGCCGAGCACAAAAGCGTTGGCTCCTCCGAAGGACACGCGCTGGCGTCCAGCAGCCCATTCCAGGCCGCCCGCCTGGCCGATGCGCCGCGCCGCCTTGACCTGTGCCGCCGCGCCCTGTTGACGCGTGACTTCGAGGCCCTGGCCGCCATTGTCGAACTCGACTCGGACATGATGCACGCGGTGATGATGACCTCCACGCCGCCGCTCTGCTACTGGCAGCCGGCTACAATCGCCATCATGCACGCGGTGCGCGCGGCGCGGGCGCGTGGGATGGCCGTCTGTTATACCATTGACGCCGGGCCAAACGTGCATGTCCTCTGTCCCGAAGCCGAGCGCCAGGCCGCGCGCGCCTTGCTCACAGGCATAGCCGGCGTCCAACAAATCCTGGAAAGCGAACCCGGCGGGCCCGCGCGCCTGCTCCCAAATCGTTTATAATGGGGGGCATGACCTTCCAATACGCCCTTGAATTTGTCATCGCTCTGACCATCCTTATCATCGTCCACGAACTGGGGCATTTCCTCGCCTGTCGGTTGCTCAAAATAGAAGTGGAGGAATTCGGCCTCGGTCTTCCGCCGCGTCTGGTACGCCTGTTCCGTCTGGGCGGCACCGACTTCACGCTCAACTGGATCCCCCTGGGCGGCTTCGTGCGCCCGAAAGGCGAAAATGATCCCTCCATTCCCGGCGGACTGGCCGCCGCCAGGCCGGCGGCGCGCATCAGCGTTGCCCTGGCCGGGCCGCTGGCCAACCTTCTCCTGGCCGTCATCGCCTACGCCGTCACAGTGGGCCTGCTGGGCGAAACCGATCCGCAGCGCCTCCATCAGGTAGAAATCAAAGGCGTGCTACCCGATTCACCAGCCTACCACGCCGGTCTGCAACTGGGCGACATTCTCCTCGCCATCAACGGCGAAGCCGTGTCCAGCGTCGAGCAGGCCCGCGCTCTCATTTATCAACATCTCGACCAACCCGTGACCATCACCTACCAGCGCGGCGATCAAGTCGCCTCGGTCACGCTCACTCCACAGAGCCGCCGCAGCCCTCAGGAGGGCGCTACAGGCTTTCAACTGGGTACGCCGACGCGCCGCGTCAGTGTCTGGAAAGCCGTTGGCCATGGCTTTCGTTTAACCTATACACATATTGCCGCTCTCGTCACCATGACCGGGCAGTTATTAACCGGTCGCCTGCCCTCCGCCGACGCGGAAGTGGTCGGCCCTATCGGTATGGGGCGCATCTACGTGGGCATGCGTGAACTGACGCCGGTAGCCGGCGCCTTGCGCATCGTCAACATTCTGGCGTTCCTGATCAACGTTACGGTGACGCTCGGCCTGCTCAACCTCCTGCCTGTTCCCGCGCTGGACGGCGGGCGCGTGGTACTGGCGTTGCCAGAACTGCTCTTCCACCGGCGGCTGAACCCCAACCTTGAAAACGCACTGGTAGCCACCACCTTTCTCCTTCTTCTTGGACTGATGATTTTCGTCTCGTTGCAAGATTTACTTTCGCTGAGGTAAGCATGCCGCAACCTGTTCCCTTCCAAACCGTACTGGCCGCTCTGCGTGATGACAGCCGGCCCTTCCCGCCCCGTTATCTGCACGAGTTCTCCGACCTGACGCCGGAAAACCTGCAAGCCCTGCTCGAAACCTGGCCCGCCGTCAGCGTGGCGCGCAAACGTTCGTTGCTGGAAGACCTGGAAACCCTGCACGAAGCCGACACGCTGGTTTCTTTCGATGTTCTGGCCAAACCGTTGCTGCGCGATGCCGACCCTCAGGTACGCGCCGCCGCCATCCGCCTGCTCTGGGAATGCGAGGATACCGATTTGATCCCCGCTTTCATTGAAATCCTCGAGCGGGACAGTGACAGCCAGGTACAGGCCACCGCCGCCACAGCCCTGGGGCAATTCATTTACCTGGGCGAACTGGAAGAAATCAGCCAGGCGCTGCTCCAACAAGTGGAAGAGCATCTCCTGGAAGCGGTCAACAATCAGACCAATGCCGTTCTGGTACGCCGTCGCGCGCTGGAAGCATTGGGCGCTTCCTCGCGCCCTGAAATCCCGGCGCTCATTGAAGCCGCCTACGACCGGCCAGGTCCGGATTGGAAAATCAGCGCCCTGTTCGCGATGGGACGCTCCGGCGACACGCGCTGGGAAAAACTGGTGCTGGCCAATCTGCGCGCCAGCAACGATGAGATTCGCCTGGAAGCGGTACGCGCCGCCGGCGAGCTCGAACTGACCTCGGCGCGCGCCTCGCTCCTCGACGCCCTCGAAGATGAGGAGGACGCCGACATCCGCCGCGAGATCATCTGGGCGCTCTCCAAAATTGGCGGCCCCGGCATTCAGGAACGTTTGCTCGAACTCCTCGACGCGGAAGAAGACGAGGACGAAGCAGATTTCCTCGAAGAAGCCCTGGATAATCTGGCTTTTACCGAAAGCCTCTTTCCCTTCGGCATGTTCTCCTTCGAACCCGAAGAGGAAGATGATGATGACCAGCGCGCACGCCAGAACTGAGCCATCCTTCCGACACACGCCATTCGCCCCTTTCCCCTGTGAACCCGCTGCTCTCCGTCTTTGCCAACAATTTGCTTCCCATCCTGCTGATTGGCGGCGCCGGCTATGTGCTGGGCAAAACCCTCCATCTGGATGGGCGACCCTTCGGACGATTGATTTTTTACCTGCTCATCCCCATTCTGGTCTTTCGTCTGCTCATCGAGAACGCCCTGCCGCTGGAACGCCTGGCGCAAATGATGGGTTTCTCCGCGGTCACGATCCTCAGCGTTGGCGGCCTGGCCTACCTCCTGGGGCGCATCCTGCGCCTGGAGCGCACGCTCCTGACCGTCGTAGTCATGACCACGATGCTTTCCAACACCGGCAATTACGGCCTGCCGCTGGTCTCCTTCGCCTTCGGACCGGAAGCCCTGACCTACGCTGGCGTCTATTTCGTGACCAGTTCACTCCTGACCAATACCCTGGGCGTGTTCATCGCCTCCTTGGGACGCCTGAAGCCCAAAGATGCCCTGCTGGGTTTGTTGAAAGTGCCGGCGATCTATGGCATTCTCCTGGCGTTGCTCACCCTGCAGTTTCACTGGACTCTGCCAACGCCGCTGACGCGCACGGTCAACCTGTTAGCCGATGCCACCATCCCCACCATGCTCATTCTGCTCGGTCTGGAACTGGGGCGCGTCACTACCAACCGGCACAGCGGCGTCATCGCCTTGAGCGTTACCCTGCGGCTGGTGGTGGCTCCGCTGCTCGGGTTGGGGCTGGCCGGCCTGTTCCGGCTGCCACCTGCCGCGCGTCAGGCCGGCGTGGCAGAAGCCGGGGTGCCGGCCGCCGTGACCAATACCATTCTGGCCAGCGAGTATGAGATCGAACCGCCGCTGGTCACCGTCATCGTTCTGATCTCCACCCTGCTCAGCCCGTTGACGCTGACGCCCTTGCTGCTCTATCTGGGAAAATGAAACTGCCTGGCCGTGTGACCCCGCGTTACCTTCCCACCATCCTTGGTTGCCTGTCCGTTTGCTTATCCCTGATTGCTGGCGTCCAGGCCCAGGGGACGGTAGAAATCAGCGAAGTACGGGTCAACTACCTGTTCGGCAATCAGGTCACGTTTTCTGCACGGCTGCGCACCGTCGCGCCGGTTCAGGAAGCCTGGCTGCTCTTCCAATCGGTCGGAGAAAACAGAGCGCATCTGGCGCGGTTGACCCTTCTCGCCGACGGGCACGCCGTCTATCAGCACGCGATAGCCAGCGAAGCACTGCGCCCCTTCGCAGCGGTTTATTTCTGGTACCGCATCATCTTATCCAGCGGTGACGTGTACACCAGTCCGCCATACACTTTCCAGTATATAGACAATCGTTTCCCCTGGCAGGTGCTGGAAGACGAATGGGTGCGTGTGCACTGGTACGCCGGCGACCTGGACTTCGGACAAACCGCCTTTGATGTCGCCCACGTCGGCTTACAACGAATCAGTGAAGTGTTACCCTATCAAAAAAGCCCGCCGCTTGACCTCTACCTCTACGCCTCCACAGTGGACCTGCAAAACGCTCTTGACCTGGGCGGGCCCGTCTGGGCCAACGCTCAGGCCACGCCAGACCTGGGAGTAGCACTCCTCGCTATCGCTCCCGATGCGGAAGCCCCCTTGACGATGGAACGCCAGATTCCCCACGAACTGGCGCACCTTGTTCTCTACCAGCGCGCCGGCACCGCCTACGAACGTCTACCGCTCTGGCTGCGCGAAGGCGTCGCCTCGCTGGCAGAACTCTACCCCAACCCCGAATACCGTCAGGCGCTGAGCGCCGCCGCACAGAGCGGTTCCTTGCTGGACATCAATACACTGTGCGAATCATTTCCAGGCGACGCGGCGCGCGCCTATCTGGCCTACGCCGAAGCCGATTCGTTCACCCGTTACCTGTACAGCACCTACGGCCCGCCCGCGCTATACAACCTCATCCTGGCTTACGCCGACGGTTTGAACTGCGAACAGGGCGCCCGCCGCGCCCTGGGCCTGACGCTTACCCAGCTCGACCGCCGCTGGCGAGAATCGGTTCTGAACACCAGCCCCGTGCGCGCTGCCGGTCAAAACCTGCTTCCTTATCTCATCCTGTTAGTCATGATGCTTTCCATTCCTGCCTGGGGATGGAGCCAGATAACGGCAAGGAGGAGCCATGAATGAAAGCAAGAAAAGTGAAATCCAGCGCGTGCATCTCTGGGTCTATGGACGCGTTCAGGGAGTAGGCTTTCGCGCCTTCGTCCAGCAACAGGGGCATCTGCTCGGCCTGAACGGCTGGGTACGCAACGTTGGTTATGATGGCGTGGAGGTGGTTGCGGAAGGCCGGCGCGACGTGCTGGAACGCTTCGTCGAACTGGTACAGCGCGGCCCGCGCGCCGCGCGCGTCGATCAGGCGCGCGTGGAATGGGAACCGGCCAGCGGCGAATTCCACGCCTTTGAAGTCCGCTCCAGCCTGTGACCGGTTCGCATGTTCGTGGAGGCTTTTTCATCCGAAGACGAAGGCGACGCACGGCAACCAGCGGTACCCGAAAAACAAAAGCGGATGGCTCTCCCGGGCCATCCGCGAGTGTACTTGCTCTACCCCTGTAGAAAACAAGGCCTATGGGTAACAACCTACCCACTATCCATCCTTGTCATTGCGAGCCGCCGCAGGCGGCGAAGCAATCCCCTTGCTTGCCGGGAGATTGCTTCGCTACGCTCGCAATGACAAGAGGCAGAGGGTTCTCCATTA
>DAOTVX010000082.1:0-41319 GCA_034436275.1 Anaerolineales bacterium | reverse complement strand
GTTCCCAAAATCTGGAAAACATGGGAGGCTCCTGGCAAACATGCCGGCTAGCTCATCTCCCAAACTGGCTCGCCGGCCAGAATACGACGAATCTGATCGGGGAAGCGATCGGGATCGAGTGGTTTGCCCAAAAAACCGTTGAAGCCGGCCGCACGCGCCTTGTTCATTTGCTCCACACTGGCCTCGGCCGTCACCGCGACAATCGGGACCTTTTTCAATCGTTCCGAGCCGGAGGCGCGAATCTTCCGCAAGGCGCCGTAGCCGTCCTCATAGGGCAGACGAATGTCCATCAGGATCAAATCCAGACGCGGCAGGGTATCTGCATACTCCACCACCTCATACCCCGACGTCTTCCACTCGCAATGAATACCCAGATAACCCAACATCCGGGCGATCAAGACGAAATTCGAAACATTGTCCTCAACCACCAGCACGGTGGCGTCTTTGGGTATGCTCGCCCGCCGCATGCCCGGCTGGGTATCGGTGACCGGATTCGGTTGGGTCGTTTCATCAGCCAGAGTGTTCATCGTTTCCTGATATATCTCTCTACTTGTTGAGGCAGAACGTCAATATCCACCGGTTTCTGAATATAGCCATCGCAGCCGGCTTCCAGCGACTTCTCGCGGTCGCCGCGCAGCACGTTAGCCGTCAGGGCAACAATAGGCACATTCGCCAAACCGGGCATCGAACGTATTTTGCGCGTCAGGGTGTAACCATCTACCTCGGGCATGTTGATATCAACCAGAATGAGATCAGGGACCTGTTCTTCCAGGACTTGCAGCGCTTCCTGGGCGCTGCCGGCCTCGAGGACATCGTACCCTTCTGCCATCAACACGCGCCGGACCAGGATGCGATTCTCCAGATTATCCTCGACGTACATCACCGTCCCGTTGCTCATAATAAATTCTTACCTCCACCTGTGATTCTACTCGTGGAAAAGGAGCATCTGCATAACAGCATCCTTACAGTTAACCAACCTGTCGCTGCAGTTAACATATTATAGTACAAAATTGTAACAACCTACCCACATATCCATCCTTGTCATTGCGAGCCGCCGCAGGCGGCGAAGCAATCCCCTTGCTTGCCGGGAGATTGCTTCGCTACGCTCGCAATGACAAGAGGCAGAGGGTTCTCCATTAGCCATGGTAGGCAGTTACGAAAAACACCTGATAAGGAGTTCCAACAATGCGTACCCCTTTTGTCGCTGGTAACTGGAAAATGAATAAAACGGTCGCCGAGGCACGGGCGCTGGTTTCCGAGATGGCCGCCGGACTGCGCGCCATCAGCGGCGTGGAGAAAGTGCTGTGCCCGCCCTTTACCTCCTTACCTGCCCTGGCCGCTCTCCTGCAAGGGACCGATATTGGCCTCGGCGCCCAGAACATGCATTGGGAGTCAAAAGGCGCTTTCACCGGTGAAATTGCCCCGGCCATGGTGGCCGAATTTTGCCGCTATGTCATCCTGGGCCATTCGGAACGCCGCACCTACTTTGGCGAGACTGACGAGACGGTCAATCGCAAAGTGCTGGCGGCCCAGGCCATCGGACTGATCCCCATCGTCTGCGTGGGTGAGACCCTGACGCAGTACGAGGCCGGCCAGACTGCCGCCGTCGTCGGTCAGCAGATACGCGCCGGTCTCAAAGGCCTCGACCCAACCTTCGCGGCACACATTGTTATCGCCTACGAACCGGTTTGGGCGATAGGTACCGGCAAGGCCTCGACCGGCGAGAATGCCAATGCCGTCGTGCGCGAGGTCATCCGCCCGGCTCTGGCTGAGTTATACGGTGCAGAAATCGCGCGCGGCACGCGCGTGCTCTACGGCGGCTCGGTCACCGCGGCCAATGCGGCGGAATTCTTTGCCCAGGCAGAAATTGACGGCGCGCTGGTCGGCGGCGCGAGCCTCAAAGCCGAGGAGTTCATCGCTATTGTGCGCGCCGCTGCCCGCTGATTCACGCTTAATCCGGCGAAGGAGGAACGATGGTAAAAGCAGGCTTGATCGGTGGCGGCAGTATGTTGCTGCTGGTGCTGATAGCCGCTATGGGCATCAGTCCACTGTGTGCCATCTGCGTTCCCCTGCTCGGCGGGACGCTCGCCGGTTACCTGACCGGCGTATTCGAAAAACCAGTGGTCTCTGCCGAAGCAGAGAAGCGCGGCGCGATAGCCGGACTCATCGCGGCCGGCATCGCCCTCCCCGGCAATTTCCTGGCTTCTGTGATCAATGCCGCGTTCCTGCAAAATCCCCAATATCAACCCTTCCATCGCCTGTTGGGGACACCAATCGTTGAGCCTGAAATTGTCTGGGGAGTACAAATCGGACTGGCGTGCCTGGTGGGTCTGGTCAACATTGCGCTCTCTGCCGGCCTCGGATTTGCTGGCGGCGCCATCTGGTCTGCCACCCGGCGCAATCAAGCGCCGGTCAATGGTTCCCCCGCCCTGTGAACAGCACCCTCTGGCATAACATAGACGGCCTGTTCTGGTTCACGGCGTTGCTGGTCGCCCTGGTTTTCGCCCAACGCGCCCTGCACCGTGAGATACAGGCCGTCTTTTTGCTCCTCACCCGGCACCCGACCCTGACGCAGATCACGTTTGCTTTGCTCTTCCTGCCCGGCATCTTCTTGCATGAGATCAGCCACTTTCTGGCCGCCAAGCTGCTCGGGGTACGCACCGGTCGCTTTTCTCTGATTCCTCAGGCCCAGGGAGACGGCAAACTGCGTCTGGGGTATGTCGAAACCGCCAGCGGCGGACTGCTGCGCGATGCGCTGATTGGTCTGGCGCCGCTTGTCAGCGGCTGCCTGTTCATTGCTTTTGCCGCCCTCTACCGTCTGCATCTCCTCCCGCTATGGGACATGGCGCGCGCCGGGCAGTTCGCGCTGTTCTGGTTAGGGGTACGTTTACTGCCCAAAGCCAGCGGCGATTTCTGGCTCTGGTTTTACCTGACGATCGTTGTCAGCAGCACCATGTTGCCTTCGGCCTCCGATCGTCATGCCTGGCTGCCAGTCGGTCTGGTTACAGGGATTTTGCTGGGCATCGCCATTTTGGCCGGCGCAGGCCCCTGGTTATTGACTCATCTTGCACCAGCCGTCAATCTCTTTCTACGCACCCTCGCCTTGCTCTTCGGCCTGAGCGTGGTCATCCACGCGTTGTTTATTCTGCCCTTTCTTCTGCTGCATAAAATCCTTGCCAGAATCTTTCATATAGATATAATATAGACCTGTTCTGTAACTACCTGCCACAGTTTTGCGGCTCATCCGGAATAACAACCATTAAACCCCAGGAAGCGCGGACGCTCGCAGCAAGGATAACATCGCCGTTTATCCTTTTCCGGTCATTGCCTGCCGCTTCCAAAGCGAGTTTGCGCTTCGCCGGGGCAGCCGTCCACGAACAGGAAGCGAATCAACGAACGCGGCGCAGCGATTCGTTGATGTTCACCCTCCAATACGATCCCGGCAGGGAATTGCCCTGTGTCCGCAATTACCTGCCCGCTGTCATTGCGAGGCGGCAACAGGGCCACGCCGGGGCTCGCCCGAGGCGCCGCCGAAGCAATCTCCTTGCAAACCAGGAGACCGCTTTCCCCACGCTCCGCTTGTGGCAGGCGAGACATGCGCTTTGCTCGCAGTGACGGAATGCGTAGAGTTTTATAGAAAAAACGTTTAACTTGACATTGTCGCAGCAGTTACCCGTTTTCTTGAAACAGTCTATCTCTCGCGAGGAGTAACGCCATGCCCAGCCAGGTATATTTTGGGTCAGCCAGGCAAGCCCGTCTGGAAGCAAAAGAGACCTTGCCGGCTAAACTGGATTTGATTCTGGAGCGCCTACACCTGCGCGATCGCGTCCGCGGGGAGCGCGTCTTGATTAAAATGCACACTTCCAACAACATTGGCTATTCCACCATCCACCCGGTCTTTGTGCGCAAGGTGGTGCAGGCCATCAAAGACGGCGGTGGAAAACCGTTCGTGGCCGATGTTTCCTGGGATGCCGAGGGCGCCGAGCAACGCGGTTACTCCGCCGAAGTGCTTGGCTGTCCGGTCTATCCCATTTCCGGCCCGGACGAGAAATACTGTTATGCCCATCCGCGTCCGTACAAGAACATCCGCGAGTGGAAAGTGGCCGGTTTTGCCCAAGACGCTTCGTTTCTGGTCAACTTTGCCCACGTTAAAGGGCATCCGACCTGTGGCTTCGGCGGCGCGTTGAAAAATATCGCGCTGGGTTGCATGGCCAGCGAAACGCGCAGCCAGATGCACGACGCCATGCACTTCGATCCCTACTGGTTCCCGGAACATTGTCCGGAGCCGGAGACGACGATTCCCAAGATCGCTGCCTCCTGCCCCTTTGAGGCCATTGTGGAAGATCGCGAGCGGCGCGGTTACATGCACCTGCACATCGAGCAATGCAATCAGTGCGGACGATGCTTACAGGTCGCGCCGCCGGGCAGTCTGAAGATTCAGCCGATCAACTTTCACACCTTCGCCGAGGCCTGCGCGATTGCAGTCAGTGAGGTGCTCTCCACTTTCGAACCGGGCAAGGCCGTGCATCTCAGCCTGGCCACTCACATGACTCCGCTGTGTGACTGCTTCGGTTTCACTACCCTCCCCATTCTGCCTGATATTGGCATTCTGGGCTCCGATGACATTGTTGCCATTGACCAGGCGGTGCTCGATTTAATTGCCCGAACACATCTCATTGAGGAAAACATCCCTCTGGCCATGGAAATACACTATCGCCAGGGGCACCCCTTCCAGCAACTTCACGGGCCCTATAAAGACCCTTACAAGATGACAGAATACGCCGAACAATACGGCGTCGGCAGTCGCGACTACGAACTGATTGACGTTTACCCGCTGGAGAAAGTCGAACGCTCTGCGTTGCCTTACACGCCCGCCTGAGTACGGATACAGACGAGTCTCTCCGCATCGCCAGCACAACACCATGACCCTTCCGCACCTGAGCCGTGGAGCGAACCGCCACGGCTCAGATTTGTGGAAACCCGCGAGCAGGCACAGGCAAAACCAGCCCGTTCTCAAAACAGGAAACCCCGCCGCAAACCGAGAGCCGCCAGAAGGATTTTCCTGTTACAGTCGCTCACCTGTTCATCCTGAACAGTCATGCTATAATCACTACAGAACCCTTTCCGCGAAGGCTAACGTCATGATCATCCTTTCTCCTCGCCGTCTGTCCCTCTCCCTGATCCTGCTCTTTCAGGGGGAAAACCTATGAGCGACAATGTTGAGAAAATCTTGCTGGTCGAAAGCGACCCTGACATCAGCGATTTGATTGCCCGGCAGGCCCTGCAGCCGGCTGGATATCAGGTGGAGGTGGTTGGCGATGCCAGCAACGCGATTCAACGCGCCATGAATTTCGCGCCCGATCTGATTATCGCTGACATTAACCTGCCCGATTTAAGCGGGAAAGACCTGATTGTGGCGTTGAGTTCTCAGGGGGTGGAAACCCCTCTCATTATCATCGCCGGCGAGGGCGAAGAGGAAGAGATTATTCAGGCATTCCGTCTGGGCGCAACCGACTATCTGCTCTGGCCGGTACGTGAAGCGGAGGTCGTGGCCGCCGTGGAGCGCGCTCTCAAACAAGTGCGCGAGAGCCGCGCACGTCAACGCCTGGACCGCCAGTTGAAAGAAGCCAATCAGGAACTGCAACGCCGCGTGCGTGAACTGACCACCCTGTTCGCAGTCGGCAAAGCCGTCATTTCCATTACTGACCAGCGCTTGCTATTCGATAAAATCGTGGAGGGCATGGTGCACGTGGCTGAGGCCGATTTCGGCTGGCTGCTCCTGCGCGACGAAAAGAGCCGCAACTTCCTGCTTACCGCCTACCGCAACCTGCCGCCGGCCTGGGCGCGTAAAGTTGGCCAGCCGCTGGATGACGGCGTCAGTTCGCTGGTCGGAATCTCCGGCGAGACTCTGGCGATCAATGGCGAACCGCTCAAACGATTCAAAGTAGCGACCCTGGGACAGGCCGCCGTCGTTGTGCCGCTCAAGGTTCAACAAGAAGTAGTCGGCCTGTTGGTAGTGGTGCGCAAGGCCAACAAACCTTTCGACCGGAACACCCAGACTCTGCTGGAAGCGGTAGCCGATTATGCCTCCATTTCGCTGGTCAATGCCCGTCTGTTTCGCGCCTTACAGGAAACCGCCGAAGCCGCTCAGGCTGGCGAACATCGCAAGCGCGAACAATTGACGCGCTTACGCCAGGACCTGCAAAGCCGTATCCAAACGGCTCTCTACCCGCTCGAACTGTTGTTGAGCGGAAAGATGGGCATGGTTACCGCAGACCAGTTGCAGGCTCTCGAAACCATCCGCGCCAATTTGCAGAGCATGTTGCAACTTATCGCTTCTGAAAGCCCATCACAGCCCACTTCTGGGGTAAAATAGCCTTAACCTATGCCCAAGTCTGACCTGATCCTTTTGGCGCTTGACGATGCGCAAATCGCCTCCATGTTCGAGCGTGCCCTGACGGCCGGCGCGTATAAGGTGGCCCTGGCAGAGAATCGCACCGCGCTCGACAACTTGCTCCTGGCCTCGTCGCCAGCCCTCGTTATCCTCAGCGAGAAGTTCGACGGGGAGGAGGGCCTGAACCTGGCCAGCCAGTTGCTCGAACGCTTCCCCACCCTGCCGGTGATTTTATTTGGCGCACAGGCCTCCTTTGAGATGACCAAAAAGGCGCTGGAGACGGGCATTAGCGATGTCATCTACCCTCCGCTGCGCGTGCCGGAAATCAGTCGCAGCGTGGAGAACAGTTTGCAACGGGCACGGCGCCTTGGCGATTGGACACGCCGCGAGGTCAAACGTACCACCGCTTCGTTGCAACAACGCCTGAACGAACTGCTGAAACTGGAAACCATCATCGAGCATATCGAAGATGGGGTCATGATTCTGGACGATCAGTTGCGCATTCTGCTGCTCAACCCCGCCATGCGCCGCGCCTTTGGCCTCTGGCAAGAGGATTATCAGGGAAAACCGGTGCTGGATGTCATTCCCCACCCCGACTTGCGCGCCATGCTGACCGGCGGGAGCAGCGTGAACCTTCCTCATCACGAAATCGCCTTCGATGATGGACGCGTGTATCACGCCCAACATACCGTCATTCCCGGCGTGGGCAGTGCCATTACCACGCAGGACATTACCTACCTGCGCCAGATTGACCGCCTGAAAAGCGAATTCATCAACACCATCTCCCACGATTTGCGTTCCCCGCTGACAGCGGTGCTCGGCTATGTGGAACTGCTTGAACGGGTGGGCACGCTCAATGACGCGCAGCGCGAGTTTATTCAGCGCGTGCAAACCAGCATCCAGAACATCACCGCTCTGGTCAACGATTTGCTCGAACTTGGACGCATCGAGGCCGGCGTAGACGTTCAGAAAGAATTGCTCCCCCTGGATAGCCTGCTACAACTGGCAGTCGAAACCTACGACTCCATAGCCACGGAAAAAGGGCTACGGTTGCGCCTGTCCCTGCCAGCCGATGGCCAGGCCGTGGAGTTGCGCGGCGACCCGATTCGTCTGCGCCAGATGATTGACAACCTGCTGAACAACGCGATCAAATATACGCCGGAAGGGGGTGAAATCACTGTCGAACTGGAAAGACAGAACGGCCAGGCCATTTTGCGCGTCTCCGATACCGGGCCTGGCATCCCGCCTGCCGATCAGCCGCACATTTTCGAGAAATTTTACCGCGCCACAAACGTGCCCAAGGGGGTAGGCGGCTCTGGCCTGGGACTGGCAATTGTCAAATCCATCGTGGACAGTCATCATGGCCGCATCTGGGTCGAATCCATTCTGGGGAAAGGTTCCACGTTCGTCGTCGTTCTGCCTACCTACCAGAACGAAGTCAAACCGACCAGCGCCGCGCCGGCAGCATAGGTTCTACAGCATACGCCTCCTTTTCCTCATAGTCCAGCCCCAATCTCCCCTCTGGCGCCAGTCAAAACATCAGGGCCTGCCTGGTTCCGTCTGGCATGGCAAACCGTCCACGAGGGCGCAGATAGCGTCTCATTCGAGCAGACAAAGCCGGTGGTGGGCATGGACGGTTTTCACACCCGACAATCAACATCCCCTGGGCTGACAGGTGTTTACGTCAAAACACGCTGGCCCGGCGGCGCGCTCGGACAGTGCGCACGCCATTGCCCGCCGCGCCGCGTGGTCAGGAGCGGCTTTGCGCCAGAAACTGGCGCGTCGCGGCAATGTTCTCTGAGGCAACGCTTCCCTTTTTCTCCCAGTAATCCAGCAAGGCGCTCAACGTCAACACAGCATGGAGGCGAAAGCCGGCAGCCTGTAGCGCTTCGCTGGCGCCAGATTGACGGTCAATCAACACCACCACGTCCTTCACCTGCAAACCGGCAGCCGTCAGTTTCTCAATGGCCTCGAATTTGCTCCCGCCCGTCGTCGCCAGATCATCAATGACCACTACCGTCTCACCCGGACGATATTCGCCTTCAATTTCCGCGCGCGTACCATATTCTTTGACCTCCTTGCGGGGATAGATCAAGGGATAGCCGCTCTGCAAACTGATTGCCGTCGCAATGGGAATCGCCGCATACGGTAAAGCCGCCAGGCGATCAAAGGATAACGAACGCAGCCGTGGCAGATAAGCCGCCGCCACCTGAGCCAGCAGGCGCGGCTGTGCAATCAGCCGGCGCAGATCAATGTAAACTGGCGATTTCAATCCCGATTTGAGAGTAAATTCGCCGAACCGTACACATCCTGCCGCAAGCAGGCCATCGGCGATCTCCGCCGGAAAAGACGCCGGCAGACCCGTCTCTCCTGATTTTTGCCTCTCCGCCATTACCTTTTCACGGCCTTGCCAGATACGTTCCCGCCACTCCTGCGCCGCGCCAGCCACATCCTGAGCACGCGCAACCGCGCGGGAAACGTTGATGATCAACCCTTTCCCATCGGCGCGCAGGCCGGCGCGCAGCGCCTGTTCCACATCCCCCCCTTGCGCCCCCACACCGGGCACGAGGAACCATAGCTCCGGCGCCGCGGCGCGGACGCGCGCCAGCGCCGCGGGATGCGTCGCTCCCACCACCAGGCCAAGGCTGGTCGCCATGTTCCAGGTCTGGGCAAGATGAGCCACATATTCGTACAGGGTCAGTCGGGGAGCGGTCACTATCCGCTGTTCATCCTCTACCATCAAATCCTGTATGTCGCCTGAACCCGGATTGCTGGTCTTACACAGCAGAAACACGCCCTTACCCGGATAAGCGAGAAAAGGCTCCAGGGAATCGCGCCCCAGATAAGGGCTGAGGGTGATCGCGTCCGCCTCCAGTTGCTCAAAGGCCGCGCGGGCATAAGCCTCCGCCGTAGAGGCAATATCGCCGCGCTTGGCGTCCAGAATAACGGGAATGTATTTCCCCAGCCGAGCGGCCTCCTCTCGAATCCCTTCCATAACTCGTTTCAGCGCCGTCCAACCTGCGGCACCAAAGACTTCAAAGAACGCCACATTCGGCTTGAAAGCCGCCGCACAGGGCGCCGTCTGGCGCACCAGCTGCAGGCAAAAGTCCAGGGCGGCCTCGGCAGTCGGGGCGTGAAGGTCAGCCGGGTGAGGATCAAGGCCGACGCAGAGGAACGAGGCGCACTCGTCAACGCGCCGCTCAAGCAACGAGAAGAACGATTCCATAGGGAGCGCGCCTCACGCCTTTCCCAGCACCATCGCCAGCAACGCCATACGGACGTAGAGGCCGTATTCCATCTGGCGGAAATAAGCCGCGCGCGGGTCATCATCAATCGCCGGATCAATCTCGCCTACACGCGGCAGAGGATGCATGACGATCATGCGCGCTTTGGCCTTCTTCATGACGTCTTTATCAATGATATAGGCGTCCTTGACCGATTCATAAACCGCCTCATCGGCAAAACGCTCCTTCTGGACACGCGTCACGTACAGCACGTCCGTCTCGGCCAGGCAGGGGTCCAGCGTAGCATACTCGGTTTGCTCCACGCCTTTGGCCTTCAATTCCTCTATCAATTCCAGCGGCATGCGCAGAATGTCCGGCGAGACATAATTCAGCCTGACTTTGTAGAGCGAGAGCAAGCGCGCCAGCGAATGTACGGTGCGCCCATGCTTCAGATCGCCCAGCAGGGTAACCGTCAGACCGTCAATGTGACCGAGTTCCTCACGAATGGTAAACGCGTCAAGCAACGCCTGTGTGGGATGTTCCCCAATCCCATCGCCGGCATTGATGACCGGTTTGCGCGCCGCCTGCGCCGCGATCGCCGCCGAACCAACTTCCGGATGACGCAGGACAATCACATCTGCATAGCACTCCAGCGTGCGGACGGTATCCGGCAGGGACTCACCTTTGGCAACCGAGGAGTAACGCACTTCGTTAATCGGGATGACCGAACCGCCCAGTCGTTCCATCGCCGCCGTAAACGACGACGAGGTGCGCGTGGAAGGTTCGTAGAACAGGTTGGCCAGAATCTTCCCCTTGAGTAAATCAAACGTACCCACACGCTCGACCATCACGCGCATTTCATGGGCGACGGCAAAGATGTACTCCAGGTCCTCCCGCGTGAACTGTTTCACCGAGAGAATATCCTTGCCATACCAGGGAGCGGTGCGTTGATCGCCGAAGGGCAGATGAGGATTATTGGAAGATAAAGCTGGCATGGTTCAATCTCCTTTTCCAGAATCAATCGTCGCGCCGTGTGGCTGCCATTTGCCGATAAGCATCTCGCCGCACGCGCGCGATGCGCTGCAGGGCAGTCAGATTGGCAAAAACGGCAATAATTCCCAGGCCGTAGAGGGGAACATTGAAAATAAGGGAGGGAATCAAGACGAGCAACCGCTCGAAGCGCGTCAGGATGCCGACATTGGCGTCCAGTTTGCCGGCATCGGCGCGCGCCTTGACGTAAGAAACGAGAACCGACCCGGCGGCGGCCAGATATGCCAGGACGACCCCTAACGGCTCCTCTTGCGTCAGGAAATGAAACAGGAGCCCACCAAAGACGACCAGTTCGGCATACCGATCCGAGACCGAGTCAACGAAAGCGCCCCAGACCGTTGGCTCGCCGCGCAGTCGCGCCATCGCGCCATCCAGAGCGTCCACCGGTCCCATGATCAGCAACAGCAGCCCGCCCCAGCGAATGTACCCCGTCCCCAAAAGAACCCCGGCCAGCGTCGTGCCAGCCAGGCCGAACAACGTCATCAGATTGGGATGGATTCCCAGACGGTTGAAAAAACGGGCAATGGGTTCGAGCAGCCAGCGGAACCAGACACGCATGTTCTCGGACAACGTACGTTTTCGCGCTTCGCTCATGAAACATCGCCTCCGTGAAAACAGGATCAGTCATCACGTTCTATATCATCCTCTTCTTCGTCCGCTTCGAGCAAGACCGCGCGCTCGCGCCCGGCGCCTTGCGGCGGCCCAACCACCCCCATCTCTTCCAGTTGATCCAACAGGCGCGCCGCGCGCGGATAACCGATGCGCAACCGCCGTTGCAATAACGAGGCGCTGGCGCGCTGCTCTTTGCGCAGCAAAGCAATCGCCTGCTCCAGCAGCACCTCATCCTCGCCGCCCTCCTGACCCTCACGCAAGAGCGTTTCCCACGGCGGTGGCACATCCGCAGGCGGATTCATCTTCTGCCAGAAGGCGATCAGGCGCTCAATCTCCTGATCGGTTACCATCACCCCTTGCGCCCGCACCGGGCTGCCGTTCTCCGGATTAAGGAATAACATGTCGCCACGTCCAAGCAGGGTTTCTGCGCCGGCCTGGTCGAGAATCACGCGACTATCCACCGCGGAGGCCACGGCGAACGCCAGACGAGCCGGGAAATTAGCCTTAATGAGGCCGGTCACGACATCGGTACTGGGGCGCTGCGTCGCCACGACCAGATGAATGCCCGTCGCACGGGCCATCTGCGCCAGGCGCACCAGATAGTGCTCGGCCTGATCGGGCGCCAACATCATCAGGTCTGCCAGTTCGTCAATCAGAACCACGAGGCGCGGCAGCGGTTGCGCCTCACGCCGTTTCTGCA
The DNA here is from genome assembly GCA_034436275.1 of Anaerolineales bacterium. Lineage (GTDB taxonomy): Bacteria > Chloroflexota > Anaerolineae > Anaerolineales > Villigracilaceae > DAOTVX01. The sequence continues at coordinate 29,339 of DAOTVX010000082.1, read as the reverse complement.
AGCGCCGATTGTATGCATCAATGTCGCGCGCGTGCGCCGCCTCGAGCAGCTGGTAACGCCGCTCCATTTCCAACACCACCCAGCGCAAGACTCCCAGAATGCGCTGGACGTTTGTCTCGACCTTACCATACAGGTGCGGCAAGCCGTTAAAGCGGATCAACTCGACCATCTTTGAGTCAATCATGATCATCCGCAAATCTTCCGGCGTATTGTTCATGGCCAGACAAACGGCGATGGCGGCAATGCACACCGACTTGCCCGAACCGGTCGTGCCGGCAATCAGCAGGTGAGGCATGCGCGCCAGATCGGCCACCAGCGGCTGACCGGCAACATCGCGTCCCAGGGCAATGGTCAACGGCGAATTGAGCCGGTAAAACGCGTCGCTCTCCAGAATCGGGCGCAGACGGACGGTCATTGAGCGCGCATTCGGCACCTCAATCCCCACATAGGGCTGTCCGGGCACAGGCGCCTCAATGCGCAAACGTTCCGCCGAAAGTGCCAGCGCCAGGTCCTTCTGCAATGCCGCAATCTGCGCCACACGCACTTTGACCTGCTGGGCATCCTCTTCCTCTCCTTTGCGGATAAAGCCGGGTTGTACCGCGAACTGGGTCACCGTTGGGCCAAGACGAAAACCAATCACCCGCGCCGGAATGCCAAACTCGGCCAGGGTCTTCTCAATCAAGCCCGCTGTCTGATTGATCGTGCGTTCATCGGGTTGAACGCTTTGTTCACTCATCAACAGGTTAAGCGGCGGGAGCCGCTCATCACGCGGCAAAGGCGCGGCTGGCTTTTTCTCCTCTGCACGATCCTTCACCTTGAACGACTTGCGAAACTGGGGCGGTAACTCCACCTTTCGTTTCGGCAGAGATGAGCGGCTGCTTTCGGGCGGCGCGGCCTCCACCGCCGGCGGCGCGGCAGCCACGACCGGCGCTCCCCCAGCCTGACGCCACAGCCAGGCCTCCAGACGCTCCCACAGATCAAAGCCGCTGGCCAGCGCCATCAACCAGCAGATGACCAGCAGAATACCACCTCCCAGCGGCCCGGCCAGCCTCACGAACAAAATGGCCAGGCTCCAGCCGATACGTCCTCCCCACCCCCCTGCCTCGGCGCGGGCCAGGGAATAATTGCCCATCATAGCCAGCAACGCCAGCGTCAGAAAAGCGGCCAGTTCCAGCGCAATGACCTGCCCCCATTTCAGCGTCACCGGCACACGCGTCGAGCGAATCAGCAGCCAGCCGCCCAGAGCCGCGCCCACCACAACCAGCGCACTCCCCCACCCCAACCATTCCCTCATCCAGGCGCACAACCAGTCCAGCACAATGCCCTGGGAGAGATGCAATAACCCCAACAGAATCAGGATAGCAAAGGCGAACAGCGCCACTCCCAGCACATCGCGGCTAAAACGACTGAAGTGACTGCGCAGATGAGCCAGCCAGTCCAGCCAGTCAGCACCGGCAGGCTTCTCTGTCTCGGGCGGGACAGGAGGTCGCGAGGGCTTCGTCACAGCCTGTGCTCCGATTGAGCCGTCGGGCCAGGCGTAGCAGGTGACTCTGCCAACGACTGGCTCTGACGTTCCATTTCCAGAATCACCCTGGCCACCGCTTCCAGGGCAACGCGCTGTTTGCGATACAAATCGGCCTCCGACATGGCCAGCCGACTGGCAACTTCGCGCACCTTGCGCCCCTCGATAAATTTCATCTCCAGGATGTTATAGAGAATCCATTCCGCCGTGAAACGACGCTCTCCCTGAGGACGGATACCGTCAATTGCCTGACGCAACACGGCGCGCAGCGCGTTGGCAGGGTTATCCTGTTGCTCCAGAGCCTGCTGGACAATGCGCAACTGTAGCAAAGGGCTTTGCGTCAGACGCGGCCCACCCCAATAATGCGTCAGCGCATCCTTGATCCAGCTGACCAGATCGGCTTCAGGCGGAAGAGTCTCAGCCAGAAGACCGCGTTTATTGTAGGGGCCTGCCGCACGCCAGCGCTGGAAGATATCTACCTGAGCATGCAACTCTTCCAGAGAACGTACCACGCGTTGCTGCAGGCGACGATCCTGCAACGCCAACAGGGCGCGGCGCAACAACGTTTGCACCGCCTGTCGCTGATCCGGCGTCAGTTCCTGACCGGCGCGGTTCTCAACGCCCACCAGCCCAAGCAATATCTGACTTTCCATACTGCCTTCCGCAGGCTGAAAGAGAGGAAACAGCCAGTGCCCATGCCAGAGAAAGACGTCGCCGTTGCCGTTGGCCGCCCGGACCACCTCCAGCGCATCGTCCCAATCTGCCTCTGCTTTGTGGAATGGCGAGTTATCGGTAGCAAGCAACAACAGGAAGGCGCCGTCATCCAGCGCCGCAATGAACGCCGAGGGCGATTGCAGCAGGTCACGCAACGCCGCCAGGACCGCCTCCAGAAACTGACGCAAATCGCTGCGGGTAATCAAGCGATCCTCAAGATTGCGCAACAGCGACAGGTCAGCGCTATCCTTACCTGCAAAAGCCACTTTTTCCCACAAGGGAGAGAGCAAGGTGATGGTATGTTCCAGCAACAGGACTGTAGCCACCATCGCCGCCGGCACAGCGCCGGAATAGACGACGCCGAAAAGTTCGCCAGCCCGGCGTACTATGGTCATCACCGCCAGCGCGGCCGAGGCGGTCACCGGCCCGCGCAACAACCACTTGAGCAGGCGCGTTTTGACCACCCGATCGGGCCAGGAGACGCCGAAAAAAGCCACCGCATAGGCCATGACAATCAACAGCACCTCGACCAGCGCATTACCGGCCAGAACAGCGCCCCAGAAGAGGAAGGGATGGCGCGCGGCAAGCGAGGAGCCATACAACAGGTATGGGAAGCAACCCAACGCCGGCGCCGTAGCCCCGGCCAGCAGATACATGAGTCGACGGCGGCCAGAACGGGTCAGCGTGCGACGATAGGCACGCAGGAAATTAATGCCCGCCCAGGCCATGGTCGCCACATAACACAGGGTGAAGATTTCTGTCCAGAGCGTGCGTTGGAGATAGGGCGTTGGCTGCGCGCCGGCCACCAGCGGCCCAACCAGATAACCCTCGGCCAGCAAGAGCAGGAAAATCGTGGAGAGTACGTACATCAGGCGCACAGCCAGGCGGCGTCGCCCACGCGAAGGACGCCCAACCGTCACCAGCAAGGCATCCGAAAGATGCAAATAGGCCGCCGGCAAGAAAACAATCCCCACCCACTCAAAACGCAGGAAGAAATCCACGACCAGCGGCGCCGTGGCGCTGCTTTCCAGGGCTTCGGCGGCAAACACGATGACCACACAGAGCAGAATGATGGCAAAAGAACGCGCCACCCGATCCCGAAGGTTAAAGGAAAGGGCGTAGAAGAACAATGAAAGCGCCGTGATGGCTACCCCGGCGGTCAGAATCTGGCCCAGGGTGATGATCACGGTCAGGATTTCATCCATCCAGATCACTGTCATGGTCGCCTTCAGCCCAGAGTCTTATCAAAGAAGAGGGCCATATCCTCGTTAGGGTAGTGGTTGTCGTGATAACCACAAAATTCGAAACCCATTTTGCGCGCCAGAGCAATGGCCGGATAACAACGCACCGGAATCTCCAGGATCATGCGCCGGTTGGCGCGCTCTTGCGCCCACCCCTGCGCGGCCAGGATCAGCGCCGTCGCCACGCCCTGACGACGTAACGTCGGCGCGACCACAACGTCGCTTACCCAGGCAGTGCGCGTCGTCACCTGTTCGTAAAAGCGCAAATATCCCACCACCTGCTCGTTGACCTCGGCTACCAGCATATTCCCGCGCCGCTCCCATTCCTCTTTGAGAAGCGCAGGCGAACGCGGATACACCACCGTCACCGGCCGCGGAAAACGGATTTCGCGAAACATGACGCTTATCTCCCCCTCTGCGCGCCGCGCCTCCATTTGCCAGACATATTCGCTGTCGCATGAGTGATCCAGTTGAATCAAAAGCGGAACATCCGTAGCCCGAACTGTCCGAATGCGAACTTCTGGCATGTGCACTCCTCATACGTCCTGCGCTTTACGCCCTACACGCCTTACCTGCGCCTCAATCAGCATGCGATTTTCCATCCTCATGGCGCAACCACCTGCACCGGAATCACGCAAGCCGGATATTCCTGACCATCATTATCAGTGACAACCAGCCGCAAGAGATAATCGCCTGGCACAAGCAGGGAGGTATTCCAATCACCAATTTCAATATCCTGACCACTGTTACGCCCAGCCTGTACCGTTGACCAGGAATCGCTGCCTGCCGGCGCATACTCGTACTTATAAAAACCAAAGTTTGGCACCTGAATTGTACCGCGCAACGTCACCGTGCCACGCAACACCTCGCCCGGTGTCGGATAAGTCCAGGTAATTTGATCGGGGCTGCAGCCACTGCCGGCCAGCGACGGAGCAAGGGCAGGAGCATTTCCACTCAGGCTGGTCAGCATGGTGGGCGACAGGGTAGCCGTTGCCGCGGCCAGGGGATTCAACGTTGGCGTCGGGATCAAGGCGCTGGCCGGCAAGGCCGGCGCCAGAAAGGTAGTCAGGATAAACTCGCCCAGAGCCAGCATCAACACCAGCAGCAACAAGGTCAACGTGCGCTGGAAGCGTTGCTGCGCAATCTCTCGTTCCAGGCCAAAGATGGCATGTGCCGCTTCGCGCGCCCGCTTGACGAGTTTCCCTGTCAGCCAGAGAGCACAAAGCGCCAGAAGGGAATATACCAGCAGCGCGTGACGGGTGAAAAACTGAATCACAGCAATCATGGCGTCCCTGTCAGCGCGCCGAGCACACCACGCAAGAGGCTTTCCAGTTTGGGCGCCAGGACTTTGCCGGCAGCCAGGACTTCCTCATGGGTAGTCAGCGTGCTCCCGTCCAGATTGGCCTTATTGCTGATAGCGGAGAAACCCAGCACCCGCATTCCACCATGACGGGCAACGATGACTTCTGGCACCGTAGACATGCCAACCGCGTCCGCTCCGGCCAGGCGCAGGAAACGCAACTCGGCCGGCGTCTCAAAGGAGGGGCCGCTCAGGCCAACATACACGCCCTCACGCAACGCGATACCGCGTTCCCGCGCTACCTGCCGCGCCAGAGCGCGTAAGTGGACGTCGTAGGCCTGACTCATATCCGGGAAACGTGGGCCGAACTCCGCCAGATTCGGGCCAATCAAAGGGTTCAACCCCACCATCGCCGCCAGCCCAAGATGGTCGTTGATCAACATGATGTCGCCCGGCACGAAATCGGGGTTGATCGCGCCTGCCGCATTCGTCACAATGAGAATCTCCACCCCTAGCTGTTGCATAACCCGCACCGGCAAGGTGACCTGCGCCATGCTATAACCTTCATAATAGTGCGCGCGCCCTTGCATCACCATCACCGCCCGGCCTTCCAGGTGGCCAAACAGAAGACGGCCTGCATGGCCCTCTATTGTTGTCACAGGCCAGCCGGGCAGCTCGGTGTATGGAATCACGACCGCGTCGGCCACACTTTCGGCCAGACCACCCAGGCCACTGCCCAGAATCAGCGCCACGCGCGGCGAAAAGGCTATCTGCGCCCGTATCCGCGCTGCGATTGCCTGAATTTGCTCTAACTCAGGGTACACCACCGCGCCTCCTGCCACGTGCGGTTTGAATTATATCGCAAGTTTTCCCCCTTCAGAGAGCGATCACGGAGCGGCGCTTCGAGGACAGGTTTCGCGCCCGACGCTCCAGGCAACACAGGCTGGCAGGCAGTCAGGCATGGATCAACCCGCTTCAGCCGCCGCACCCCGCGCTCAGCTCCAGTCCAGGCGAGCCAGGGCAAAGGGCGGCAGGGCAAGCGTCAGCCCGCCTGCGCTGGCCGTGACCTGCACGGTGGAAGCAGCGCGGTAGCCTTCGGGATCGCGCATGGCCGCTTCGGCGTTGGTTGCGTCCAGCCGTTTCAGGCGCGCCCGGCCCGTAATCTCCGGCAGGGTCACCCGTTGTTCTTCCGCCGTCAGGTTGACGACCAGGGAGCGATACAACGTGCCTCGCCGCAACGTCAGACTTTCCACCTTCAACGGCTGAGAAGAATGGCTCTCTACTACCACGCCATCACTCATCTCGGCAATGTCGGCCAGAAGATGATACACCGGGAAAACCCCGCCAGCGATCGAGGGGAAACGCTCCGGCAAGGGTGAGCCGGCCTCGTTTTCCATCACCCCGCGCCAGCCGGTGGTCTCGAAACAGGTCAGGATGTCGGCACCGGCCTGAACCAGGGCATGCAGGCTGGCAACCGTCCAGCCAGCGCCTAGCAACGACATCTGACGAACATCCACCGAAGCGGGTAACTCACCCGGCGCGGTTTTTCGTTCTGCACCGGTTGCATCCGGGTTCCAGCGTTTACGCAGCGTGATTGGGCCCACCAGAATCGGCTTCTCACCCCAGAATTGCCGCGCGCTGAGCACCGTGGCGGCAAAGGCCGCGCTGTTCTCAATCAGCGTCCATGAATCCAGAGAATGGACCAGAGGATTGATGGAATAGACCAGCAAATCGGCCTCGGAGGGGGGATGAACCACGTTGACCTGCGCGAAATAAGCATTCGTCCCGGCACCGATTGGCACGCCAAAGCCCCCCAGCCGCTCCCGGGCCAGTCGCAGCGTCTCCCCATCAGTTACCAGTCGCCTGGTCTGAAATACCAGCCAGCGCGCCAGGCGCGGTCGTAACGTTTCCACCGCGCGGCAGAGTGTATCGAGTTCCCGACGCGCGGCTCGGGAAAGGTGAATGGCCAGTTCCAGCGGCGCGCCAACCGCAATGGAGGCGTCCAGAGCCATTTGCACCTGCGTCAACAGCGGCTCCTCGCGGCGCCAATCCAGATCGGCGCGCAGATGAGCCGGATTCAACGCCCGCAGACGACGCGCCTGACGCGTCGAAAGCATGCTCGTCTGAGGCGGCAGACATAAGCCCAACGGTGGCCAGGGACGCGTTGCGCGGCCGAGGTGAATCACCGTCTCGCCCTTATCCCCGGCGTTCGCCTCCGCCGGCAGAACCTCCGGCGGCGCATCCAGCAGGCGCACGCTGACCGATTGCCGCAGGCGTTGCCCGCGGCGTACACGCGCCGGAAACGGCGCCAGGCCGGTACTGTACGTCTTATAGGTTGCATCGCCCCAGTTGCGTTGATCCTCGGTGTTGAAAGCATCCCCCTCAAGGCGCACCTCGGCCCGCAACGTCGGCGCAACAGGATACACCAGGGCCTGGAAATTCAAAAACGGCTCGCGCGGGGCAATCCACTCCGGGAAGCGACTTTCCTCCATAGAGCCGTCGACATGTTCAATTCGACACGGCTGCCCGGCCAGGCTCATGGGATGCAGGACACAGAGACCAATGCGGTTGCTGCGGAAGGTCGTCTGCGCTTCGCCTTCCATCGTGAATGTCACCACTCCCTGCGCGCTGCCGGTTAACAGGCCGCGCCAGATGAAATGAATGTCATCCTGGCGATGCTCAGACTGGAATTCAACAAGGAAAGAATCCTCCCGCACCTGACGGCGCACCTCCGTCAATACCCCCGGCACCGTCTCCCAGTTGGGGTCGCGCACAGCAACGTAAATTCGATTGAGAATCAGGGAAGGCCACCAGCCGATATGCCATAACGAACCGAAGGCATACCAAAGCGTCAACGGGCCAGCGCGCAACGGAATACGCTCCGGCCACAGTTCAGGCGCACCATAACACAGAATATCTGCTGAAAGACTCATTTCCCTGGCCGGCAATGGCAATCCGATTCTATGCCACTATCTGTCCCCAATCCACCTCACCCTTCCTCAGGGCGGAGATGGGGGAACAGCAATACTTCGCGGATATTGTGCTTGTCGGTCAACAACATCGTCAGGCGGTCAACGCCCATGCCGAAACCGCCACAGGGCGGCATTCCATAGCGCATGGCGCGCAGGTAATCCTCATCCACCGGGTGGCGTTCTGCGTCATCAGCGTCATACACGCGGCCCAGTTCCAGGAAACGCTGCTCCTGATCCAGCGGATCGTTCAGTTCGGTAAAAGCGTTGCAGAGTTCGAAGCCGGCGACATAGACTTCAAACCGCTCGACTGTCAGCGGATCTCCAGGGACAGCCTTGGCCAGCGGGGAAATATCGCGCGGGTAGTTATAGAGAAAGACCGGCTGAATCAATTTCGGCTCAAGGTACTCTGCCAGCATGAAGTCAATCAACTTGCCGCGCGAGGCTTTCGGGTCTGGCGTGGCGCCGATGTCCTTCAGCGCCTGAAAAAGCATCTCGGCCGTCGGGCAGGTAGCAATGTCAATGCCGGTCGCCTCCAGCAATCCCTGTCGCAACTCCAGCCGCCGCCAGGGAGGGGTAAAGTCCAGTTCATACCCCTGGTAAGTCACTTTCGTAGAACCGGTGACCTGAGCGACGACGGTGGAAATCATCTCCTCCGCCAGTTGCATGACCTGCCAGTAATCGGCATAAGCCCAATAGAACTCCAGTTGGGTAAACTCCGGATTGTGCTTATAGGAGATACCTTCGTTGCGAAAGTCGCGCCCGATTTCATAGACTTTTTCCAGATTCCCGACCAGCAGGCGCTTGAGGTAAAGTTCGAAAGAAATGCGCAGGTACAGGTTCTGCTTGAGTTGATTGTGATAGGTCACGAAGGGGCGCGCCGCAGCGCCGCCGTAAATCGGCTGCAGGATAGGCGTTTCGACCTCCAAAAAGCCTCGACTATCGAGAAACTCACGCAAGGCGCGCACAATCGCCGCCCTGCGACGGAAGGTCGCGCGCACTTCAGGATTGACGGCTAAATCGGCATAACGTTGCCGGGCGCGCAGTTCCGGGTCCTCCAGAGCGGCATGGCGCACGACTTCGCCGCTTGCTGTAACCTCGTCCTTGGCAGCCGGCAAGGGACTGATGGCCTTTGCCAGCATTTTGAAATCCTGCACCTGTAAGGTCACTTCACCGGTGCGCGTGCGGAAGAGGACACCCTGAGCCTGAATAAAGTCGCCCAGGTCGAACATCCTGTTGAACCAGGCAAGGCGCTCTTCGCCCACCTCATTGGCACGCAGGAGCAGCTGAATGCGTCCTTCGCCATCCTCAATGTGGGCGAAGGTCAGTTTCCCCATCGGGCGCATGGAGCGAATCCGACCGGTCAGGGTAGCCGGCACGGTGCCGCCCTCCTGCTCGGCGCGCTCGAACGCGGCAATTGCCTGAGCAGAAGTATGCGTCCGTTCGGCACGCGTTGGATAGGGATCAATGCCCTCCTGACGCAGTTGGGCAATTTTTTCCAGACGAATTTTCTCAAGGGAAGTGTATTCTGCCATGATCGTTCCTCATTGCGTATTTTACCAGACAACGGCGCTGCCGCCTGCAGTTATTCCGATTCACCGCCAGGGTGGTCGGCGACAAAAAAGCCCCGCGCCGGTCGCCAGGCCGCGCGGGGCGAGGACGCCCGTCTCAGGCTCTTATTCCACTTTCAGAATGCGCACTTTATACGCCCCGGCCGGCGCTTCCACGACCACTTCCTCGCCCACATGGTGGTTGAGAATCGCTTTGCCAATGGGCGATTCATTCGAAATCTTCCCCTCCCGTGGATTTGCTTCCGCCGCGCCAACGATGGTGTACGTTTCGGGCTGACCACCTTCTTCCTGAATCGTCACCGTATCGCCTACCTGGACCAGCGTCGGATCGCGACCGTGTTCGTCAATGATGCGCGCCGAAGCCAGGAGAATCTCCAGTTCCTGAATGCGACCCTCCACGAAAGCCTGTTCGTTCTTGGCGGCCTCATATTCCGCATTTTCAATCAGTTCACCGCCCTCCATGGCTTCGTGCAGGCGCTGCGCCACCTCCTGGCGCTTGACCGTGCGCAGGTATTCCAGTTCTTCCTGAAGGGTTTTATAGCCCTCGGGGGTCAAAAAAGTTGTTGGCATAGGCATCCTTATTAAGGCGGATAAAACGGCTGCAAAGAGAAAGAGAACAGCGGGAAAAACACAATTGCATCTCTTCCGAGATGCAAACCTGAGATAACTGACCGTGCCTGATGCTAATTATACATGAATCTGGAGCAAAAGCAAGATACGCAAATCGAACAGGTGTGCACTCAAAAGTGATCGCACGCCATACGAAAACCCTGGAATGTTGCCGGTTTTTGACATTCACAGGCTCTGTGGCGATGATGTCATGGCGAGCCGCCCAGGCGGCGAAGCAATCCCCTTGCCTGGCGGGAGACTGCTTTCCCTACGCTACGCTCCACCACGCCGCCGCTCGTGGCAGGCGGGACATGCGCTTCGCTCGCCGTGACTACATTGAGAGTGTTGGCAACAGAGCAACATTCGTACGACAGCTTTTGCGTGGACACACCCTCCCTACGTCTCGTGCCGTTTGGCCTCTTGCCACAGGGCTTCCATTTCCTCCAGCGTCAACTCCGGCAGGGCTTTCCCGCGTTGACGTGCGCCCTGCTCCACGAAGGCAAAGCGCGCACGAAAGCGCTGATTGGCCGCACGCAGCGCCGACTCGGCGTCTATCTTCTTCCAGCGCGCCAGATTGACCAGCGCGAACAGCAAATCGCCGATCTCCGCCGTCAGTTGTGCGTGATCGCGCGCGGCCTTGATTTCCCCAATTTCCTCCACAACCTTTTCCAGCAGGCCATCAATCACCGGCCAGTCGAAGCCGACGCGCGCCGCACGCTCCTGATACTCCTGCGCCTGGGTCAGCGCCGGCAGGGCCAGCGGCACACCGTCCAGCAGACCTTTTTCGGCCTGACCGTGCGCGCGGCGTTCGGCAGCCTTCAACTTCTCCCAGTTTTGCAACACTCCCTGCACTCCAGCCACCTGCAGATCGCCGAACACGTGCGGATGACGACGGATGATCTTGGCACGCACCTGTCGGAGCACGTCCGCCATGCCAAACTCGCCTTCTTCGCTGGCGATCTGGGCATGAAGGACGATTTGCAGCAGCAAATCACCGAACTCTTCCACCATTTTCACCACGTCGCCGCTATCCAGCGCCGCCAACGCTTCATAGGCTTCTTCGAGCAGGTGTGGCCGCAGACTGGCGTGCGTTTGTTCCCGATCCCACGGACAACCATCCGGCGCCCGCAAGCGCGCCACCACCTCCTGAAAGGCCTCCAGGGAAGTCCCCTCTCCCAATGGCGGCACATAGAGCGCAGTCAGCAGGCCGATTTGCTCGGAACGATCGATCGCGTACAGGGGCACATGCTCAACCTGTGCTGCGGCTGTCCCCGCGGCGTGGACCAGGGACACCGGATGTTCGTCAGGATAGACAGCGTTGAGCGTCATCTTGACTTCCGCCGCAATCAGACGCGAATAGAGTTGCGCCACAATGGCCGGCATATCCGGCGGGAAAGGCGGGACATGCGCATCGGCCAGTTCCAGCGCGTCCACCAGCGCGCAGCGCGGGTACGGGTCCAGGCCCAGCGCCGCGCACAACGGCTCGATAAATGAGAGACCGTTGACGATGCGCACCGGCAGCCCTGCCAGATGCGCCCGGCGGGCGATTTCCGGCGCGGTGGCCTCAGCGATGAAAGGATCGCCCGGCACGCCATAGATGACCCCCTGCGGTCGTTGCGCCAGTTCCAGCACCCTGGCGACAATCTGCTCATAGACAGAAGCAAAATCCGCGCCCCCTTCATAAAGGTCGTCAAAAGAAAAGACCTTCAAGGTAGAAGGGAACGCGGATACCGTTGGATGCTGCACTGTGCGCAGCCAGATTTCGGAGGCCGAAAGCAGCACCTCCCACGCCTCGCGGGTCAATTTTGCGGCCTCACCCGGCCCCAGACCCAGCAGCGTCACCCCAGCCATACCCGGTACGCTTTCCGCCTTACGCTTTCCGCTTCACGCTTCACATTTCACGCGTGTTACGCTCTTACCGTTTGGTGTACGTTGGCGCTTTGCGAGCACGCTTGAGGCCGGGTTTCTTGCGCTCTTTCTCGCGCGCATCGCGCGTAAGCAGCTCGTGTTGACGCAAGAGGGAGCGCCAGTCCGGGTTCATCTTGAGCAAGGCACGCGCCAGGCCCAGCCGCACCGAATCGGCCTGACCGGTCACGCCGCCGCCCTTGACCAGCACAGAGACGTCATACATAGTCGGCTCCTGCCCAATCGCGCGAAACACGCTCAAAATCCTGTCCAGATCGCCAAGACGAGTGAAGTAAGCGGGCGCGTCTTTCTCGTTGACGATGAACTTGCCGGAACCGCTCATCACGCGCACGCGCGCCACGCTTTCTTTGCGACGTCCAACACCTTCGTAATACTGCACCGACATAGTGTCCTTCCTGTTCGTAAATTCCTTTTCTTACAAAGTATGCACCATACTCCCGGCAGGGAACGGCCCAACGCCGACGGTTACACCGGCTGCGGATTCTGCGCGCCGTGGGGGTGCTCCGCGCCACCGTAAACCTTCAGCCGCTTGAGCAAGTGGCGTCCCATACGGTTGTGCGGCAACATCCCCCACACCGCATGGCGAATCACACGGTCGGGATAACGGCGCAACTGATCCCGCAGGTTCACCTCTTTCAGGCCACCCGGATAGCCGGAATGATGATAATACTTCTTCTCGGTCAATTTGTTGCTGGTCTTGGTGCCGGTCACGGTCACCCTGGCCGCGTTGATCACGACCACATAATCGCCAACCTTAACGCCCGGCGTAAAGGAAGCCTTATGCTTGCCGAGCAACAGGGTAGCAATCTTGCTGGCCAGTCGTCCCAGATTTTGACCGCTGGCATCCACCAGCAACCATTGCGGTTGCAATTCTGAGGCTTTCGGATAATAAGTCTTGTGCACCATCGTCTCTCCAAAAAGAACAGGTAAACTTGCGTGCGGAATACCTTCCGCTCACGATAAGACTGTCACCGCGACGGCGTGACTGCGCGCGGCCGCGCCTCAGGGATAACGCACAGCCACCAGCGTCAGGCCTTGCGGCGGGGCCAGCCCGGCGAGCAAAGGCGCCGCTTTTCCCAGCGCAGCGACCAGAGCCTGCTGACTCAAACGGCCCTGCCCCACTGCCACCTGGAGGTAAACCAGCCGCCGCACCATGCGGTAAAGGAACGCATCGGCCTCGATGTCAAACGTCCACTCGTCGTCCTGCTGTTCCCAGGCGGCATGATAAACGGTGCGGCGCGTGGAGCCGCCCGGATGCGGCGGACGGCCAAAGGCCGCGAAGTCGTGCGTCCCAGGCCACAGGGACGCCAGCGGACGCAGATCCGCAACCGCCGGCCAGACCCGCCAGGCATAGCGCTCCCGCAGTGGATCGCGCGTCGCCGCGCAAAACAGGCGATAGCGGTAACGTCGTGCGATTGCCCCAAAACGCGGGTGAAAATCCGCTGGCGCTTCCTGTACCTGTCGTACCGCCATATCGGGCGGCAACAAGGCATTCAGGGCGCACTGTAGCGCCGTCAGGCCATGCCTCCAGTCCAGATCGAACGCTGCCACCTGACCACTGGCGTGGACGCCGCGATCGGTGCGCCCGGCCAGGAGCACCGAGCGTCCCTGCCAGCCCAGCGAGCGCAAAGCCTGCTCCAGTTCGCCCTGCACTGTCCGCCCGCCCTGGCATCCGCGGCGCGTCTGGCGCTGACTGCCCTGGAAATCACTGCCGTCGTAGGCGATGACAATCTGGTAACGTGCCATAAAGGGTCCACGGGCCAACGGCGCAGCGGGTGCGCCGGCCCCGCGCCCGAAACCGTTACTCCTCCACGAGTTCTAGCAAGACCATGCGCGCGCGATCTCCCAGGCGCGGTGCCAGTTTCAGGAGGCGCGTATAACCGCCGTTACGCGCTGCCAGGCGCGGCCCAATCTCATCGAACAACTTGCGCACCACCTCGGGTCCCCCACCCAGGCGTGCCGCGACCAGACGCCGCGCCGCCACCTGCTCGGCCTCGCTGGCCTCACGCGCGCGACGAGCAATGGTAATCAGACGCTCGGCCTCGCCGCGAATCGCCTCCGCCTTCGCTTCGGTCGTGCGAATCCGCTCGTTAAGGAATAACTGCTTGATCAGAGTCCGCCTCAGGGCACGCCGTGCTCCTGAGGAACGACCTAATTTGTATCCAGCAACTCGATGACGCATGTTCCCGTGCTCCTTACCCGGCGCGGCCTGGCCGCCACCGAAGAATACTCCTTCAAAAAGAGATCGCCCGCGACAACGCGCAACCTGCTCCCTGCCTCAGGCGGAGTCCTCGTCTTTGAGAAAGCCTTTCTCGCGCATCTTCTGGCGCAATTCCTCCAGACTTTTCTCGCCAAAATTGCGAATGGACATCACCGCCTGATCACCTTTCTCCAACAGTTCCAGCACATCGCCGACTGTAGTAATGCCCGTTCGCTTGAGCGAATTGAAGACCCGCACCGAAAGGTCAAGGGCCTCCACCGGCGTCTCGGCCTGTTCACTGCTCAGGCGCGGCACAGTCGTTGTTTCTTTGGCCAGAGACACAGCGGCAATATCCTCGCTCACACTGGCAACATAGCGCAGGTGCTCAATCAGGATGCGCGCCGCATTGCTCAATGCTCGTTCTGGCGAGATTGTACCGTCGGTCCAGATTTCCAGAATCAACTTATCGTAGTTCGTGCTCAGCCCGACGCGCGCCGCCTGCACATCCCAGTTGACGCGCTTGACCGGGCTGAAGATAGCGTCCACCGGCAGTTCTCCGATCGGCAATCGTCCGCTGCGCTCATTAGCCGGCGAATAGCCGCGTCCACGCTCCACCGTGAAATCAATGTCCACGCGCGTCTTGGCGCTATCTGCCGTAAACAGGTACAGGTCTGGATTGATGATTTCGACTTCCGGCGGAGCCACGATATCGGCTGCCGTGACCACGCCTTCGCCGCGCACCTCCAGCTGCATATGAGCCGTATCGGCGCCGTTCAGGCGCAAACGTAACTGTTTGACCTGCAACATGAACTGCAAGACATCCTCACGCACGCCGGGAATATCGCTGAACTCGTGCAATACGTCGGCAATCCGTACCGAGGTCACTGCGGCCCCCTCCAGCGAGGAGAGCAGGACACGCCGTAAGGCATTCCCCAGCGTCACGCCATAGCCGCGTTCCAGCGGGCTGATGGCATATTTTCCATAATTGCGCGCCTCGGCTTCGCGCTCAATTTTCGGCATGACCATGTTTGTAACAGCCACACTTCCCTCTCTCCGGCGCACGGAACAGTACGCCGCACGTCAAAGCCAGATTACCGCGAGTAGTACTCGACGATCAACTGCTCGTTCAGGTTGCCGTCAATCTCGGCGCGTTCAGGCAGGCGCAGCACCTGACCGGAAAGTTTTTGCAAATCACGCTCAAGCCAGGCGGGCACGGTGCGGCTTTCGGCCACGCTTGCCAGGTCTTTGAAGTAAGCCGTATCACGCGAACCCGGTCGCACTGCAACCACATCACCGGCCTTGAGCACCAGCGAGGGAACGTCGGTGCGCCGTCCGTTGACGGTAAAATGTCCGTGCGTGACCAGCATCCGCGCCTGAGCGCGGCTGGAAGCAAACCCCAGGCGGAAGATGACGTTATCCAGTCTGGATTCCAGAATCTGCAGCAAGACCAGACCGGTAATGCCACGCGCGCGCAGGGCGCGACTGTAGTACCGCCGGAACTGACGTTCCAGAATGCCATAGAGGCGGCGCGCCTTCTGCTTGGCGCGCAACTGCCTGGCGTAATCGGACGCGCGCATCAAGCCGGCGCTGCGACCGCTCGTGCGCCCATGCTGCCCCGGCGCAAAACTCCGTCGCTCGAAAGCGCACTTGGGAGAATAACACCGCTCCCCTTTCAGGAACAACTTTTCGCCTTCACGCCGGCACAATTTGCAAACCGGCCCAAGATATTTTGCCATACCTGTTACCCTTTCCTCCTAGACACGTCGCTTCTTCGGTGGCCGGCAACCATTGTGCGGCACCGGCGTCACATCCGCAATCGAGCGGACTTTGAGGCCCATCGCCTGCACGGCGCGAATCGCCGATTCACGCCCCGGGCCAGGCCCCTTGACAATCAAATCCACTTCCTGAACGCCCATGGATTGAGCGGCCTTGACAGCCTGCTCCGCCGCCAGACGGGCGGCAAACGGCGTGCTCTTGCGCGAGCCTTTGAACCCTGCCGAACCGCTGCTGCCCCAACACAGGGTATTCCCCTGTTCATCCGTCACAGTGACGATGGTATTGTTGAATGAGGCAAAGATATGCACCTGCGCCGACGACAGGGTGCGTCTGGCTTTCCTGGCGCCGCCCGAACGACGCGCTGAACGAACCGTTTGAGCCATAGAACCTCACTATGTCCGAAAAGATTACTTCTTTGCGCCACGCCGACGACCGCGCCCGGCCACCGTCTTGCGCGGCCCCTTGCGCGTGCGCGCATTCGTCCGTGTACGCTGCCCGCGCACCGGCAACCCACGCCGGTGACGCAAACCGCGATAGCAGCCAATTTCGATCAGCCGCTTGATGTTCATTTGCTCCTCGCGACGCAAATCGCCTTCTACTTTCCAGTTACTGGCAATATAGTCGCGAATCGCCGTCACCTCGGCCTCGGTCAGGTCTTTGACGCGCTTATCCGGGTCAATTTTCGTCGCCGCCAGAATCTGGCGCGAGCGCGTCAGCCCAATGCCGTACAGATACGTCAGGCCAATTTCCACGCGCTTATTGCGCGGCAGGTCAACACCTTCGATTCTCGCCATAGAACGTTATCCTTGTCGCTGCTTATGCTTTGGATTTTCGCAGATGATATACAATCTGCCTCTGCGCTTAACGATCTTGCACTTGGCGCAACGTTTGCGAAGAGAGGGTCTCACTTTCATGATAAGTACTCCTTGAATCATCTTGAACAAGACAGGCAAAGCCTGAATTATACCTGCTCTTACCCATTCCGTCCAGAACTACAAGGCGGTCAGGATCAACGGGTCGCCCTCCGTAACCGCGACGCTATGTTCGAAATGCGCCGTCAGCGACCCATCTGCCGAGACGACCGTCCAGTGATCTGCCAGGACGCGCGTGCGATGCGTACCGACCAGCACCATCGGCTCCAGGGCGATGGTCATCCCTGGTTGCAAGGGGATGCCCGTGCCCGGCGTGCCATAGTTCGGCACCTGCGGCCCTTCATGCATCGAGCGTCCTACCCCATGACCGGTATACTGACGGGTGACATGAAAGCCGTGGCTTTCCACATGGCGTTGAATGGCCGCCGAGACATCGCCCGTTTTGTTACCGGGGCGCATTTTCTCAATCGCCAGGTAGAGCGCCTTCTCGGTCACCTCGATCAGCCGGCGCGCTTGTTCCGAAATCTCGCCCACGCCGGCGGTAAACGCCGCGTCGCCGACATATCCCTCCACCACCGCGCCGCAATCTACCGAGACAATATCGCCTTCCTGCAAGCGGCGGCGGCCCGGGATACCGTGCACGAGTTCCTCGTTAACACTGACGCAAATCGAGGCCGGAAACGGCGGATAACCATAGCCCTTGAACGGCGAATAGGCGCCATGTTTGCGCAGCACCTCTTCCGCGGCCGCGTTCAGGTCAGCAGTGGTCACGCCAGGGCGCAGGAGGGCCCGCACTGCCTCGAGCGCCAGGCGGTTGACGCGCCCGGCCTCCCGCATCAGGGCAATTTCCGCCGGCGTCTTGATGTGAATCTGACTTGCCCAGTCCATATTACGCAACCGCTAACGCGGTCAGCAAGTCGGCAGTCACCTTCTCGATGGGCTGCGCGCCGTCAATCTCTACCAGCAAACCGCGCTGACGATAGTAAGCAATCAGCGGCGCCGTCTGCTGGAAATAAACCTGAATACGGCGGCGCACCGTTTCTTCCCGGTCGTCGTCCCGTTGGTAAAGTTCCGAACCATCGAAATCACACACCCCGGCCTGCTTCGGCGGGTTGTACTTTTCATGGAAAACATGGCCTTGCGCCTTGCAGGTCCAGCGACCACTCAGGCGTTCCACCAGCGTGGCCTCCGAGGCCGTGATAAACGGCACCCGGTTGACCCGCCCGCCAAACTCGGCCAGCAGATGATCCAGCGCCTCCGCCTGGACCACCGTGCGCGGGAAGCCATCCAGCAAAGCCCCGCCCTGACAATCGGGCTGCGCCAGTCGTTCACGAATCATGGCAATGGTAACCTCATCGGGCACCAGTTCGCCCTTATCCATATACGACCTGGCCAGTTTGCCGAGTTCAGTCTGATGCTGCACGTTGGCGCGAAACAGATCGCCGGAAGAGATATGAGGCAGGCGCGTGGTCCGGGCAATGATCTGCGCCTGTGTTCCTTTGCCGACGCCCGGCGGGCCGAGCAGGACAATGTAAACCGCCATGACATTCCTTCCTAACGCACCAGTAACGATTCTTCGTAGCCGTGAATCTTGAGCTCGGCGTCAATCGCCATAAAGGTATCGCGCACCACGCCGACCACGATCAGCAGGCCAGCGGAAGAAACCAGGAAAATGCCCGCCGACGAGGAAGCAGCGCTGATGCCCGAGGCCTGCAGCAGGATTCCCAGCAAGAAAGGCAAAATGGAGACAAAGCCTAACATCAGAGCGCCGGGCAGGGTGATGCGACGCAGCACTCTGGTCAGGTATTTCTGGGTTGGCTCGCCGCGATTCACGCCCGGAATCTGCGCCCCTACCCGCTTCAGATTCTCACCGTAGTTCTGCTGCATGAAAATCACATCGGTGTAGAAGTATGTCATCACCACCACCAGCACAAAATACAGCACCCAGTACAGCCAGGCATTCGGCCCGGCGCCGTTGAACAGGCTCTGGATTTTCTGCGCCGTCTCTACCACCCGCGCGTTGCCCGAACGGAAGAAGAGGGCCGCCAGAAGGACTGGAAACTGCAGGAAGGCGCTGGCAAAGATGAGTGGAATCATGCCCGCCATGTTGACCATCAACGGCAGCGTCCCTTTGACCGGCATGGACATCCGATTGCCCACGCGGCGTCCGGGATACATGACCGGCACGTTGCGCCGCCCCTGTTGCACATACACGATGACGAAAATGGTGAAGATCATCACCACCAGCATCGTAACCAGCAATATCCAGCGATACTGCTCATCGGCCCAGATGCGGCCAAAACTGGCCGGCATGCGCGCCACAATGCCAGCAAAGATAATCAGCGAAAGCCCCTGGCCACGAATGCCGTATTCCGAAATCAGTTCGCCGAGCCAGATGGCGAACATCGTCCCGCCGACCATGGCGAACAGCAGCGTCAAGGAAGACAACCAGAGTTCCTTTGTGAAGCCAAAAGCCACCACCTGCGTTTGCGCCAGGCTGTTAAAGGTGTTAATCTGACCAATAGCCGAGAGCAAGGCCATAGGAATGGCCAGATAGTAGGTCCACTTTTCCATCCATTTGCGCCCCTCGCGCGGGTCTTCCTCCATCTTGCGCTGCAGGGAGGGGAAAATCGGCACCAGAACCTGCAGGACGATTTGCGCCGTAATATACGGGTACACGCCCATAGCCAGCAAGGAGAAGCGCGAGACCGTCCCGCCGGAAAGCAGGTCGAGGAAGTCCACAAATGTACCCTGGCCGCGCAGCATGGTAATCAATTCCTTCAACGCCTGCGCGTTGATGCCGGGAACCGGGATATTGGCGGCCAGACGATAGATAACCAGAATCCCCAGCGTAATCAGCAACTTCTTGCGAATGTCTGCCGATTTCCACAGGTAGCGCCAACCGGAAAAGAAGTTCTTCATCTCTGGCTTCTCCTCACGACGTTACTGGTCAGCCGATGAGTTCCACCGTCCCGCCGGCTGCCTCGATTTTGGCGCGGGCGCCTGCGCTGACGCGATGGACGCGCACCCGCAACGGTTTCTTGATCTCGCCGCGCCCCAGGATGACGACGGGATGACGCGGGTCGCGCAGTAAACGCTGCTGCGCCAGGGCCTCCGGCGTGACTTCGGCGTTCGCCTGAAACACGGCCAGCTGGTCCAGGTTGACCTCGTTATAGGTCACGGAATTGGGGGGCGTGAAGCCCTGGCCGCGCACGAACGGCAGGCGGCGGTAAAACGGCAGGTTGCCGCCCTGACGATAGAGATGACCGCCCTCGCCGGCGCGTGCGCCCTGGCCCTTGGTGCCGCGTCCACAAGTTTTGCCCTGACCGGCCGAGATGCCGCGTCCAACACGCTTGCGCGCTTTCGTCGCGCCCGGATTGGGTTTCAAATCGTTCAGTTTCATCTTCGTCCCTATTCCTCAATACGAATCAGGTGAATCACGGCCTGAAGCATTCCACGCAATGCCGGGGTATCCTTATGGGTGACCGTTTGATTCACGCGGCGCAAACCCAAAGCCCGAACGGTAGCCTTTTGTCTCTCCGGGAAGCCAATGGGACTGCGCACGAGAGTGACCTTGATCATTTTCGGCTCCGTCTTCTTAGCCATGCTTCTTTCTCCGTTCCCAGAAGGGTAAGAGTTCCTCAACTGCCTTGCCGCGTCGAGCGGCTTCCTCCTCGGGCGATTTCAGCGCGTCCAGGGCGCGCAGGGTGGCCTGCACGATATTCAAGACGTTGGAACTGCCCAGCGACTTGGTCAGGATATCGCGCACGCCGGCGGCCTCCAGAACAGCACGCGCGCCGCCCGCCGCGATGACGCCTGTACCGGGCGAAGCCGGTTTGAGCAACATGATCGCCCCGCCCACCTTGGCCTTCGTCTCATGGGGGATCGTCGTGCCCGAAAGGTGAACAGGATGCATGTTGCGCCGCGCCCGATCGCTGGCTTTGCGCATGGCCTCTGGCACCGCGTTGGCCTTACCTACCCCCATACCGACCTGACCGTTGTTGTCGCCAACGACAACGGTAACGCGGAACTGGAATCGCCGCCCACCTTTGACGACTTTGGCCACGCGCGCAATCTCGATGACGCGCTCATCCAGCTGGTCGCCCTGTTGTTCGTAAACCTGTTGTTCGACGTAATCCAACATATCTCTCTCCAATCCGGCCTAGAATTCCAGGCCGCCGGCACGAGCGCCTTCGGCCAGGGCCTTGACCCGGCCAGCATACTTGAACCCGCCGCGATCAAACACGACCGCTTTGATACCTTTGCGCAAAGCGCGCTCGGCTAACGCCTGCCCGACCAGCCGCGCCTGTTCACTCTTCTTCAGACCCTTCATCTGGGCACGCAGTTCGCGGTCAATCGTCGAGGCCGAGACCAGCGTCCGGCCGGCAGTATCATCAATCACCTGCGCGTAGATTTGCGACAGGCTGCGGAACACGCTCAAGCGCGGACGCTGTGGCGTCCCGTGTACTCCTTTGCGCACACGCTGATGTCGTCTCACACGCGCTTCAGAACGATTCTTCTCGACCATAATTACTTCGCCTTTCCAGATTTGCCAGCCTTGCGGCGAATTTTCTCACCCAGATAGTGAATCCCTTTGCCGTGGTAAGGCTCGGGCGGACGGACATTGCGAATATTGGCAGCCACCTGCCCGACCACTTCCCTGTCATACCCACGCACGATAATCTGGCGCGTCTTCTGATCCACATCAAAGGTCACGCCCGGCGGAGGTTCCATCTCGACCGGATGCGAGTAGCCCACGTAGAGCACCAGATTCTTGCCGTTCATTTCGGCGCGGTAGCCCACGCCTTCTATCTCCAGCACGCGCTCGAAACCGGCGCTGACGCCCTGCACCATGTTGGCGAGTACCGCGCGCGTCGTGCCGTGCAGCGCACGCTCTACCGGCTTATCCGAGAAGCGCCGCACGACAATGCGATCGCCATCGCGCTCGATGGCAATGGACGGCGCAAAGGTGCGTTGCAGTTCTCCTTTCGGGCCTTTGACGCGCACCTGAGAGCCTTCGATTTGCACTTCCACGCCGGCTGGAATGACCACCGGCATTCGTCCTATTCGAGACACAGCCGCACCTCCTCTCTCACCAGACCTTGCAGAGGATTTCGCCGCCCACACCCAACTGGCGGGCGCGCTGACCGGTCATGACACCCTTTGGCGTCGAAAGAATGGCTACGCCCATGCCGGAAAGCACCCAGGGAATATCCCGTTTGTTGGTGTAGATCCGGCACCCGGGCCGGCTCACACGTTCCAGGCCGCTCAATACCGGCCGCCGCGCGCGCCGCTCGCCCACATACTTAATCTTCAGCCGCAGGGTTCTCTGGCCGGCGCGCGGCCCGTCCACCACCTCCCAGGATTCCAGATAGCCTTCCTCTTTGAGAATCCGGGCAATTTCGGCCTTCATCTTGGAATGGGGCATCGCCACCAACGATTGACCGGCCATCACCGCATTGCGAATGCGAGTCAACATATCCGCGATTGGATCATTCACGCTCATTGCCTACCTCCAGCGGCTACCAGGACGACTTCACGACGCCGGGAATCTGACCTTCCAGCGCCAGTTCGCGGAAGCAAATCCGGCACAGACCGAAACGGCGCAGGTAACCGCGCGGTCGCCCACAGCGCATACAACGATTGCGCACCCGGTGCGCATACTTGCGACGCATTTCTCGATATTTCATGCAAGTGCTTGCCATAGTTTACGCTTCCTTCCTGAACGGCATTCCCAACAGTTGCAGCAGCAACCGCGCCTGTTCATCCGTTCTGGCTGTAGTCACAATCGAGACCTCCATACCTCGGAGTTTGTCAATCTTGTCGTACTCGATTTCCGGAAACACCAGCTGGTCGCGCAGGCCCAGGGTGTAATTGCCGCGCCCATCGAAAGCATCCGGCGAGACACCGCGAAAGTCGCGTACGCGCGGCAGGGCAATGTTCACCAGACGATCGAGGAACGCCCACATGCGCTCACCGCGCAACGTCACCTTGACGCCGATGATACGCCCCTCGCGTAGTTTGAAATTGGCGATGCTCTTCCGCGCTTTGGTCATGACCGGCTTCTGCCCGGTAATCAGCATCAGGTCGTTCATTGCCGCTTCCAGCGCCTTGGGGTTATCGAGCGCCTCGCCCAGGCCAATATTGACCACCACTTTGCGAAGGCGCGGCACTTCCATAATGTTCCGATACTGGAACGCCTTCATCAGGGCCGGAACCACTTCTTTCTGGTAGCGTGTTTTCAAAGCAATCATAATTCCCTGCTCCATCGGCCTCAATCAATGAGCGCCTGACATTTCTTGCAAACCCGGTGCGCGCCGCTGTCATCGCGCTGAACGCTGACGCGCGTTGGCTGGTCGCATTTCGGGCAAACCAGCATCACATTGGCAATCGAGACAGGCGCCTCGAATTCGACGCGGCCGCCCTGCAACTGACGTCCGCTCTGCGTTTGAACCTGACGCTGGTGCCTGATACGGACATTCACGCCCTGCACCACCACGCGCCGCTCTTCCGGCAGGACCTTGATGACCTCGCCACGCTTGCCCTTATCCTCTGCCTTGCCAGAGATAACCTCTACGGTATCGCCTTTGCGAATCTTGACCTTCATCGCTCTGCTCCTGCTACTAGAGAACTTCGGGCGCGAGGGAAACGATCTTCAAGAAGCCCTTTTCACGCAGTTCACGCGCCACCGGCCCAAAGATGCGCGTGCCCTTTGGGTTCTGGCCATCCGTATCCAGAATCACGGCGGCGTTGTCGTCAAAGCGAATATACGAGCCATCCTCGCGCCGCCATTCCTTGGCGCAGCGCACGATAACGGCCTTGACGATTTCCGACTTCTTCACCGCGCCTTGCGGGGCCGCCGATTTGACCGTTCCCACGATCACGTCGCCCACTCGTCCGTAGCGGCGCCTCGAGCCGCCCATGATGTGGATGACGAGAATCTCACGGGCGCCCGTGTTATCTGCCACCTTGAGAATTGACTCCTGCTGAATCATGGCGTCTCCTCCGTGACGCTCGGCGCGACGTCCGACGGCGCGCGCGCCAGCCATTCCTCCGCCGCCAGCGCACCCTCGGCGGAGCGGACTTCGCGCTTCAGAATTTTCTCCACCACCCAGCGTTTCTCGCGCGAAAGCGGGCGGCTCTCCACAATCTGTACCTGATCGCCAATCTGGCACCCCAGTTCATCGTGCGCCTTGACGCGCTTCGTGCGGTGTACCACCTTGCGGTAGAGCGGGTGACGGAAGGTACGGCGGATTTCCACCACCACCGTCCTGGTCATCTTATTGCTGGCGACCACACCGGTCATACGACGACGTCGATTCATGCTTCACCTTCCTGCGCAGCGGCACGCGCACGTTCATTCAGGATCGTCTCCATGCGTGCAATATCATGCCGCAGCATCTTCAAACGACTGGTATCGGTCAACTGGCCGCTCACTTTCTGGAAACGCAGGTTCATCAACTCCTCACGCGTCTCCATCAGTTTCGCCAGAATTTCCTCATTCGAGAGTTTGCGAATCTCCTTCGCTTTCATGCCTGCTCTCCTGCCAGTTCATGGCGGGCGATGACCTTGGTCTTGATCGAAAACTTATACCGCGCCAGATGCAGCGCTGCCAGGGCATCTGCTTCCGGCAAGCCGCCAATCTCGAACATGATGCGCCCCGGCTTGACAACGGCCACCCAGTATTCCACATTCCCTTTGCCCTTCCCCATGCGCGTTTCCGGGGGTTTGCGCGTATAGGGCTTATCCGGGAAAATGCGAATCCAGATTTTGCCGCGCCGTTTCATCGCCCGGACAATGGCCCGTCGCGCGGCTTCAATCTGGCGCGCCGTCACCCAACCCGGTTCCAATGCCTGCAGCGCATACTCGCCAAAGGCGATTTCCACGCCGCGCGATTCTTTGCCTTTCATGCGGCCACGCATTTGCTTGCGATATTTCACCCGTTTTGGCATCAACATGGTTATCACCTCTTTCCGCCGCTTCGCCTCTGCCGCCCGAGATCCGCTGACAGGCAAGCCAGTGCAGCGCTCCCCAAGCCGCGCGAAGCCGACTTATTCACTCACATACACGCCTTCCGTCGCTTCAGCCTTCTCTTCGACCTCCGGCTGCATTTCGCCACGATAAACCCAAACCTTGACACCAATGCGTCCATAGGTGGTCAGCGCTTCCGCGCGGGCATAATCCACATCCGAACGCAGGGTCTGCAACGGCACCCGTCCCTCGCGCAGCCAGACGCTGCGCGCCATTTCCGCGCCGGCCAGACGACCGCCGACTTCAATCTTGATGCCCTGCGCTCCCTGGCGAATGGCCTGCTGGATCGCGCGCTTCATCGCCCGCCGATAACTGATGCGCCGTTCCAGTTGTTCGGCAATGTTGTGGGCAACCAGATAGGCATCGCAATCGGGCGCCTCAATTTCGCGAATCTCCAGTTCGACCTTTCGTCCGGTCAATGCCTCCAGCGCCGCCCGCACTTTCTTGATGCCTTCGCCCTTGCGTCCAATCAGAACGCCCGGCTTGGCTGTGTTGATGGTGACCTTCACCTTACCGGGGAAGCGTTCCACCTCCACGCGCGAGACACCGGCCCGCCCGGCCTCGGCGCGAATGGCCTCGCGAATAGCAAAATCCTGCTCCAGTTGTTGACGGTACTGCGTCCCTTCCGCGTACCAACGCGCCTGATAGTAACGCGGGTTGACGTGCAAACGGAAACCAATCGGATGAACTTTACGGCCCATAATTTCTCCTTCTCGTCAGGCGGCCTCGCGCTCGCGCAGAATAATGGTCACATGCGAAGAACGGCGCAAAATCGGCTTAAAGCGTCCTCGCGCCCCAAAGCGGCGCCAGCGGCGGGTTGGACCCTCATCGGCAAAAATGCTGGCCACGTAAAGATCATCGCGGCTGACACCAAAGTTCTCTTCCGCATTGGCAATGGCCGAGGCCAGCAGTTTGCGCACCGGCCCGGCCGCGCGCTGCGGCATCAGGCTCAGGCGTTGCAACGCTTCCACCGCATCACGCCCACGCACGACGTCCAGCACGCGCCGCACCTTTTGCGCCGAGACAGGCAGGAACCGCAGTTGAGCACGAATATCTTGAGCCATTCTGCCTCCTCCTAGCCCTTCTTCTCAGCCTTCTCTACATGCCCGCGAAAGGTGCGCGTGGGAGCAAATTCGCCCAGACGATGACCGACCATGTTTTCGGTAATGTAAATCGGCACATGCCGCCGGCCATCATGCACCGCAATGGTGTGACCTACCATCTGCGGGAAGATGACGCTCGCCCGACTCCAGGTGCGAATCACACGCTTCTCGCCTTTCTGGTTCATGGCCTCGATTTTCTTCAACAACTTCGGGTCAATGTATGGCCCTTTTTTCAGCGAACGAGACATAGCCTACCTCACTGCTTCCCATCACATCTAGCGACCAGTCTTGCTGCGCCGCCGGACAATGTACTTATCGGTCTGTTTATTGCGGCGAGTCTTGTAGCCGCGCGCCGGCTTGCCCCATGGCGTCTTGGGCCCCGGCATACCGACCGGTTGACGGCCTTCGCCACCACCGTGCGGGTGATCGCGTGGACTCATCGCGTAGCCGCGCACGGTAGGTCGAATCCCCAGGTGACGCTTGCGCCCTGCTTTGCCCAGTTTGATATTCGAGTGATCCAGATTCCCGACCTGTCCAATCGTTGCGTAGCAGGTCTGGCGCACCAGCCGCACCTCGCTAGAGGGCAGGCGAATCTGGGCATATTCACCTTCTTTCGCCAGCAGTTGCGCGGCCCCGCCGGCGGCACGCACCAGTTGTCCGCCGCGCCCTTCCTTCAACTCAATGTTATGAATCAGGGTCCCGACCGGGATATTCGCCAGCGGCAAACTGTTGCCAGGGCGAATTTCGGCCTGGGGGCCGGCCAGCACTGTATCGCCCACTTTCAAGCCAAGCGGAGCCACGATATAACGCTTCTCCCCATCGGCATAGTGAAGCAAAGCCAGACGCGCCGTACGGTTCGGGTCGTACTCAATCGCCGCCACGCGCGCCGGGATACCGCGCTTATCGCGTTTGAAATCCACAATCCGGATGAAGCGCCGCGCCCCACCACCGCGATGGCGCACCGTCACCCGCCCATAGGCGTTCCGTCCCCCACGTTTGCGCAACGGGAGAATCAAACTGCGCTCCGGCGTGGTTTTGGTAATTTCCTCGAAGGTGTAACCGGTCATACCACGCTGACCGGGGGTCACCGGTTTGTATTTCTTTACAGCCATCACTGCACCCCTTCAAAGAATTCTATCGTCTGGCCCTCTGCCAGGGTCACGATCGCTTTCTTATACCCCGGCTTGCGGATCACCAGGCGTCGCGTTGGCATGCGGCGCGTGCGCTTACCGGGCAAAGTGATTATGCGCACGTCGACCACATCCACCTTGAAGAGCGTCTCAATGGCATCCTTGACCAGCGTCTTGGTCGCATCGGGGGCCACCTCAAACGCATACTGATTCAGCGCCTTGAACTGACGGCGCGATTTCTCAGTCACCAGGGGACGGCGTAAGACTTCGTAAATCGTCGTCATGCCGGGCCTCCTACCGCAGGAAACTCTTCAACACGTCCAGCGCCTTGAGCGGCAGGACGAGTTTGTCATAGCCGAGCACATCGCGGACGTTGGTGTACTGCGCCAGCAACAACTTGGCGTCGGGCAAATTGTTGGTCGCGCGCGCAATGAGCTCATACTGTTCATCCCTGGCCGGGGCGAGGATGAGCGCACTGGATTGCCCCACCAGGCGCGTTAGGGCTGCGGCCATCAAACGCGTCTTGGGTGCCTCCAGCGTCAGGTCATCCACCACGACCACTGCCGATTCAGCCGCCTTGGCCGAGAGCGCCGAGCGGATCGCGGCACGGCGCATCTTGCGCGGCATTTCCAGCGTGTACTTGTGCGGCGTCCTGGCATGTGCCATACCGCCATGCACCCAGTGCGGGGCGCGAATGCTACCCTGCCGGGCGCGCCCGGTGCCCTTCTGTCGCCAGGGCTTGCGCCCACCGCCAGCCACCTCGCCGCGTGTCTTGGTCTTGTGCGTACCCAGACGCGCATTCGCCATCTGCCGCACGTAGGCCTGATGCATCAAATCTACCCGCACGGGAGCCTCGAAGATTTCCGGCGGCAATTCCACCGTGCTGACCTTTTCGCCTTGCATGTTGAACACATCTACTTCCATAGCACTACGCTCCCATCATGGCGCTTACTGCTTGCGCGCCTCGCGAATCAGGACCAGCCCGCCGCGTGGACCAGGCACCGCGCCCCGCACGCCAAGCAGATTGCGCTCCGCATCCACCAGCACCACTTTCAATCCTTGCGCCGTAACGGTACGATGCCCCATGTGGCCGGCGCGTCGCGTCCCTTTATAGACCCGTCCCGGCGTCGTTGTAGAAGAACTGGAACCCGGCGCGCGCACCCGATCCGAGGCGCCGTGCGTCTTCGGCCCGCCGCGAAAATGGTAACGCTTGACCGGACCCTGAAAACCTTTGCCTTTGCTGGTGCCGGTAACATCCACCCGTTCGCCAACCTGAAAAACGTCCACCGTAACCTTATCACCGACTTTGTGTTCACTGACGTCCTTCAGGCGGAACTCGCGCAGGAAGCGCAGCGGCGGCAACTGGTTGGCTTTCAAATGGCCCAGTTCGCCAGCCGTCAGGCGCTTCGGTTTCGTCTCCGCGAAACCCAGCTGCACTGCCGTATAGCCATCCCGCTCCGGCAGGCGCAGCTGCGTAATATAGCACGGCCCAGCCTCGATCAGAGTCACCGGCACCGCCGCGCCGGCCTCATCGAAGATCTGGGTCATGCCAATCTTCTTACCAATCAGCCCTTTGATCATACTCCGTTTTCTCCTTTATCACAACAATTTGGCGAGACTGTCAGCCGGGGCTTCGGCTGCATCATCTCCGCACAGCGCAGTCAAGCGGCCTGCCGCGACACATCATGTATTCTCAGGTCCACGCGCAGCACCGTTCTTGCGTTGTCGTCATCGGAACTCGTATCCGGAAGATACGAGCGTCTCTTTACTTCTCAATGTTCTCTGGCGTCGGCTACTACGCCAGCACGCAGCGCTCACAACTTGATTTCGATATCCACACCCGCCGGCAGATTGAGGCGCATCAGCATATCAATCGTTTTGGAATCGGGTTCGAGGACATCGATCAACCGGCTATGTGTGCGAATCTCGAAGTGTTCGTGCGAATCCTTATCAATGAAAGTCGAACGACGCACGGTAAACCGCTCGATGCGAGTGGGCAAAGGAACAGGCCCAACCACGCGCGCGCCGGAGCGCTCTGCCGTCTCGACAATCCGCCTGGCGGATTGGTCGAGTACACGATGGTCATATGCCTTGAGACGAATGCGAATTCTCTGCTTGGTCATAAGTCTTCCTGCTCAAGCGCTCCGTTTACTCCAGGATTTTGGTGATGACGCCGGCGCCGACCGTCAGGCCGCCTTCGCGAATGGCGAACTTCGAGCCTTGTTCGAGCGCCACCGGCACGATCAATTCCACTTCCAGGTTGACGTTGTCGCCCGGCATCACCATCTCCACGCCGTCCGGCAACTTGATCGTCCCGGTCACATCCATCGTCCGAATGTAGAATTGGGGCCGGTAGCCACTGAAGAACGCCTTGT
>DAOTVX010000081.1:0-9397 GCA_034436275.1 Anaerolineales bacterium | reverse complement strand
CCCTGCAAATCCGTCTTGCTCGCCATCAGCAACAGATCGCCAATGGGGAAGATGCCGCCATCAATCACCTCGGCCACCATATCGGCGCGCGCTTGAGAATAGGAATCATACAACACCGGCTCCACGTTGACCCCATAGCGCTGAAACAGCCCCATTTGTTGTGCCAGCAGGAGGGTGTAATCGCCCTCACGATACGTCCAGGCGAAACGCAACGGCGCGGCAGGCGCCGGCGTCGCTTGCTGACCGGCGCAGGCCGTCAACAGGACGACAAGAACCCCAGCCAGTACTGCCCGCACCCACACTCTCCGGTATCTCATCCGCCGACCTCCTCCCCTTGTTCGAGCAACTGAATGCGAATTTCCGCCTCCTTCAACCCAAAGGATCGCTGGAACTCGCGCACAGCCGTCTGAAGCACATTTTCCAGGTCAAGGGTGGCGCGCAGACGGGCGCTCGTCTCGCCGATCAACCGCTCGCGCGCGGCCAGTCGTTGCGCGTCTTCCAGCAGACGGGCGTTTTCCAGTGCCAGCGCCAGCCGTTCAGCCGCTTCCTCAACAAAGGCAACCATTTCCGAGGGCGCTTCTGCCGTGGCGTAACGCAATGTCAACACGCCCAGGGTCTGGCCGCGCAACTTAATGGGAGTCGCCAACAGACCGGAATCTTCTCCCTGCGCGATGACCGTTTGACCGCGACGCAAGGCTTCCCAATCCTCCGGCGCAGGCGCTTCCAGCGGCTCGGGCGCCAGATCCGCATAACGGTAACCGAGAATCCGCCGCCCGCCCTGGGTGTACGCCTGCCAGGTGCGACCCACCAGTTGCTGGAACAGGCGTTCCATTTCGGCCATATTGCGTTGCAAGTCGGCGCGCAAACGCGTCCGTTCGACGACCATGGCCAGATAATCGGCCACCGCCTCCACCACGGTAAGTTCTTCTTCGTCAAACGCCGCGACCTTTTCACTGTGCAAATCGAGCACGCCGACAATCCGCTCACCAACCTTCAACGGCACGGCAACTTCGCACTGTGTATATGGCAACAGAGGGCTGTGCACATACGATGGCGCCGTGGACACATCAGCAATCAGGTACAGTTCGCCGCTTTCCATCGCCAACCCGACCGGGTTATTGCTTCCCCGCGCCACGCGATAGCGGTTGGCCACCATGACTTTGCCTGCCTCATCCCCTGCCGCCCGCAATATGGCAAATTCACCATCTTCTTCCAGCAGGTAAATACCCGCATGGTACAGGTCAAAACTCTGGCGCAGCAGATGCGCCGCATGTTGGAGCACCTCTTCCTCTTCTGCTCCGCCTGCCGCGCGCCGTGCAATCTCCGAAACCGCACGCGCCTGCAACGCGCGCCGCTCCACCCTGTCTCGCTGTTCATGCAACGCCTTTTGCAACGACTCCACTTCCTGCTGCCAGCGCGCGACCGCCCCGTTCAGCGCCGCCGTCAACGCGCCGATTTCGTCCTCATAAAGCACCGGCAGCGGCTCGCGCGCGGCTTCCACCGTTTCCGCCGTCACTTTTGGCCCCAGTGCCTGCAGCGGGAGCAGAATCGTGCGACTTACTGCCACAGCAATCAGCCAGGCCAGGCCAGCACTGAGGAACGCCACCGCCAGCCATGACCAGAAAGCCAAACGCCCGACCGCCTCCCCGCCTGGCCAGACGATGACGCCCAGTGCCAGCACCGGCGCCGCTGCCGCCAGCAACACGGCCACGATCAGACGTCGCTGAAGCGGAAGAGGATAGCCGCTGGCCGGCAGGATAACCAGCGCGCCAATCAGCAGGAACGCCGCCCAGGGAAGCAGCCAGCGCATCTGCGCTCCCGCGACTAACCGCGCCACAGGCGAAGCGAACTCCAACCACAACACCGCCAGCGCCGCGACCACTCCTTCCAGCGCCAGGGCCAGACGCGGCCGCAGGCGCGGTGGAGCACCAAGAAACGCCATGCTGAGCGGAACCAGAAGAGCCGGCAGGACCAGCAAACCGCTGATCCCTGAAACAAACACCGTCAGCCCGCTCCAGAACAAGGCGTTGACCAGGCCCAGCCAGACCGCGGCCAACGCTGGCCGCCCCCGGCTCAGCCAGAAGCGGCTGAAAAGGAAAAGACCGGCGACTGCCCCGCTGAGCAAAGCCAGGGCCAGCCATTGCCATTGTCGGGCAATCAGGTATCCTCCCAGAAAAGCCAGCGTCAACAAGGCGCCAGCCAGAGGGGCCATCAGGCTGGCCGCAGATAGAAACTCCTGCCGACGTCGTTCAGAGGGTGAAAGCAAAGGCCGTTCCATCGCTATTCCTGAGAGGTTGCCCGCCGTCCGGCGCCATTACCGGCTTCGGACGGCTGGATAAACACGGAGACCTCACGCACATTGGGCAAACGTTTCAATTCGCTGACCGCTGTCTGGAGCAAGACTTCGGGCTCCAGCGAGCGACTGAAGCGTGTGGTCAATTCACCGATCATTTGCTCCTGCGCCGCGCGTTGCTGTGCCTCAGCCAGCAGGCGCGCATTTTCCAGCGCCAGGGCCACCTGCTCGGCAATTTCGGTCGCCAGGGCACGGTCGGCTTCGCTCCAGGGTATGTCTTCCTTGCGCGCCAGCGCAATCACGCCAATCTTCTGCCCGCGCAGGGTCACAGGGATCTCCAGACGATTGCCTGCCTCCCCGGCCGCCGGCTTCTCTGTCCTGTCCGCCGGCACCAGACCGGCCGGCGTGTAGCGGTATCCTCGCCGCTGACGGCGCACCCGGCTTTCCCAGGCCTGACGAACGCTTTGGGCAGTCAGCGCATTGACCTGACGCAGTGCCGCGCGGCGATCCTCGTCCAGACGTTGATTCTGGATGACCAGCGCTATCTGGGCCGCAATCGCCTCGGCGGCCTCGACATCCTCCTCGGTAAAATCGCGCGCGCGCTCCGATTGCAAGTCCAACACAGCCACGATACGCCCGCCGGCGCGAATCGGCACGGCCAGTTCAGCGCCACTGCCGGCCAGCGTAATCTCCGATTGAAGTGCGCGCTCCTGACGAATTTCATTCGCCAGGAAGGGGCGTCCCAGATAAGCCGCCGCGCCCACCGCCGTGCGTCGCTCGACCGCCACCGTCTGACCGGGCGAAAGCGGCGAACGTTGATCCATCATCGCCGCCACCCGCAATGTCAGGGTACGGCCATCCTCTTCCAGCCACAGCAGGCCAGCATGATAGTAATGGCTCGCCAACGTTCTCACCGCCTGCTGGAGAAACGCCTCGATATCCTGAGGCAACAACGCCAGCCGCCCGATACGCGCCACCAGTTGCAAACGCGCCTGTTGACGCGCGACCTCAGCCCGGCTGAGCTGCAGACTCGCTTCGGCGCGCTGACGCAGCGCCTGGGCGCGCTTCCATAACGTACGCATCCCCCACGCCAGACCGCTCACCTCCCCACTGCCATAGCAGGCTGGAAGAAAGTCCTCGCTCCGCTCATGGCTCGCCAACAGGGCCTCTTGCAGCGCCTCCAACGGACGGCGGAGCGCGTCCACCAGCAGCCCGGCGGCCAGCAGGGCAAGCAAGAGGGCCAGAACTCCCGCTCCTCCCCACTGCCACACCGCCAGACGCAGCAGATACGCCTCCTGCGCCCCCGCCTCACTCAGATCAACCAACCTTTGATAGCCAATGCCACCCAGCAAAAGGGCGGCCATCCCAACCAGCGCCACCGGCACAAAATACAGACGCGTCTTCCAGCGCAGCCCAAAATCCGGCGGCCGGGGCTCCTCCCCTCCCAGCATACCTTGCAAAGGCACCAACGCCCGGTCGAGAAGCAGCATCAGGAACACGGTCCAGCCTGCGGTCGCCAGCAAACAGGCAATCGCAACATGCAAAACAGGCCGCCCCGTCACGCCGCCCAACCAATGTACGCCGACCAGCAGGGGGACATCCACAACCAGCAGATTGGCCAGCACGAAAACCAGCGAAAACCGTCCTGGCAGCGTGGCCATCTCTTGCCAGGCAGTCGCGGATGCCGCTTGTTTCCCCGCGATCACGGCCCGCGCGTTCCGCGTGGAGACGATGCCATAGCCAGCCAGCAATGCCATTCCCAGCAGCGTCATGGGCGCAAAGATTGCCAGCATCAAACGGATCGGCAGGGCCGACCAGCGCAGGCTGAATCCCAGATAGAACACGCCGGGCAAGATGGCAGGCAGGGTCAACGCCTGCGCCAGCCAGAGGATCCGCCCCGGATACTTCCCCTGCCAGCGCAGAGAAAGACGCTCAAACAGACCGCTCGCGACGTGCGCCTGATTCATACACTCCCCTCCGCGGTTTCTTCTGGCGAAGCCAGTTCCAGATGAATGCTGGCTTCTTCGGCGCGCAGGGCGCGGCCCAGTTCACGCACCGCCGTTTGCAAAATCGTCTCGATATTTTGCGAAGCCCAGACTTTACGCGTAATCTCCGCGGTCAAACGCTCGTGCAACGCCATCTGCTGGCTCTCCTCCAGCAGACGAGCATTTTCCAACGCCAGGGCCGCCTGAGTTGCCACCGCCTCAATCAGACTTCGCTCTTCTGGCGACCATTCGCTTTCGCCCTCCAGCGTGATTTGCCCGATGATTTGATCGCGCAGCGTTAACGGCACATCCAGCACCGCGGCCCCTTCCGGCGGCGAAGTGCCAACGGTGTACTCCGTAGCCTCGCCGGCCGGCAGCCTGCGCGACCAGGCCTCGGCTACATACTGACCATGCAAGGCGCGAATCTCTTCCAGATTGGCTTCCAGTTCGGCAAACAGGCGAGCATTTTCCAAAGCAATGGCCAGCGTGTCGGCAATGTTCTGCATGATAGTAATGTCGTCTTCATCGAACGCTTCCGGCTGGTCAGATTGAATGGTCAGGGCACCGATAGCCCGTTCACCGACAACGAGCGGCAACGCCAGTTCCGAACGCGTCGCCGGCAGGTACGGATTGGCAAAACGCACTGCCTCTTGACCCACGTCCAGGGCGATGCGCGCCTTGCGGTTGAGAATTGCCCAGCCGACCATGGACGATTCGCTCAGGGAGAGACGGTGCCGCGCGGCCAGCATTGCCGCCCCGGCCTCCCCTGTGCCCGCGCGCAACACCGCATACCGTCGGCTTTCATCCAGCAGGAAAACGCCTGCATAGTACAACTGGAAGCGTTCCTGAATCAGGTTCACGACCTGTTGCAACAACGATTCCGTTTCACGCACACCGCTGATAAGCCGCACGATCTCTGCCACGTTGCGAATCTGCGTCGAGCGGCGTTCCACTTCCTCCGCATGGTAACGTAAAGTGGCCTGGTCTTGCTCCAGTCGGGCCGCGCTGGTGAGCGCCTTTTGCAGGGCGGCCTGCAAGCCGCGTATCATGACGCTCAGCGGAAGCGCCACGGCCACTCCCACCAGCGCCAATACGGCACTGCGATTTATCCACGCCGACCAGTCATCCGAGGCAAATACATCGGTCGGGGTCAGGACATGACGGCTCATCAGGAATCCTACCGTCGCTGCCGAGACCGCCCCCAACCCCAGCGCCACCGCGCCGCCGCGTCCGCCAAAGAACAACGTCGCCAGGAAGACAAAGGCGAGCATGAAAATCGCCCCATCGGTCGTCACCCCGCTTTGCAGGTAATTGGTCAGGCCAAGTACGTAGGCCAGCCCAATCAGACTGAGCGCGCGCAGACGATAGGGCAAACGCGGCACCAGGGTAATCACCAGCAGCCAGACGATGGCCAGAGTATAGATCACAAAGGCTGACCGCGGCGTACGCTCGAACGAACGGACGACAACCAGGAAATAGTCCAGCAGTCCAAAAATCAGGACGCCAAGCAAAACATGGTTGAGGATGCGCCCGCGCAATTGCTGCAAAGCATCTGGCGCAAGTTCCACATCCTCCTCGGCTGCCGGTCGCGGGAAGAACAATCGTTTCATGATGGCCCTCCAGAGACCGAGGCGTCTTCACCGTTGGCGCCAGGACTTTCCCCCTCTCCGACTCCAACCCGAATGCGCGCCCGTCGGGCGCCCAGAACTTTGCTCAGTTCCGAGACCGTTGTCGCCATGACGCCCTGCATGTTCGTCGCGCGGCGAATGCGCGTGGTCAACTCGTAGATGAGGCGTTCGCGTTCAACCTGACGGCGTACCTGATCCAGCAGCCGGGCGTTGGCAATAATGGCGGCCAGACTGCCCGCCAGCGTGCCCAGCATTTCCTCATCGCTCTCATCATACGCGCCCAGTTGTTCGCTTTCTACGTTCAACACTCCCAGCAACTCGCCACGATAGACAAGCGGGATCGCCAGTTCCGAACGCACATCAGAACTCACCTGCAGGTAACGCGGGTCCTGGGTGACGTCGTTGACGCGCAACAATTGCTGATGTTCGGCAACCCAACCGGTAATCCCCTGCCCGAAAGGCACCTCCAGTCGGGAAATTTCCTCGGAATAGCCGGCATAGGCGCGTACACGCAATACCCGCTTTTCGGGATCGGCCAGCAGAAT
The DNA here is from genome assembly GCA_034436275.1 of Anaerolineales bacterium. Taxonomy (GTDB): domain Bacteria; phylum Chloroflexota; class Anaerolineae; order Anaerolineales; family Villigracilaceae; genus DAOTVX01. The sequence goes on along the minus strand of DAOTVX010000081.1, from coordinate 2,946 downwards.
CGTCACCCGGTCGCCGCCCAGGGTAACCTGCAAGCCCTGCGCAGCCCCGACCAGCGCCTCTTCCATCGTGGTGCCGGAAGCCGCCGCTGTCGTGACGTGATGGAGCAGCCGGTGCTGGGAAAGGTGCTCCTGGGTCTCCGCGAACAGTTCTGAGTTGAGCACGGCGATCGCCATCTGGTCGGCCAGGATGCGCAGCACCGCCATCGCGTCTTCCGTGAACGCGTACGGCTGAGTGCTTTGCACGTCCAGCGCGCCCAGAATGCGCGCGCCGACCTTGAGCGGCAGGGCGGCCTCGGCGCGCGTCTCGGGCAGGAGCGGGTTCGGATAGTAGGTGGCATCGCGTGAGGTGTCATTCACAATCAGCGGTTCGCCGCTGCCCGTCACATACCCTACGATAGACGTTGAGCCAATCTTCAAACGGTGGCCGGAGCGTTTCATTTGCTGGCCGGCCTCGCCGGTAGCCTCGCGGATGACCGCATATTCATTGGCCGCATCCAGCAAAAAGACGGCGGCATGGTAGAACGCAAAACGTTCTCGAATCAGGTTCACCGCCTTGCTCAAGACCTCATTCACATCCAGCGAGAGCGAGATTTCGCGCGCGATCTCCGCTGCGGTTTGTAACTGCACCGCCCGCCGGCGGGTTTCCTCAATCAGGTGCAGGTTATGGAGAGCATTGCCTGCCTGTGTCGCCAGCGTGCGCAGGAATTCCAGATCGTCCTCGTTGAAGGCATGTTCGCGCTCCACATCCTGCACCACCACCGCCCCCAACACCGTCTCCCCAGCCACCAGCGGCACGCCCAGCCAGGTCCGCGGCGCCCGACTTGCCAGTTGCGCCACAAACGTCGGCGAAACGTGACTCAACAACGCCAGTTCCCACGCCTCCACCGGCTTCTCGTTCACAATCCGCACCCCCAGCGCCTCCGCCCGCTCGTTGACCCGATCCGCCAGCAACAACGGCTGACGCGTCCGCACCACGACCGACGTCAACCCCTCCCCCAGCGGAAACGCCTCGACACGTTCTACCTGTCCCTCGCGCTCCTTATCAAACAAATAGGGAATGCTCAACGTACTGGTTTCCTGGTGATAGAGCACGATCTGGAAATTTACCTGTCCCAGGGCCTCTTGCACGTACTCATGGAACTTGCGGTACATGGTTTCGGAATCGGGGAGAAGGGCAAACTCTTGAGTCGCACGCGTCAGGACTTTCATCTCTGCCATGCGTCGCCGCATCTGGCGTTCCTTCTCAATACGCGTCAGTGTATCGGCAACCAGATTGGAAAGGGTCAGATAAGGTTGCACGCTGCTGTCACTCAAGGGCCGTGTCTCACGCGTGCCTACCAGAATAATCGCTACTATTTCCTCTTGCTGGCGGACCGGCACCAGCGCCGCGCTGAAGATATCCAGGCGGCGCAGCAAACGCACCAGTTCGTAAGGCAGCGCTTGCAAGCGCGGGCCATCCCCTACAAACCAGCCGGACGCAACGTAATCTTCCAGATCGCGCACCGCCACGGCGACCCGTTCGGGCAGAGCAATTTCATCCTGGGCCAGCGGATCAAACCCTACTCCCAGGCGCAGTTCATTCGCTTCTGCCACCAGATAGAGCGAGACATAGGGACTGCGCGCGAACACCCGCCGGATGGCCGAGACGACGTCGGCTTCCGACTCCGCTTGCGTCACCTGATAACTGCCACGATAGAGTTCCGAAACGTCTTCAACGCCAAATTGCGCCGTCTGGAAACGCCGCGCGTTTTGCACCGCGACGGCGATCTGGTTGGCGAGAATCTGCAAGATTGACACCGCGCTCCAGTCGTCAAAGGCGTCGGCTTTCTCACTCTGAACATCCAGAACCCCTACCAGCCCCTCGCGCACCAGCAACGGAATGACCACCTGGGATTGAGCGCCATCCACCAGAGCCCTCTCCACCTGAAGCGCATCTTCGCTGGTCTGGGAGGCCGTACGCGATAACTTGTTCTGCGCCGCCCAGCCGATAATAGACGATGAACCAACGGCTACGCGCAAACCCTTTTCCGCGCTACCTGCCCCTTCCTCGCGCGCGACCTGCTCGACCAGATAACGCCCACTCTCGTCTAACAAAAACAGCCGGCTGGCATAAAAACCCAGGCGCGTGGGAATCAAACGGCTCACCAGACGACCGATTTCATCCAGTGAGCCGGCTGCCGCGATGACCTGCCCAACGGCGACTGCCTCGCGAATCTCCGCCGTGTGCTCCTCCACGCGCTTTTCCAGGTTCTCGCGCAAGTCTACCAGTTCTACCGTCTGTACTTCCTCCAGTTGACGCTGCGCCGAGGCAATCACCGCCGCGATGATCCCCACAAAAGCCACCCCGCCCCCCAGTGTAAAGGCCACGCGCCGCTCCAGACTGGTCGAAGGAGGCAGCAGCAGGGCATAGAGCACCACGCCCAGGCTGAGCCAGATGGCTGTCCGCAATCTCAACAAAGCGCCAGCCAGAATCAATGCCGCGCCCACCAGGAGCAATAACGAAACCGGCGCGAGGCGAAGGTCAAAGAGCGGATACACCAACCCCCAGATAAACAGACTACCCACCAGCCAGCCAATCCCACTACGGTAATTGACAGAACGGCTGAAGATATAGGCCAGAAGCAGCGCCAGCGCCAGAAGGCTGAGCGAGGTTGGCAACCAGACCGGCGAGCCATTCGCGACGGCTATCAACACCCACATCAAGACGAACAGTACTCCCAGGGCAGAGGCCGCCGCTGCCAGTCGCGCCCGACGGATGACAAGCGGGTCGCGCAAACTGTCACTTGGCTCGGTTAAAACAATGGCTATCCTCTTGATTCGTTCCCAAAATCTGGAAAACATGGGAGGCTCCTGGCAAACATGCCGGCTAGCTCATCTCCCAAACTGGCTCGCCGGCCAGAATACGACGAATCTGATCGGGGAAGCGATCGGGATCGAGTGGTTTGC
>DAOTVX010000080.1:0-34892 GCA_034436275.1 Anaerolineales bacterium | reverse complement strand
CCAGCAGCAATGGTGTTCTCTTTCCCAACAGGACAAGAGCTCCCATAAACATCACTACCATCCTTACAAATCCAATCTACCGCCCAGGCGGCAGGGAAAAAGCGATCATAGACACTATGATTCCCGGCCGCAGCCACCACCAGTTTGCCCTTAGTGTTGATGGCATAATTCAGGGCGCTATATTCGGTATCGCTGACCTCCCAGCCACCCAGACTCAGGTTGATTACCTTAACATCGGTACGGTTGGCGCAGTAAATGATGCCTTGAACAATGTCAAAGGTCGTACCCAGGCCCTGCGCCGAGAGCACCTTGACCGGCACAATCTTGGCCGTCGAGACGCCGGCTATACCATTCCTATTGTTAATGCTAGCCGCAATAACACCGGCTATATGCGTGCCGTGACCATTGTCATCGTCCGGCTTGGCATCCCCGTTGACAAAGTCATAGCCCGATAGAACGCGCCCGGCGAGATCGGGATGTTTCCCGTCCACACCAGTGTCTACGACACACACGCCAGGATTGGGGGACCTGTCCGGCCAGACAATAGAAGCAAGCGTTTGCTCCCATCCCCATTGCTGACTGAGGTCCGGATCAGTTGGCCAGGTCGGGACCGCCTGCCCGTTGCGCACGCTCTTCATCGAGCGCAGCTCGCTGAGCGAGAGTTTCATCTCGCGCGTCTCTGTGCCAGAGACATCACGCACGTGGAAGGTGATCTCGGTGCGTGGCTGCGGCTGACTGATTACTTTAGCAGCCTCCATTTGCGTTTCAGGAATCCATCGCACGTAATTCGGCTCGGCATAGGCCACACCCGCTATGCCACGCAGCTGTTCCACCAGCGCTGGCACATCGGCGCTCTCCTCGAACTGGAGCAAGGCCAGGTTCCCGGCTACTTTTGCCACCTGAGCGCTAACCTGTCCGGCCAGCGCCTGCGCCTGAGCCGTGGTTGCCTGCCTGGAAGGCGCATCACGGAAGGCAACAATGACCTCGCCCGGCACGTAAAGCGTATCCGGCGAGAGATCCTCACGCGGCGGCTGCGCCGCCACCGGCTTCGCCCTGCCGCCAAAACCCAAAAGCATGGCCACAATGGCCAGTAACGAGAGTATTCGATAGGTTTTCACGATATTCTCCTTTTGCTCAAAAATTATCCTACCCCGTCAAGTCGCTCACACTCCTTCAGGGGTCTGATCGCGATAAGAAAGCGCCTCTTGTCTGAGCGCCATCACCTCCTCTACAAGTTTTTTTGTTCTTTTCCCGTAAAATCAAACCCTCCCTTTATCTTTGTGCACCATACCACACCACGGGATGAGTAAATTTTACCGTTCTTTGCCACGCGGCGTCAAGGATTTTGAGAGCCAGGGGCCGGCTGAGCCACCACCACGACCCGATACCGATTGCCCTGCGGCGGATAGCAGGAAATGACCGTCAGGCGCGCGACGCCAGCAGCGCGCAAATAGGTTTCATAGGCCCGACGATTCGCCTCCGCTTCCTGCACATCCAGAATAACCACTTCCTTCACTTGATAGCGCCAGGTTTGCCGCTCCGTCACCAGCACAATCTCATCTCCGGCCTGTAAACGATAGAGATCACGAAACACCTGCCCATCAAGATTATTATGCCCATAGAGTATCACGTTGCCGGCTTCATCCGGCAGGGCGCTGGTCACCACCCAGCCCACATAGGGGCCGGGCGAATCCCACTCAGCGTTACCTTCCGGCGCGCGACGCCAGCCCACCGGCACCACAGCCGCATCCACGTTCAGAATGGGGATAAGCACTCGCCGGATCAGGCGCTCAGCGCCCCGTTCCTGCGCCGCCAGGTGATAGAGGGCGACATATTCGGTGGGCATATTCACCACAAAGAAAGTCGCCGAAGAAACAGGCGCGACAGGAGTTGCCGCCACAGGGGAAGAAGCGAGAGCCGTCATGGTCGGGGAATCTAAAATCCCTGCCGGCGGCGCGGGCGACGGCGAGGGCACGCGGGACAGCATCATCGCCCAACCTTTACAGGCAACCAGCAGGAGCAGCGCGATCGGCGTCAGCCAGAACGATGACGACGATAAACGCGCCACAAGAACGCCCCTCCCAGCGACAGCCAGACCAGCCCTGTTGCCGGCATAGCCCACCCCCAGCCCGGCCCAGACGGCGGCTCTAACCTCCCCGTAACCGGCAACGACTGCGGCGCCAGTGCCGCGACCGCATAGTAAGAGAAATGTGGCGCGCGGGCGAAGATCGTCCCGTTGCCATAATTGACGGAGGTCGGCAATTCCTGCCAGCGTCGCGCGGCTGCATCATACGCTGCCAGAAACAGATTCTCCACATGCCCACCGGCGCGGAGCACGTCCGCCGGGCGGTACTGATAACAAACATACGCTTCCGGCGCAGGCGCAATGGGCGGCGGCGGCGAAATGAGCAGACGTATATCCGCTTTGTGATTCAAGTCAATCCAGCGCCCTGGCAAGGCGGGCGCACTGTCCAGCGGAGTCGCCAGGCGCAACACCGCCTCGCGCGCCAGGGGTTGAGGCAGGATAACACAGAAGGGGGGTTGCCAGTACACATCGCCGCCGCTCACTGGCCGGACCAACGCGGCACAGGAGGCGGACGGCCGTTCATCGCCCGGCGCATACGGCACAAAGCGCAAGGCCCAGCCATCCGCTATCGCGCCCGCCTGATTGTAACTCCACTGACTGGCCGCCCGGCCATCGGCGTACTCAACCCCTATCGTCGCCGAGGCACCGCCCAGCGCCGCAGGCGGAATATGGCGATATTGAAAGAGAATCTCATTGCTTCCCTCGGACAACACCGCCTCAAAAGTCAGGCCGCTGCAGGATACGCAGGGAGGAACGTTGTTCCATTCCACCACAAACTCCCGCTGCGGCGGCGCGCCAAAGGTAGCCTGATAGACCGTCCAGCCTGCGGTCGGATCCACGAGCAGGTCATCCCAGTACACGGCAAGCAGCTGATTGGGCTGCGCCAGGCCCGGCAGGAAGAAATTGTCACCAATGCCACCCTGCCCATCAAAGGTCAGATACCCATCCGGCGTGACCTTAACCGTCGTGTATTCCCGACCGCCAAAGATGAACGGGAAAGGCAACAACAGCGTCACGGCATCCATGGATCGGAACAAACCCACCGCGGCACCATAGGTCCTGGCATCGCGCCAGCGATAGGAAACCAGATTGGAACAGGCCAGCGTATCGAGAATGTCGTAAGCCACCCCAGGCGGATCAGGAGTCGGTGCAGGAGTGACGGACGGGGTATATTGCAAGGCGGCGTAAATCTGAAGCAGGCCATAGCCGGTAGCATCGTCCCGCCCGGCGTCGCCCAGATCGAGAGCCGTCGCCGTCAGAGCGGCATAGATGGCGTCGGGCGAAGCGAACTGCGGCAGCGAGGCCAGCAAAGCGGCCGCGCCGGCCACGTGCGGCGCCGCCATCGAAGTGCCACTGAGGGTATCGTAACCAGGCGCTTTCCCATAAGCATTGCCGCCCAACGGCATGGTCGAGAGGATGTTCTCGCCAGGCGCCATGATGTCGAGCTCAGGGCCATAGCAAGAAAAAGCCGCACGCTGATCGCTGGCATCGCTCGCGCCGACGGCCAGCACCCAGTCATAACGCGCAGGATACGTCAGCGCGTGATTGCCATAGAGATCCATGTTGCCAGCGGCGGCAATGATAGCGGCACCATGGTGGTAGGCATACAGGGTAGCATTTTCCAGCAAGGTCGAATTATTCCTCGACCCCACGCTCAGATTGATGACCCGCGCTCCACGTTCCACTGCCGCGACAATCCCTTCCGCCAGATCGGCCATCGTCCCCGAACACCAGGCGTTCAGGACGCGAATCGGTAGAATCCTGACCCCCCAGGCAATGCCGGCGATGCCCTGACCGTTGTTGCCGGTCGCTGCCGCAATCCCGGCCACATGGGTGCCGTGGCCGCATTCGTCCTGCGGCTGCGCATCTTTCTCGACGAAATCGTAGCCAGGCAGGAGACGCCCGGCAAATTCGGGGTGGGCCGCGTCAATTCCCGAGTCGACGATCGCCAGAATGACCGAGGCCGAGCCGGTGGTCACGTCCCAGGCGGCCGGGGCCTGGACGCGTACAGGGCCATACTGCTCGCTCCAGCGAGCGTCGTCGGGGATGAAATCGGCGCGCACAAGATAATTTGGTTCGGCATATTGCACGCCGGACATGGCTTGCAGGGCGCGGCGGTAAGCCTCCTCTTGACCGGCCGGCACTGTCACGATCGTCGCGTTCAGTTTTTCCAGCCCTGCCCGTCCCTCCACTCGACGCGCTCCCGACGGCAAAACCAGCGACTGGAAGGCATAGCCCGGCCTCAGGCCAACGATCAGTTGACCGGGGACAAATTCATCTTGCCGGGCAGGGGCAGCTCCTGCCCGGCCAACCATCACCAGGAAGAACAAGGCACAAAGCAGCACCAGCCTCCAACAGCGCATGCAGCCATTATACCCCGCCTACGCAATCTGAAAAACATGCTCACAGGACAACCCGGCATCGCGCACGCCAGCACACACGAGCGCGGCTCATGGCATACCTGTTCCTGGATGAGCGCCAGCAAGCCTGCCCGCAATGGGCCAGGACTTTGCACGCCGCGAGCGGGATAAAAAACTCTCCCCCGGCCAGTTGTGGCCAGGGGAGAGTACCAGCTACGCATGCACCGTGATCTAGGGAGTGCTTAAGGTACGGAAATAACGTACGGCCGACCAGGAACTGTACTCGCCGTCGGTGTTATAGGCGCGCACGCGCCAGTAGTATTTTGTATTCGGGTCCAGATTGGAAGGAACGGTAAACTCGGACAGACCTGTGTTCTCATTATACACCAGCGACGTAAAGGTGCTATCGGTAGCAATTTGCACTTGATAATGGTCCAGGGTCGTGCCCAGAGGAACTGCTGAATCCTTCCAATCCAGCGTTGGCGTCAGGCTGACATTAAGCGCACCCTGAAGCGGGACCAGCAGCACCGGAATGCTCGGCGGGTTGGCCGTCTTGAAATGATACCCGTCCGACCAGGCGCTAGGTCCATTGACCGCGTTGGCGCGCACCCGCCAGTAGAGGTCCTTGTTCGCCGGCAGGTCAGTCACGCGAGTGTAGGTCGAGGCCGTGGTGTTAACGCTGAACAGCAGCGAGCTAAAGGACGGGCTGGTGGAAATTTGCAGCGTATAGCCCGTCGCTCCGGCGACATCGTTCCAGTCAAAGGTCGGGCGGTTGTGCAGCAACTCCTCGTCGTTTGCTGGCGAGACCAGCACCGGCGGCGTGACTGCCGTGCGGAAGGAACGCACCACCGACCAGCCGCTGTATTCCGAGTCTACATTCCAGGCCCGCACCCGCCAGTAGTACTTCGTGTTCGGAGCCAGATCGCCGAGCAGTGTGTACTCGTGGCTCTCCTGGCCGCTGATGCCAATCTGAACGACAGGGCTGGAGAAATCGGCGTCGTTGTCCACCTGCAGCTCGTAGTAGCTGAAGGCCGGCGCACCGATGGGCACCAGCGACATGGCCCAATCCAGCCGCGGTGTGTAGTCGGTGGTCAGGGCATTATTGGCCGGCGAGAGCAAAGCAGGCACATTCGGGGGGTTGCCAGTGGTAAACGAACGCACCTCTGACCAGTCACTGGGATTGGCACCGTTCGCCTTGACCCGCCAGTAGAGCACCATTCCGCCGGGCAGATCCACCGTCGGGGTGTAGGCTGTGGCAGGCGCGGCCACCGTCCTGGTATGGACAACCTGGGTGAAGATGTCGTTCTTCGATACCTGCAGGGTATAACCGGTCGCACCGCTCACCGCCTCCCAATCGAAATCGGGGCGATCGGTCATCACAAGATTGCTATTTCCCGGAGCCGTCAGAACAGGCGGGGTCATCGCCGTGCGGAAGGAACGCGCCGCCGACCAGCCTTTTGTCTGATCCAGGCCATTGTAGGCGCGCACCCGCCAGTAGTACTTCGTGTTCGGTGTCAGGTCGGCCGGCGGGGTGAACTCTGAATCGGTCGTGGTTTCATCATAGACCAGCGAGCTAAAGGCGCTGTCGGTGGCAATCTGAACCTGGTAATGATGACCATCGGGCACAGCATCAGCCCAATCCAGACGCGGGGTGTAATCATAGACCAGCGCGCCACTGGCCGGCGAAAGCAACGCCGGAACGTTCGGCACCGCCACGCAGGTGTAGATGGTCACGTCGTCAATGAACCAGCCCCAATTCACATAGTAATCATACCCTATGCGGAAGCGGATTTTGACCGACTTGCCGGCCAGCGAGGTCAGATTGTAGCGCGTGCGCAGGTCGTCGTTGCGGCTATTGCGCACGAAGGCTGCCCGACCACCAAGAGGATTTACAGGATTAGTGAGAGGCCACTTGGTAATCGTACCGTTGTAGTTCTGCCCCGCGCTGAAGAGGGGTTTGGCATCCTTCCAGGTCAGGCCGCCGTCAACGCTGTACTCCACCACGCCGCCATCCCAATTGGCTGTTCCCCCATTCTCGAAGAGATACATATGCTTGAAGAGCAGGTAAACCTTGCTGCCGGCCGGCAAAGCCACCGGCGCAGCCAGGGTCAGCCGTTCCTCGCCTCCATCAATGTCCCGATTTGCTATCTCCGACGGCCCTGGAGCCCAAAGCGCCCGGCTTGTCTCCTTGTCGAACAGCCCTTCGTAGGTGGTCCAGGAGGGGGTTATGCTGCCATAGACGCTCTCGGCTTCGAGATCCCAGGCAGAGAGATCGCCATCATCGAAGTCGTCCTCGAAGAGGGTGAGGTAAGGTTCCTGATCAGGCGGGCACATTGCCACCGGGCTTCCGTTGATCGCTGCCGGTCTGTATTGCATCTTTACCGCTGCAAGAGCGTTATGGACCTGGGTGCATTCCTCCCCGATCCCAAACAAATCCTGGCAAGCGACGCGCAGAGCTATATACAGATTAAGGTAGTCAGCGCCGGGGAAGAGATATTCCGTCTGAGCCTTGTAGTAGATGGCTGCCACCTTCTCAATACCCAGCCCCTGGACTGTGTAGCCGTTGAACGTTCCGCCGTCCGTCATCAGGTAAGCGGCCTTGTTGTTGACTCCACTGTTGGTATGCACCCCGCCGTTATCGAGGGGACCTTTGTAATACAATGGGCTAAGCATCGAATCGGGATCGCCTTTCGCTGGCGGGTTTTTCATGTTGCGGAAAGCATAAGCCGGGCCGAAAAGATCTTCCCCAAGCAGCCAGCGCGCCGTTGTATCGCTGTTCGGGACGTAATCGTTACCATAGGAAAGGTCAATCAGCTCACCCCAAACGTCGGAGAGCGACTCGTTGATCGCGCCGGGCTGGTAAAGGTAGATGAGATCGGAGGTGTATTGGGTGACTCCGTGCGTCAGCTCGTGGGCGACGACGTCATCAAGCGCCAGGTAATCGCCGTACACCATCTGGTTGCCATCCCAGAAGGCATTCAGGTACCAATTGGGTGAATACGAGGGATCGCCATAGTGAACGTTGGAACGAATGAGCATGCCGGCGCCGTCAATGCTGTCGCGCCCATGATGCTCCCAGTAGAACGAATAAGTATCCCGGGCATAGAGGGCCGCGTAGTAAGCATCCCAGTCATCGGAGACACTATCGCATCCCCCAGGACTGGAGTTGCTGCATACGAACGTCTTAGGATAGATAGTAGTATTCTCGGAATCATAAACATCCCACACCGGCGATCCACCGGCCAGGGCTTCCACCCCGCCCTGTGGGCTGCTGGTCCGTGCCAGGGGCTGGAGCGATTCCTTCGGCAGCCGCCATTCCCGATCGAGGAGGGTATAGTGCACGGCAACTCCGCCGGTTTTCGCGTTGACCAGCACGACTTCATAGACCGGTTGCTTGTCGCCCCCTTTAACTTCCACTTTCCAGACAGCCCGCGGCGCAAGGGTGGTCGGCGTGAACAGGCGCTCATCGTAAACCCACAGGCCGGGCTCATCAGCGCTCAGGCTATCCTCTGACACGCCGTAAAGCCTGGCGGCCAGTTCTTTTGCCTTACGGATGGCATCCTCGGCGGTCAGGACGGGAGTGACATCGAGGGATGAGGGCAAGAGAGCGATCTTGCCGGCCATCGCTACCAGAGCGCCCGAGTCGGCCATGTTGACCACCAGGTCGCCGCCGAAGACCGGCACACCCTGGTATGTCTGCTGATAACGCACAACGCGACGGCCATTTTCGAGGGTATCTACCCTCTTCAAGCGGACTTCGTTGGCCGGTTGTTTGAGGCCGAAACGCGGGCCATAGTGAGCTACGAAGGTCATGGCCTGTTCCTCAACCGACAGGGCGCTGACATCGCCAGCAGGCGATGGGATGGGCGAGCCAGGCAAGGCGCCCACGAAAATCAACTGACCTGTATCGGGATCATAAGCCAGTTGCTCGCCGCCCTCGCCCTGCTGGAGCGTGCCGGTCAGCGGGCTGGCTTCGCTCGCCTGCGGCGCAGGCAGCGTCAGCGAAAGGCTCAAGAGCAGCGCCAGCACAAAGAGACGGAAAAAGTTAAAGAAAATGGATGGACGCATGATCTACCTCCTTGGGTAATGAGATAAGCGGAAAACCCGTCTGCCAGAGTCCGCTGGTACAATATTCCCCAGCCAGCACTCTGTAGGCGATTATACGCTTTTTCAAAGCAGCACGCAAGCATTTTACCAAGATTGGAACAGTCACCGCAAGCAAAACAGCAATCGTCACTACTCAGCCATGTCATGGCGAGCCGTTTTTTTTGGGGGGAGCGAAGCAATCCCCCCTTTATCAGGCGAAATGGACCGCCTGGGAATTGCTTCGTCGCAAAGAACGCTCCTCACCATGACATCCACAACGGTTTTGAGACAGGGCTACATCGTTACCAGCAATCAATCACGGCGAAAATGGCGCATGGGCAGCACGGTAGAAAGCGGTATAATCGGCACGAGATATTCCTGGCGGAGGAGGTCTATGCGCCCCGATTGGGATACCTATTTCATGAAAATTGCCTTCACGGTCGCCGAGCGCAGCACCTGCGACCGCGCCTTCGTCGGCTGCGTGCTGGTGCGCGAGAAACGGATTCTGACCACGGGATACAACGGCTCCCCAACTGGCCAGCCCCATTGCGACGAGGTGGGGCACCTGATGGTGGAAGGGCATTGCGTGCGCACCATTCACGCCGAAATGAATGCTATCATTCAGGCGGCGCTACATGGCATCTCCACACGCGGGGCCACCTGTTACGTGACACATTTTCCCTGTGTCCATTGCGCCAAGGCGCTGGTTAATGCCGGCATTGTGCGCCTGGTTTATAGCGTGGCCTATCGCGTGGACGAAAACGCCCTGAACTTCCTGCAGGCTGCCGGCATTGAAATCTGCCAGAAGGAATTTACGCCCCCCTCATGAAACCCGTCCGGGAAGACAGGCCTGTCACGGCGCCGTCCAGAAGCCGCCCGCCGGCATGGACGCGCTGGCTGCCGGCAGTGGCGATCATGATCCTCATCTTCAGCCTCTCGTCCATTCCCTCGCCAGCGATGCCCTCTTTCGGGTTATGGGATCGGGTAATCAAGAAAAGCGGGCATGCGATTGGCTATGGCCTGCTGGCACTGGCCTACTGGTACGCTTTGCGATGGCGAAAAAGACACTGGAAACTGGCTCTGGGGCTGGCAATCGCCTATGCCATCAGCGACGAAGTGCATCAGGCTTTCGTCGCCGGGCGTCACGCCAGCGCTCTGGATGCCCTGCTCATTGACGGCGGAGGCGCCTGCCTGGCGCTTCTCCTCGCACGCGCCTGGCGGAAACCGTCTCTGGATTAAAGACGCTTCTTCTACTCAAACTCAACTTCGATGTCCTCTTCTGCCTCCCACTCCCCCACGCGGACAATCTGAATCTCGTCAAACAGCGTCTCCTGCCGGGCCAGCACCCGATACCGTTTAATCAGTTCCAGCAAAGCCAGAAATGTCACCACAATTTCCAGGCGCGTGGCCCGCTCGCTCAAAAGCGACCGGAAGGACGTGCTTTCGTGGTGCTGCAAAATCTGCGCAATCCGGGCTATTTTTTCGCGAATGGTAATCCGCGGCGGCGCGATCACCGTCCCCAGCGCCTGTTTCTTCCTGTCTGTCGCGGCCAGGGCCTCCGCTGCTGTCAGCAAATCGGTCAGCGTGAGGCCAGAAAGATCAAGGCGTCCTTCCGGACGGGGCGGCATGGCGACGCGCAAATAGGTCCGCCAGCCGCGCGCCTCGCGCTCTTCCAGCCAGGCCGCCAGTTCCTTAAAACGCCGGTACACCTTCAATTGCCTGACCAGCGCTTCGCCCACGCTTTCCTCGCCGGCCTCGCGCGCCGGTGGACGCGGCAGGAGCGCTTCCGACTTGATTTGCAGCAAGCGCGCCGCTACTACCAGGAAGGCCGACATTTCCTCCGCGGCCACGTCCATGCGATGAATGTACTCAAGGTACTGATCCGTCACCTGCGCCAGGGCCAGCGTGGTAATATCCAGTTCGGCGCGCTCGATGAGTTGCAACAACAAATCCAGCGGCCCCTCATATACGGGCGTCTGAACCGTATAACTGCTCGCCTGATGACCGGCAATGCTCAATTCCATAGGGAATGATTATATCCGAAGAGTCGACGTAACTACTCAGCCATGTCATGGCGAGCCGTTTTTTGGCGAAGCAATCTCCCCTTTATCAGGCGAAATGGACCGCCTGGGGATTGCTTCGTCGCGAAGAACGCTCCTCGCCATGACATCCACAATGGTTTTGAGACAGGGCTACATCGTTACGAGTCTACCGCAAAAGCAGAGCAACCCTATTCCTCTGCCTGCAGGTCCCTGTCGTACAGGTAACCCGTGCCACGCACGCTGACAATCCGCTCCGAGAGGTGAGGCACCTCCGCCAGTTTCATCCGTAAACGGCTGACAAGCGGGCGCAAAATCTCCGGCGCGTCCTGAGCGGACAGGGAATACCCCTGTACCAGAAGCACCAGTTCACGGTGCGAGAAGACTCGACCGGGGGATTCGGCCAGAATCTTCAACAACCGTCCTTCGGCGGGAGTAAGCATAATCTCTCCCCCCTCCCAGCGCACCGCGCGGCGCCGGACGTCAAACATGACCCCGCCGCCCAGGGTTAACTCTTCCGGCCCTTCCCGATCGACTACCTCCGGCGGTTTGCTTCCCTGCAAGCGGGCCGCCCGCCGCATCAGCCCGCGCGCCACACTTTCCAGTATCTGAGCCGGCGTGGCCGGTTTGAGCAGATAATCGTGAACACGTTGTCGCAGAGCCTCCAGGGCGCTCTCCATCGAACCGTAGGCGGTCAGCAAGATGATCTCGACCTCAGGCGCAATCTGATTGACAACCTTGACCACTTCCAGGCCGCTCATCCCTCCCATGCGCAAATCGAGAATCATTAAATCAACCACCTGGTTGCGTATATACTCGATGGCCGCTTCACCGCTGCCGACCGTCGCGACATGGTAGCCCTCCAGGCGCAAAATCTCCGCCAGGCTTTGCCGTTCGGCGGCCTCATCGTCCACGATCAAAATCTGCGCTCTGGTTGTCATTTCCTTTCCTTCGCTGGTAACATCACCCGGAAACAGGCACCCGGCCCCATCTCCGACAGAAGATCGAGACTGCCACCGTGCGCCTCGATGATACCACAGGATACCGACAACCCCAGCCCCAGGCCGCCTTTTTTGGTGCTGACAAAAGGCTCAAAAATTCGCTCGCGATATTCGGGAGGCACGCCCGGGCCGGTATCCTGAAACAGGATTTCGACCATCTCTTCACGCCGTCGCGCCGTGATCTTCAACTCACCACCTTCAGGCATCGCATCATAGGCGTTCAAAATCAGGTTGAGGAAAACCTGCTGAATTTGACTGCTGACGGCCATGACGGGCGGCAATCTGGGTGAGATGGTTGTCGTCACGCGAATGCCACGCCGTTCCAGTTGCGGCGTCAACAGTTCGAGAACATAGTGAATCAATTCACCCACCTCGGTGACTTGCGGCTTGATATTGCCAGGACGATAGAAATCCAGCATCCGCTGAATGATGTTCATCAGGCGGTCGAGTTCATTTTGTGCCATACGCAGGTATTCCTCACGGCGCTCTGCGGGCAACTCACTGCGCGCCGCCAGGTGAACACAGTTCTGCACCGCCTGTAACGGATTGTTGATTTCATGGGCAATGGAAGCCGTCAGCCTCCCTGCCGCTGCCATTTTCTCGGCTCGAATCAACGCCTGCTGCGATTCCTCCATGCGTCGGACGTAGTCACGCAACTCTGCGTAGAGACAGGCATTTTCCAGAGCCACCGCTGCCTGACGCGCCAGCACCAGGAACATTTCCCAATCAGCCTCGCCAAACCCCGGCTGACCGGCGGAACGGGCCGCGTACAACACGCCGCGCACGTTCGAGCGCAGCACCGGCGCGCACAAGACCGATTCCAGGCCCGCCTGCTCCAACATCATCTGCCATTCGGCCTCGCCCGGTCCACTGCGGCTCACCAGCAACGGCGCCCCCTGAGCCGCGACTCTCTCGATCAACCCCTCCTGGCTGGCCGCTTCTTCCGGCAGCCGCTTGCCTTCCCCAGCCAGGGCCTTCCAGCGTCCGTTTTTGGCATCACGCTGGTAGAAAGCGGCATGTTCACAGCGCAAATGGCCACAGACCGCCTGGATGATGAGGGCCAGCAAACGATCATACTGGGTCTCGCTCAGCAAGGTTTCTGTCACGTCGAAGAGCGGACGTAAGACCTGAATGCGCGCTGCATCGCGCTTGCGTTGTTTATCCGCCAGCGCCTGGCGCGTCGCCTGTACCAGTTCATCCGTGTTTTCAAAGGGCTTCAGAATCAGCCCATCCACTCCCTGCTTCAACGCCTGGATGGCTATTTCCACCGTCCCGAAGCCGGTCATCACCAGAATGGCGGCTTCGGGTTGCAGGTGCTGCACTTCGGCGATGACATCGAAACCGCTGCGCTCGGGCATCCGAATATCCACCAGCAGCAAATCTATGGCATGGTAACGCATGTAATCCAGCGCCTCAGAAGCGCTGACGAAGGCCTCGGTGGTGAAGCCTGCGCGTTGCAACAGGCGCTCGCACAGCCGGACAATAGGCGGTTCGTCATCCAGAATCAATACATGAGCCGCAGCAGTCATAAAGCCTCCGCCGGCAACCAGACGGTGAAACAAGAACCTTTGCCTACCTCGCTCTCGACTTCGATGTCGCCACCGTGATCCACAATAATACCGTACGAAACCGACAGTCCCAGGCCGGTACCCCCCTCATGCGCGCGCGTGGTGAAAAAGGGTTCAAACACCCGGGGGAGATATTCCGGCGCAATGCCCATCCCGGTATCACGAACGGCAATCGTCACCCAGGCATGGCCATCGCGTCGGCGTTTCTGGGTATGGATCGAGAGCCTGCCGCCGGCAGGCATGGCGTGCAGCGCGTTGTGGAACAGGTTAAGCAGAACCTGTTTGATTTGATTGCGATCAAGAGAGATTTGCGGTAACTGCGGGGCCAGATCGCGTACCACCTCCACGCCGCTGGTGTGCAGCAGGTGTTTCATCAAAGCCAGCGTTTCTTCGATGAGTTCATTGACGTTGGCCGGCACACGTACCGACTCGCTCTGGCGGGCAAAGTCCAGCAACCGGCGTACCACATCGCGCGCCCGTCGCGCCTCGCGCAGAATCAGTTCCAGGTCGGCGCGTTGATTCGAATCGGGCGGCAATTCCTCCAGAATCAGTTCAGAAAAGCCGGAAATCGTGGTCAACGGATTGTTCAACTCATGGGCAATGCCGGCAGCCATCTCCCCAACCGCAGCCATCTTGGCCGCCTGGATCAGGCGCGTCTCGGCCAGGCGTTGCGAAGCGACGCGCTCTTGTAATTCCTGACGGGCGGCCTGCAACTGGTTAACTGCCATTTGCAACTTTTGATACTCTTCCACCCGCGCCAGAACCGTCGCCAGCACCCCCGCCAGCGACTCCAGCACGAGCAAATCGTTCGTCGTAAACGCATCCTTACGCCGACTCTGGACATCAATCACGCCCAAAATCTTATCCCTATCCCCGAGGGGAACACACATCTCCGCCCCGGCCTGCCACCCCTCTACCGGCCGGGCCAGCGTCTCCCGTTCGGTATCGTTGACCAGCGCGCTCTGACCGGTAACGAAAACGCGCTGCGCCAGACCGGCATTCAAAGCCCGCTGAAAAGCCTCTTTCCCTTCTCGAACTGCTCCCTCCAGTTCCCCCCCAACGCCAACGATTTCCAGATCGCCCTGCTCCTCGCGCTGCCGCATGACCACGGCCAGATCGTAGGCAAAATTGCGCGCCAGCAGGCGCATGGCAATTTGCGCTACCTGTTGTACATCGTTCAACCCTATCACCTGTTGAACCACGTCATGAATCAGGCTCAGATTACGCGCGCGTAGTTCAGCCTCCTGGCGCAAACGCCCATTTTCCACCAGCCCGGCCAGATAACTGGCAATGACCACCAGCAGGTGTTCATCGTGCAACGAGAAAGCAGCCGGTTCAGGGCTTTCCAGGCCCAACGCCCCAATGACCTGTTGACGATACCGCAACGGCACAAACACTGCCGAGCGAGCCGTCTCATAGCCGGAGCGATAGGGACTGGTGGCAATATCGTCCAGACGTAACACGTTACCACTCTCCAGCGCCTGAAGAATGGAAATGCTCTGCCAGGGCATGGTCCGCAGGACAACATCACCGTTCACATGGCGGTAATGAGTGACCGTTGCGCCGTCCGAGGAGAGAAGATAGAGGCTGATAAAATCGGTATGGAAGGAGCGCCGTAGCAAAGCAAACACACGTTGGGCAATTTGCTCCAAATCCAAAGCCGAGGAGACAGTCAAGGCGAAATCATTGAGCAATGCCAGGCGGCCCAGGTGTTCGGCAATACTGGCGAAGATGATGCTCTCTTCTACCTCTGGCGCAATCTGAACCGCCAGGCGATTAATGAGCTGCCATTCGCGCGCCGAGAAGAGAGTCTCGCGCCAGAGCGCCAGAACGCCAATTAAACGTTGCCCCATCACAATCGGCACTGCCGCCCACACGCGCGCCGAAGGCGGTACGCCCACACGAGGTACCAGCGACCACTCCGGCTCCAGGGAGTTGACCTGTAAAGCGGCTCGCGTCTGGCGCACGCGTCGCAGCAAGGGACTGCTGTCGAAAGGAATCTGCCACTGTTCGCAATCCACGCAACGGGACCGGGCGCGCACATCCAGCATGTCACCGCTACGCACTGCCAGCCAGGCGCCCTGATAAGGAACCGCCTGGCCCAGGATTTCAAGCAAATGTTCCAGCGAGGGAGTGCCCAGGAAGAAGGCTTCCCGGTTAAGGTCCACCGTCGCCCCCTCTGGCAACAGTGCCTGGGCAGTGCTCATTGCGACCAGGCGCCAAATGCGTTGCATGGTCGGCGTCAGATTCTCCGCCCCCACCAGAAGCAAACGTAGCGAGGCCGGCTCGGCAAAGACATATAAACGCGCGCATCCCAGCGGGATTTTCTGGCTCACACGGCGCGAACGTGACCGTGCACCCGTCAGTGCGCCACTCAACCAGAGATGAATCGTTTGTTCATTCAGATAATCCAGCAAGGCCGCCCGCTTGTGAACCGTCAGGTTATGCATGGCACAAATTGCCCATCCAGAGGCCTTGCGCTCCACCCAGGCGGCCCAGGATGCGCCGGTCAATTGACAGGCCTCCCGCAGCGGCATCTCCAGCGCATTCGCAGCCATGGTCACCCTATGGTCAAATTATATCCCAAAACCGGGCGAAGGCGCTCCTCTCACCGGGCTTGACAATCCAACCCCCAGCCGCTCAACAGTCATCCCCTGACAAAACCATTACCGGTATGCCCTTTCCATCTCGGCCACCAATCGCAAACAGACATCGTTGGTCGGATCAGGACGGTAAGCCGTAGCAAACCAGGCTTCCAGAATCTCTTTTACCAGCACCTCGGAGGTCAGGCGCAACGAGAGGCATAAAACGTTGGCGTTATTCCACAGGCGCGCCCCGCGCGCTGTCTCGGCATCGACACACAGCGCGGCGCGGATTCCCGGTACTTTGTTGGCAGCAATGCTCACGCCTGTGCCGGTCCAACAGAACAGGATACCTTCCTCCGCCTCACCGCTGACGACAGCCTCGGCCACCCGACGCGCCACCTCGGGCCAGAGAAGAGTCTGGCCTCGGTCCGGACCAAACCAGGCAACCTGATGATCATGTTTGGCCAGCCAGTCTAACGTTACCTCCACCACATGCAGGCGCTCATCGGCGCCCATCGCCAGTTTCATAGCACGCTCTCCTGAGGAAGAGGAATCACAAACGAAAAGGTACTGCCCCGTCCTTCCACACTTTCCACTTCCAGTTTGCTCCCGTTGGCCTCCACAAGATGGCGCGCGATCGCCAGGCCCAACCCCGATCCTTCGCCGCTGCGCGCCCGGTCAACGCGATAGAAACGCTCAAAAATGCGCGTCAAGTCTTCCGCCGGGATGCCGATGCCCGTATCGCGCACAGCAAAGCGCACTCCATCCTGCGCCAGAGTGGCCAGCAGAGTCACTTCTCCGCCGGCAGGCGTGAACTTGATCGCATTGTGCAGTAAATTGACCAGCACGCGCTCCAGCTGGTTGTCGTCCGCATACAGGGAAGGGAGCGTGGCGGGACATTCAAGATGGAATGCTAAACCGGCTCGCTCGGCATGAAATCGCATTCGCTCATGCACTCGTTGCAACAAGTCACGGGGAGCAAAGCGGCGCGCTACAACAGGTTCCTGCCCCGCCTCCAATCGTGCCAGAGCCAGCAGTTCCGCCGTCATATGATTCAAGATATCCACTTCCTGCCGGATTTGTTCCAGGAAGCGGCGCGCTACCATCGCATCTTCCAGAGCGCCATCCTGCAAAGTCTCGGCCAGTGCCGAAATCGCCGCCAATGGCGTGCGCAGCTCATGGGCGAAATTATTGACAAAATCGCGGCGCACGGTTTCCAGGTGACGTACGCGCGTCAGGTCCTGAACCAGCAACAAACTTCCGCCGGCCACATGACGATCGGGAACAACAATCAGTTGCAAGAACAAACGCCGCTGCGGCCACTCAACCGTGTCCACGCGCATTTCTCTTTCGGCGCAGGCCTTCTTCCAGATTTCGATCAAACGATGATGACGCAAAATTTGAGGCACAGAGCGGCCAGGGGCCGCTTCCGTTTGCCCAAAAATTCGCCTGGCTGCCGGATTGACGAAGCGGGTAATTCCCTCCGCATCGGCAATCAAGACACCGTCCGCCAGTTGCTCAATGATATTTGCCAGACGGTCGCGTTCAGCCTCAACTGTTGCCTGTCTCTGGTTAAGCGAAGTGAGTATGGCGTGGATGGCGCTGGCCAGGGATTCCAGGCCAGCCACATTCGCAGGAACAATGGTAACAGCCTGAGTGGACTGACTCAAAGCGCGGAGTTGCTGTGCGTATGCTTCCAGGCGTCGGCGTAACTGCCAGTGATGCCAGGCGAGCCCGAACAACGCCAGCAACAAAGCACAAATGACAATCCCCGGCAGAGTCATCGGCGCCCATCACCCTTCAAAACGATAACCGCCCCCGCGCACCGTGATAATACGCTCCGGACGCGAGGGATCCGGTTCAATTTTTTGCCGCAGCCAGCGCACATGAACGTCCACCGTGCGGCTGTCGCCCGTATACTCCCAGCCCCAGACATCCTCCAGGATGCGCTCGCGCGAGAGAAGACGGCGCGGGTGTTCGGCAAAATACAGGAGTAATTCGTATTCTTTAGGCTTCAGCGTCAGCGGTGTTCCATTCAAAAGAACGTCGCCTCTGGAGCGATGAAGCGTCAGATTCCCAAAGGTAAGCGATGGTTGCTCCTCAGCCCTGGCTTCAGCGGGCGGCAGCCCTTTCGTCATATTCACCCGGCGCAGCTGGGCCTTGACGCGCGCCATCAATTCACGCATAGAGAAAGGTTTGGTCAGGTAGTCATCGCCGCCGACTTCCAGTCCAACCACGCGATCAATCTCATCATCGCGTGCGGTAAGCATCAAAATGGGAACGGTAGATTGCTGACGCAAGCGGCGAGTGAATTCAAAACCATCCAGACCGGGGAGCATAATATCGAGAATGACGAGATCAGGAGACTGCTGCTGCGCCAGTTGCAGCGCGACCAATCCATCACTGGCTGTTGTGACGAGATAACCCTCTTTACGCAGGTTATAGGTCAGGGTTTCCAGTAACGCGCGGTCGTCTTCAACCACCAGAATCTTCGCGCTCATACGCTTCTTTCACCGGTCAAAACCAAAAGAATTGACGGCAAAACTCACTACTTAAAGAACGCTACAGACAGGTTGCGGGACTACGTTGATGTATGTTGTCCGTTCAATTCGACCACCTCGCCAGTGACACAGAAAATGGTGCGTTCACAGATATTGCCCACCCTGTCGGCAAAGCGTTCCAGATTATGCGCCGCCCACAACAACCAGTTGGCGCGCTCGATATTTTGGGGGTCCTGAAGTACAAACGTCATCAATTCACGATAAACCTGATTATACAGGGCATCCACCTCATCATCTTCCGCTGGGATCGCGCGCGCCAGACTGGCATCCTCATTGACGAAAGCGGTTAACGCCCGATGGAGCATATCCACTCCTTTACGCGCCATTAACGGGATATCGATCAACGGCTTGAGCAATGGTTCATTGCCGAGACGCAGGTTAATCTTCGCAATTCCTTTTGCGTAATCGCCCATGCGCTCCAATTCACCGGCGATCTCCAGGATCGCGGCCAGCAGTCGCAAGTCGTGCGCCATGGGTTGCTGGGTGGCGATCAATACCACCACCTCATTCTCAATCGCGAAGCGGTAAGCATTAATGTTCACGTCCATCTCCAGCACGCGGCGAGAGGCATTCAGATCGCGCTGTTTTAACGCTTCTACGGCTTGCAGCAACGCCTGCTCCACCATGGAGGCGAGGACCAGGGTTTCGTCTTTAAGGCGATTGATCTCGCTTTGGAAAGTCTTGCGCGTCATGACTATCTCCTTCATTCATTATAACCATGATTTCATCCGAACCGCCCGGTTACATAATCCTCCGTGCGTTTGTCTCTGGGGTTGGTAAAAATTTGGGAAGTCGGGCCAAATTCAATCACCGTACCGGCACGCGTGTTTTCGCTGGAAAGCATCATCATGGCCGTATAATCAGAGACACGGGCGGCTTGCTGCATGTTGTGGGTGACGATGACGATGGTGAAGAATTGCTTCAGTTCCCGCATCAATTCTTCGATTTTGAGCGTGGCAATCGGGTCAAGGGCCGAGGCAGGTTCGTCCATCAAAATCACCTGCGGCTCAATGGCAATCGCGCGGGCGATGCACAGGCGTTGTTGCTGACCTCCCGAAAGCGCCAGCGCCGATTGTCTCAACTGATCTTTAACCTCATCCCACAGCGCCGCCGCGCGCAGACTCTTCTCGACCAGTTCATCCAGATTCCCTTTGTAACCATTGATGCGTGCCCCGTAGGCGACGTTTTCATAAATGGACTTGGGAAAAGGGTTGGGCTTCTGGAAGACCATGCCAATGTGTCGGCGCACTTCCACAGGGTTGACTCGGGGATCGTAAATGTTTTGCCCGTAGAACAGCACCTCACCATCGACGCGCGCGGCAGGAATAAGGTCATTCATGCGGTTCAGGCATCGCAGGAAAGTAGATTTGCCACACCCCGAAGGGCCAATGATCGCTGTGATCTGCCGCGCCGGAATGTCGAGATTAATATTCTCCAGCGCCAGCGTATCACCGTAATAGACGTGCAGCCTTCGGACAGAAAGTGCGATCTCAAGATTATCCGGCATAAGTCACCACCTGATTTGCAGTTTGTTCCTCAACACGATAGCCAGAGCGTTCAGGGCAATCAAGACGGCCAGCAACACAATAATTCCCGCTGCGGCCAATTCCTGAAATTCGGCTTTGGGCAGTGACACCCAGTTGAAGATTTGTATCGGCAGGACGGTAAAAATGTCCAGCGGGCCTTTCAAGTCAAAACGGATATACGTCAAAGCGCCGATGGTAATCAGCGGAGCCGTTTCCCCAATCGCGCGCGAAATAGCCAGGATCGTGCCGGTGAGAATTCCGGGCATGGCATAGGGCAGGACATGATGGCGAATGGTCTGCCATTGGGTTGCGCCCAGCGCCAGCGAGGCCTGGCGCACCGACTGCGGCACAGCGCGGATAGCCTCGCGGCCAGCCACAATCAGAACAGGCAAAATGAGGAGCGCCATGGTCAGCGAGCCGGCCAAAACGCTCCGGCCGAGTTCCAGACCGCGCACGAACAAGCCCAGGCCTAGCAGGCCGTAAATGATAGATGGCACGCCTGCCAGATTGGCAATATTGACTTCGATGGCGCGCGTCAACCTGTTGTCCGGAGCATACTCTTCGAGGTAAATCGCCGCGCCAACGCCCACCGGAAAGGCGATCACCACCGTCAGGCCAATCATCCACAAAGTACCCTGCAAGGCAGAACGCAAACCTGATTTCTCGGGGAAACGAGAGGGGAATTGCGTAAAGAATTCAGGACGCAGCCATTTATAACCATCCAGAAGAATATCGAGCAGCAGCACAGACAGGACAATCAGGCCAACGGTCACGGCAGCGAGGCTGAAGGCCTGGAAAAGACGGCCATAGTACAGACGTTGGCGGAGACGTGGATCAAAACGCCCATTCTCGTTGGCAAACAGGCCATTCATTCGTACACCTCCCGGTAACGGCGCGTAATCCAATGACTGATGAGATTCATCACCAGCGTCATGAGAAAGAGCAACATACCGACAGCAAAAATGGTCTTATACGCCAGGCTTTGCTGAGGCGTATCGCCCAGACTGACCTGAACAATGTAAGCGGTCATGGTCTCGATAGATTGAAGCGGGTTGAGGGTCAGTTTCGGCTGCTGACCAGCGGCAATGGCGACGATCATCGTCTCACCGACCGCGCGCGAGACGGCGAGGATGAACGCGGCGGAAATACCCGATAGCGCCGCCGGCACTACCGTGCGCAGCGTGACTTCAAGACGAGTAGCGCCGAGAGCATAAGCCGCCTGACGAAGCGATTGCGGCACCGCCGACATGGCATCTTCCGCGAGCGAGGCCACCAGCGGCAAAATCATGAAACCCATGACGATACTGGCACTCAACGCATTGAAGGCTTGCGTTTCAGGCCAGACGCGCTGCAGCAGAGGGGTAACAAAGGTCAAAGCAAAATAACCATAGACGACCGTAGGAATGCCAGCCAGGATTTCCAGCAAAGGCTTGAGAACTTTGCGGGCGCGCTCGCCGGCATATTCGCTCAAGTAAATGGCGGACAACAGACCGAGCGGCACGGCAATGACCATGGCGCCCGTTGCCACAAGGATCGTCCCATTGACCAGCGGCAAAACGCCAAATTTCTTAGAGGCAAAGAGCGGCGTCCAACGCGTCTCGGTAAAAAACTCTACAATCGAGACCTCGCGAAAGAAAAGGACGGTTTCCTGCAATAAGACCGCAACAATCCCTGCGGTGGTGAGAATCGAAACAAGCGCGAAAAGCAGAAGAATGGCGCGTATCAGCGCCTCGCTGCGATTGTGTGCTCCTTTGTTTCGCAACAGATTGACTCTGTCTGCCATAACCGTCTGTCCCTGCATGGTGCCTCCTTGACGAAAGAAGGAAAATCGGGGGTTGGCAGAAAGTCTACTCTGCCAACCCCTACCCAGGTAAGGCGATGCCTACTTTTCCTTTGACAGCAAGTCAGCCAGCGAGACGCCCACCGTGGAACCCAGGCCTTCAAAGACCGAGCCAGTGATACGCTGATCGTAGCGGGCCTGTGCCAGCGAGTAGATTTCATCCGTCAGCGGAATGTAGCCTACCTCGCTAACGATGTTCCTGGCATTTTCCAGATAGAACTTGACGAAGGCGCTGATTTCATCTTTCTGGTCAATGCGAGCACGATTGACGTAGATAAACAGAGGGCGCGAGAGGGGCTGGTAGGTGCCCTGGGCTACCGTTTCGGTTGTGGGCAAGACGCAATTGCCATCTCCATTGTCAATAGCCACCAGTTTGAGTTTATCCTGGTTTTCTTTATAGTAGGCCAGACCGAAGAAGCCGAGGGCGTTCGGGTCACCGGCGATGCCCTGGACAAGGACATTGTCATCTTCGCTGGGGAGGAAATCACCGCGACTGGCACCTTCCTTGCCAACGATAGCCTGCGTGAAGTAATCATACGTGCCCGAGTCGACACCAGGGCCATAGAGGGTCAGCGGTTGGTTGGGGAAGCCTTCGCGCACCTGACTCCAGCTGGTAATTTTGCCCTCCGCCGCCGGTTCCCAGATTTTCTTCAACTCGGCGACGCTCAAACAAGAGACAAAGTCATTCTGGGGGTTGACCATTACCGCCAGACCGTCAAAGGCCACCGGCAACTCGACATACTCGATGCCGTTTTGCCGGCACAATTCCACTTCGGACTCTTTGATTGGACGAGAGGCATCGGAAATATCCGTCTCGCCAGCACAGAACTTCTTGAAACCCCCGCCCGTGCCGGAGATTCCGACCGGAACACGCACTTCGGGGAATTGCGCCTGGAACTCTTCGGCAATCGCCGCCGTAATCGGCGCGACCGTGCTGGAGCCATCCACCAGAATCGTACCCTCAACCGGCCCGGGAGTGGGCGTGATCACCTTCTCGACAACCTGAGTCTGAATGATGGTCACTGGCGTCGGGGTGGCAGTAGCGGGCGAGCCGCAGGCCACGAGCAACAGGCTTAAGGCCACAGCAGCCCACAGGCTATTACGAACAGCATTAAACATTTTTTCTCTCCTTTCGTTAGATTGAGATAACGTACGCCTTTAAGATACCCCTCAGGCTTTAACGACAGGGGAATAACATGTTAACAAGGCGTTAAACTTACCGCGTCGGCGTTTTAACAGGTACGGGTGGATGGCCTCCCGGCCTGCCGTCGCGGTGGGCTTGAAAGTCTGTCCCCATGACTGCCTGCTTCCTGGCAAATATCCCCTGCGAAGCATGACGAGCACCCTTATCCCCCGCGCGGCCGGCATCTTCTGTTCTGCTTGACGTAGCCAGAAAACCCTTTATACTGATACATATCTACGGCAAACGCAGAAGGGAACCAACGAATGGTGTCAAAGCCGTCTCCCGTAATGGATGCTCTCTGGGTATTTATCAGCCTGTGGGTTATTCTGGCGCTGGTTTTGCTGGTAGTGCTGGTAGGGCTGAACAGTTTACCGGCCAGTACCCTGGCAGCCGCCCCATCTGACATCTACACCCCCACCGCCCTTCTGCCGCACACGCCGCCATCTTCCACCATCACCATTCCCTCATTTCCTTCACTCGCCCCCTCTGAACGCTCCACAAGTTCTCTGATCAGCCATCAGGAGACACCTGCGACCACCGGCCAAGACTCCTGGAATCAGGCCGCGTCCGAGCGTTTGCATCAGGCTTCTCTGGCTTACCTGGCCCCAACAGAAAAAGAGGCCAACGCCCTGGCGCGTCGGATGGCATTCGCTGGGCAAAGCGCACACGCCTCGAATATGTGCGGCCCTCTGGCAATTGCCATCTTGCGCGATGCAGAATGGCTCGATGTTGATGTGGATTTGCACGATTTCTGGCTTTTGTCATTCGACAAAAAACCTGCTATAGTCGCCGAGACCTTTCCGCCAACCCACTTTGATTATTACCACTTTGACACCGCGGTTAACCGCTTCGACTTTTCCGCTTTTCCCTTGCTCCCAGGCGATTTCGTGTACCTCTACGCGGGCGCGCAAGGCACTTTTGACCATATGCTGACCGTGACACGCGTGGACGAAGGCGGTCGGGCCTACACAGTGACCAATCTCAATGGCCCCAACGGTTACACTGTGCAAGAAGTCATGCTCTACGATCCCGGACAGCCCGGCACAGGTCTTTTCTACGACTATACCGACAAAGAAAAGAACCGCTACTATGGTCTCACAGGCTATGGCGGTTTTGACGTTATTCGCAGAAAAGATCCTCCTCCCACGCGCTCCACAGCACAACGTGCTTTCATTGAACAGGTCAACACGCTGATTTCCCAAACGGGCGGCGATTGGCGCGTCCTGGTACGCGAGGTCGGTAAACAGGATATCTACAATCGTCACGCAAGAAGAGCCGGGCCCGTCGCCTCTCTGAGCAAACTACCGGTAGCCATGCTGTTCTTCAAATCCCTGGAACCACTCGGAATTCCAGCGGCTCAGTACCGGGCATACATTACCCACTATGGCATAGATGGACGCACCTACGCGCAACTTTTGCAAGCCATGCTGGCCACCTCCGAGGAGAACGCGACCGAATCGTTGTTGCGCATTGCCACCTACAACGGCGTGCGCCCCGATAAAATGCTGGCGGAATGGGGACTGGAAGACACGGTGCCAGGCCTGCATCGCTCATCAGCCCGCGATATTGCTCATGTGTACGAATTGCTTTATACCGGCACAGCCCTGCCGCCAGAGGCAAACGAAATTATCTTCGAGTATCTGACAGAGAATAGATCGAACAACGATACCAGGCTGGGCGCTCTACGCGACCTCGTACCGGAAGGAGGACTTTTCTTCAACAAGCGCGCTTCAATAATACGCGAGATGCTATTTGTCGGCGACTCGGCACTGATTGTCTGGAATCAGGGCGGAAAACAGCAGGCCTATATTCTGGTATTGATCGCCTACGACGATAGCCGCCTTCCCACCACCTATGAAAAACTGGAAGCGGCGTTCACAGCATTCGCACAGGCCTTCTGGCAATACGCTCAAAGCCCGGCCCCTTGAAGAATTCTCCGCCCGTATGCCGCTTGCCAGATCGTCCTCGCTCCTTGCCGGGGTTACCTGGCTCCGCGCCGTCCAAATTGCCGCTCAAGTAACTCCACAGGAAGATGGATCATCGTTGGACGACCATGGGGACAGGTACGCGGTGACTCACAGGCCTCCAAATCAGTGAGCAAGGCGCGTTGCTCCTGCGGAGAAAGCACCTGTCCAGCACGCACCGCCAGACGTTTGCAAATGCGCGCCGCCAGCCGGGCCTCGATCTCCTGCTGGAATGGCGTTTCATCCTCTTCAAAATCCTCCACCACCGCGCGGAACACCGCCGTCGCGTCACTGCCGGCAAACAACGCGGGCATGGCGCGAATCCGATAGGTAGCCGGGCCAAATGATTCAATCTCAAATCCTAAAGCGCGCAGACGACTGAGCAATTCATCCACGATTCGAGCGCTGGCTGGAGGCAAATGGACCGTTGGCGGTTGCAAGAGGGGCTGCACCACAACCTGACCGCTGGCATACTGCTTCATCAACCTTTCGAACAAAACGCGCTCGTGAGCCGCATGCTGATCAATCAGATACAGGCCATCCGGGCCTTCCGCAACCAGATAGGTTGCCCCCACCTGCCCCACCAGACGCAGCAGAGGCATTTTCCCCATCACGGCCTGTTTCTCAGGCACAGTCTCCACCTTCTCCTCGCCGCCTGTAGCGGAAGGAGGTAAAACGGGTGCCGGCGTTAACGGGTGAGCCATTGGCCAGGCTTCATCCACAGCGTGGGAAGGCGAAGTATGCCACAAAGCCTCAGCGGGCAAAGAGGGCGCCGGAGAAGCCGCCAGCAAGGCCCGGCGTACCGCGCGTTGCACAAAACTGAAGACACGCTCCGGCTCGCGGAAGCGCACTTCTGCCTTGGCCGGGTGAACATTCACGTCCACCGCCTCCGGCGGCAGCGAAAGGAACAACACCCCCAACGGATAACGCCCCACCATCAGCAAGGTATGATAGGCTTGCAAGAGCGCCGTGGTCAAGGGAACATCCTGTATCCAGCGTCCATTGACAAACAAGGTGATTTCGCGGCGGTTCGAGCGCGTCAATGTCGGTGGGCTGACGAAACCCAGCAACGAGTAGCCGCCCTCCTCGGTCAGGACTTCCAGCAACTGTCGCGCCACGTCCACGCCATAGAGCGCGGCCAGAATAGCACGCCGGTCGCCATCGCCGGCGGTCTGCAGCGCAAGGCTACCCTCCACTTCCAGGCGGAAACGCACCTGCGGATACGCCAGTGCATAGCGTGCGAGAAGCGCGTCAATGGCCCGGCGCTCGGTCAGATCCTGCTTGAGAAATTTCAGGCGCGCCGGCACGTTGTAGAACAAATCAGCCACTTCAACCACGGTTCCCACCGGCGCGCCGACTCGCTCCAGCGTCCCCTGCACCTCCCCTCCCTCCACCCGCAAGCGCGCGCCCATAGCCTCATTCGCCACGCGCGAGGTGAGAGTCATCCTGGCCACAGAAGCAATCGAAGCCAGCGCCTCACCGCGAAAACCCAGGGTGGTAATGTGAAACAAATCTGCCGCGGCGGTCAATTTCGAGGTCGCATGACGACTGATCGCCAGCGGCAACTCATCGGGCGGGATGCCGCTGCCGTCATCCATCACCCGAATCCATTTCCGCCCCGCACCCTGTACCTGAACGGCGATGGTTCGCGCCCCAGCATCCAGGGCATTCTCGATCAACTCTTTGACCACAGAGGCCGGACGTTCCACCACTTCCCCGGCCGCAATTTGCGAAGCCACTTCCGGAGGCAAAATACGAATAGGCATACTCCGAATTATATGCGATTCGCCGCCAACTTGCCTGTTGTTGTATAATTCGCCCGATGTTTCCCTTTACCATAGAAGCCGCCAGCGGACGCGCGCGTGCCGGGCGTCTGATGACGCCGCATGGCGAGATCCTTACTCCCCTCTTTGCCCCGGTAGGTACGCAGGCCGCCATCAAGACCCTCACGCCCGCGCAGGTCGAAGCATTGGGCGCAACATTGATTCTCGCCAACACCTACCATCTCTACCTGCGCCCAGGCGACGCATTGATTCGCGATCTGGGCGGCCTGCACCGCTTCATGCAGTGGCCACATCCTATTTTGACCGATTCGGGAGGCTTTCAAGTCTTCTCCCTGGCCGCCAGCCGCAAAATTGACGAAGACGGCGTGACCTTCAAGAGCCATATTGATGGTTCACTGCATCGCTTCACACCTGAAAAGGCAATCGCCATTCAGGAGAACCTGGGCGCAGACATTATCATGGCGCTCGACGAGTGTGCCGCCCCCTACGATCACACATATCTCACTCAGGCTGTTGCCCGCACACACCGCTGGGCAGAACGCTGCCTGAAAGCCAAATCGCGCCCCGACCAGGCCCTCTTCGGCATCGTACAGGGCGGCATTTTCCCAGACTTGCGAACAGCGTCCGCACAATTCATCGCCTCTTTGCCCTTCGATGGCTATGCGATCGGCGGCCTTTCCGTCGGCGAAACAAAGGCCGAAATGTACGCCACCATCGAACTGGTCACCGATCTCCTTCCGCCTGACCGGCCGCGCTATCTGATGGGCGTCGGCACGCCAGAAGACCTCATCGAAGGGGTGCGTCGCGGCGTAGACCTGTTCGACTGCGTCCTGCCAACCCGTCTGGCACGCCATCATGCCGCCTTCAGCCCCGAAGGCCGATTGAACCTGATGAACGCCTCCTTCGCCCGTGACGAGCGCCCCATTGACGCCACCTGTGATTGTTACACCTGTCGCACCTTCAGCCGCGCCTACCTGCGTCACCTGATCGTCGCCCGCGAGACTTTGGCCGGCACCTTGCTGTCGATCCATAATCTACGTGCGCTGATTCGCCTGACCGATGTCATCCGCCTGGCTATTCTGGAGGGAACTTTCGAGGCCCGCTGCGCAGAATGGCTGGCGTCCTGGCAAGGGAACAGCCAGAGAACCTCTCGCGGGAATGCTCCCAATCAAGGACATTAACTCCCCGACGTAACTACTCAGCCGTGTCATTGCGAGCTGTTTTTTGGCGAAGCAATCTCCCCTTTATCAGGCGAAATGGACCGCCTGGGGATTGCTTCGTCGCAAAGAACGCTCCTCGCCATGACGTCCACAACGGTTTTGAGACAGGGCTGAATCGTTATTCCCCGAGAAAGGATATTCCATGAATTTACACTACGCGCTGCTACTCGGCATCCTTCAAGGTCTGACTGAATTTATTCCGGTTTCTTCCACCGCGCATCTGCTCATTGCCCAGCAATTTCTGGGGATCAAGGCGAGCGAAGAGGTCTTTGCATTTCTGGTAATCGTGCAATTGGGCACGTTACTCTCCCTCATCATCTATTACTGGCGCGATCTGCGCTCTCTGGCCATATCCGCCCTCCAATTACGCGCCTTTCGGACTTCCGCCGAAACCCGTTTGGGCTGGTATATTTTGTTGGCAACGTTACCAGCATTGATAAGCGGCTACCTGTTACAGGATGCCGTCGAGACGCTTTTCCACGCTCCGTTGCCAGAAGCGGCGGTGCGTCTGTTCTCGGCCGCGCTGCTGTTGACCATGGCCGAACGGCTATCGAAGAAATCGCGCGCCCTGGATTCCATGGCCTGGTGGGATGCAGTGGTAATCGGCCTGTTTCAGGTGATTGCCGTATTCCCCGGCGCCTCGCGCAGCGGCACGACCATCAGCGGCGGTATGCTGCGTGGGTTTGACCGCGCCTCCGCCGCGCGTTTTGCTTTCTTATTGTCCATTCCCATTATGCTGGCCGCTGGCGGCTATGAGTTGCTGCAGATTGTGGAATCGCCTCACCTGAAAGACATCCTCCCTGCGCTGGTTGTCGGTTTTACCGCCGCGGCCTGCAGCGGTTGGTGGGCAATCCGCTGGCTCCTGGCTTTCCTGCGCCGCCACTCGTTGTACGGCTTTGCCGCCTATTGCGCCGGCCTGGGCGTGCTGGTAACGACAGTCTGGCTGTTGACGAGGGGGTAGGCCGGGCATTGTCGCGTTCCGGCTTTTGCTGGTTGGGTTTGCGCGTGTGCCAATTCTCCTGTTATGGCTACGCGCAATTTCATTTCACCCTGGAACGCCTGTCCTCTTCACTCCCAATCAAGACAGCCCAATGATTCTGCCGTTCTCGTCAATATCTACATCAAAAAACGCTGGCCGGGTAGGCAAACCGGGCATGGTGCGCATTTCGCCCACCAACGGATAAAGGAAGCCAGCCCCAACGGAAGCGCGAATATCCCGAACGGGAATGCGAAACCCAGTCGGCGCGCCCTTCAGGGCCGGGTCATGGCTGAAGGAGAGATGCGTCTTCGCCATACAAACTGGCAGGCGGTCATACCCCAAACGCGTAAAGAGTGCTATTTTCTCTTCCGCCTCTTCGGAATAGTCCACTCCCGCAGCGCCATACATCTCACGACAGATAATATTAATCTTTTCCTTGATTGGAATGTCCAGGGGATAAAGGTAGCGAAAATCAGAAGGCTGTGCTGCGGCCCGCACAACCGCCTCCGCCAGCGCGACCGCCCCCCGGCCACCATCCCGCCAGTGAGTCGAAACCACAGCGTCCAGGGCGCCAGCCTCGCGAGCCGCGCGGCAGACCAGTTCCAGTTCAGCAGGCGTATCGGTCGGGAAAGCGTTAATCGCCACGACCACTGGAACTCCGAACTTGCGCGCGTTCTGAATGTGTCGCTCCAGATTGGGCAAGCCGTTGCGCAAAAGGTCAAGATTCTCTTGCGTATACAAAGGGTCCAGTGGACGCCCGGCCACGACTTTCGGCCCGCCACCGTGCATTTTCAAGGCACGCACTGAGGCCACCAGCACCACCGCGCTGGGCACCAAGCCGCTGTAACGGCATTTGATGTCGAAAAATTTCTCCATCCCCATATCGGCGCCAAAGCCGGATTCGGTGACGACATAGCCATCTGGCCCGACCAGTTTCAACGCAATCTGGTCTGCCAGAATGGAGGACTGCCCATGAGCAATATTGGCAAACGGCCCAGCGTGAACAAAGACTGGTGTTCCCTCCAGAGTCTGCATGAGGGTTGGTTTAATGGCATCCAGCAGCAAAACTGTCAACGCCCCGGCCACACCCAGGTCTTCCGCCGTGACCGGCTCACCGCGCCGGTTGAACGCCACCACAATACGCCCCAGTCGCTCGCGCATATCCTGCAAGCCAGTGGTCAGGGCCAGAATCGCCATGATTTCGCTGGCCACCGTAATATCGAAACCCGTGCGACGCACATATCCCTTTTCTTCCGGCCCGAGGCCGATTTCAATCTCGCGCAGGAAGCGGTCATTCGTGTCAATGACACGCCGCCAGGAGATCGTTGCCGGATCAATGTCCAGGCGCGCAAAACGGGCGCGCTCCTCAGAAGTCAGAGCGTTTGGGTCAGTCTTGTCAATCCCCAGTTTTTTCAGACGACGTATCATGGAAGGCGAAAAGCGCCTCTGGCCCTGCTTATCCGCAGGACACAGAGCCTGAAACAGGCGTTCATCATCCTGCTGGCTTTCGTGGAAAATGCGCGCCTCAATCGCTGCCGCCAGCAGGTTGTTGGCAGCGGTAACAGCATGGATATCGCCGGTCAGATGCAGGTTAAAGTCTTCCATTGGCACAACCTGGCTGTAACCTCCCCCAGCAGCCCCACCTTTAATGCTGAACGTTGGGCCTTGCGAAGGCTGGCGCAGGCAGGTAAAGACGTTCTTGCCGAGATGCGCCCCCAAAGCCTGACTGAGACCAACCGTCGTGGTAGTCTTCCCCTCCCCCAGCGGTGTAGGTGTAATCGCCGTGACGTCTATGTATTTTCCCTGTGGCGCATCGTTTAATCGCTTCAGAACGTCCAGTTTGACCTTTGCTTTATAGGGACCATACAATTCGATTTCTTCAGGCCGCAAACCAATTTCTTCTGCCAGTTGCGTAATGGGTTTTAACCTCGCCGCCTGGGCAATTTCAATATCCGCAGGCACCGGGGAACGCAACGCCAAAGGAGTAGGAGTCAGTTTCCAGATCATGAAGCCTCCCAAAGAACCACAAAAGGACAGAATAGCCGTCTCTCTGAGCGGCAAAGCAAACTCACGCCAGAGATCGGATGAACAAAAAGGCCACGCCGGGATCCTGCCGGTGTGGTCAATGGGGCGAGTGGGGGTCGAACCCACATGGAGTGTCACCTCCGGAGGATTTTAAGTCCCCTGCGTCTGCCGATTCCGCCATCGCCCCAGCGTAGATTTGATTTAATTATAATCGTTTTTGGCAGGACAGGCAGAGCGAATGCGGCGCGGACGCCCGTAGCACAAGCTTTCGTAGGACAGGCTTTCCAGCCTGTCGGGGAAGACCGTCAACGAATGGGGAAACGAATGCAGTGCGGACGTCCGTAGGACAGGCTTTCGTAGGACGGGCTTTCCAGCCCGTCAGGAACAGGCCGTCCACGAATGGGGAAACGAATCAACGAATGCGGTGCGGACGCCCGTAGCACAGGCTTTCCAGCCTGTCGGTACGATCTCAATTCCTACGTCGCATTTCTCCCACCCACGCAATTCAAATTCTCTCGTGAAAGCCCTGTTCAATCTCTACATCCCCAAGCTCTGACGGATATCGAGAGCGGATAACAGCCTCACCGTTATTGAAGGAGTAAATGCCGGCAATTATCATTCGTATTTTCCCTGCTCTTCCAGAAATTGTGTCTGAGAAGTTCCTCGCCACTCCTCAGGAAGCGGGCTATCGCCATCCTCCAATGGCATTCCGAGCACTTCGTCCAAAATCTCCCGCCCCCTTCCATCTTCTGAGGGCTCAATCTTTCGAGCAAAGATCAAATACCCGGTGTGAGCCACCATGCGATCCGTCGGCCGCAGCCGGCTCGGTTCAGGCTTGTAGTAACGCAACAGGATTTCGCAAACTTCAACAAAAGCAAAGCGCCACTGACGTAGCGCGCGGAGCAGATTTTCCACCTGATTGAAAGTGGGTAGCAAACTGCCGAAGAATCCCCCCGCTTTCAGCGCCGAGCGCACCTGAGAGATATACTCCCAGGGATTGGGGACATCGAGAAAAAAGGCATCCGCCTCAACCTCCCGACAACCTTCCAGCAAATCACATACGTTGAATACAACTCGCTCATCCAGACCCACCCGCGCCAGATTCTTGCGCGCCAGCGCGCTGAATTCGGGACGTTTCTCGTACGTAATGACACGTCCCTGCGGCCCGACCGCATAGGCCAGGGCAATCGTCATCGAGCCTGATCCTGTTCCCGCTTCCAGGACCGTCTGACCAGGGCCGATGCTCATACTGGTCAAGATGAAGCCAATGTCTTTCGGATACATAATTTGTGTATTACGCGGCAGGTCAGTCAGGATATCGGCCAACGACGGTTGGAGCAAGAAGAAAGGGCTTCCCTGGTGACTGAAAACCTGACTTCCCCAGGGCCTGCCAATTAAATCGTCATGACGGAGAACGCCGCGATGGGTATGTAACTCTCCGCCAGGAGTCAAAGAGACGATAAAGTGTTTGTGACGTAGCCCTACCAGTAAGGCCAGATCACCAACCTGAGCATAGGGCGAAGTAAGATTCCAGGGCATAGACAAAACTACTCGCAGTTCACTACTGTCGCAAAGGTACACAGGTATTTCCCAATCATCTCTTCTCCCACTATTCACGGTTACCGGGTCAGGAGGAAGGGCAAAGATACTTTACGAAGAAATCCTTAATGGCCGTATAGCACTTCACACGATTGGCGTACTTCAGGATATCATGGCCTTCGTCCTCGAAAAGAAGCAATTCCACATTTTTCCCTTTTCGCCTTAAATCTGCTACCAGTGCCTCTGACTCGCTGGCGACCACGCGCGGGTCGTTGCGCCCCTGAATGACCAACAGCGGGCAAGACAGGTTGTCCAGATAGGTTTTTGGAGAGCGTTCGCGCAGAAATTCGCGACCTTCTGGCGTAGCCGGGTCTGCCAGAGCAATGCGGAAATAAGGCTTCCACGTCTCCGGAATGCGCTCGCAAAAGGTGAGCAAGTCATAGGGGCCGAACATATCACAAGCGGCGGCCCAGAGTTCCGGGTGACGACCGGCCAGGGTCAGGGTCATATAACCGCCGTAGGAACGGCCAACGACAGCCGCCCGCCGCACATCCAGACGTTTGTCTTTTGGCAGCACCTGCGTCATCGCATGGACATGGTCAAGGCGATCCTTGCCGCCCCAATCGCGATCAACCTGCCTGGTATAGGCCAGGCCATACCCCGTTGAACCGCGCACGTTCGGCACGAACACGGCGAATCCATGCAGTGTCAGGAACTGGATCAACGGCATAGAAAACCAGGAGAAATCAGGCCGCTCCTGACTCTGCGGGCCGCCGTGAATGTAATACACGAGTGGACGCGGCCCATCATACCCCAGCGCAGGAGAGGGCAAATAGAGACGCGCGGAAATACGCCAGCCGTCGAAAGAAGTAAACGAAGCATCCTCGCCCGGCGAGAGATACGCTCGTGGAACGCCCAGAATCTTTTCTTCGGTGTGCATGACGATCACTTCGCGCTCCTTGCCCTCAAGCGTATAAATCTGAAGCGGATCGGTAGCCGTAGAGAAGGAGATGACGAAACGATCTCCGCCTTTGTCGTAATAAACATGTTCCAGCACGCCATCCGCCAGGTCGCCATCGCCCACCAGAACATGCTTTAACGTCATGGTATGTTTGACCTCATCATAGACACCCTCATAAAGCCAGTCACAGCCATCAATGTTAAACCCGAGAGCATAGCGCGCGCCCTTCAGGTGAAGCAAACGACTCAACTCGCCCTGACCTTTATGGACTGCACCTTTGACCTCAACCGGTAGCATCTCGCCAGGCCGACTCAACTCGACGACGCCCAATCCGTAACGATCATCGAAAACTGCATTGATCGTCAGCACCTGATTTCCACCCGGCGTCCAGACAGCCGCCCCAAGGCCATTGGGAGGTACTTCCTCACCAGCCGCGCGCTCATGGAGCGGTTTGCCATACAGGAGTTTCTTCGTTTCGCCTTCCAACAAATACAGGACACTGTCACCCGCCGTATAACTATCCAGAAGGAAAACCTTACTGTGATCAGGGCTTGGACTGGCAGGCCAGGCGCCCCACTCTGATTCGGCCAGTTTGCGAAGTTCGTTGGTGCGCAGATTGCCGCAATAGGCTTCCTGAACAGGAAGATCGCGCCGTTCAGCGCAAAAGTAGACGATGTTTTTCTCAATATCGTACTCGGCCAAATGAACACGATGGTCGGCAAAGAAATTCCCAAAAGCCGGCTCAGGAAATCCGCCCTCGATTGGCACAAGCATCGGCTGATAGTTTTCATCACCATCGCGATCGATCATGACAAGAATTTTATCCAGCAAGGGAAAAACACAAAATGCCGCTCCCCCCACCAAATGAGGATTGTGGAGCGCGACATCTGGCGGCAGAACAGGCTCCGGCATAGAGCCGCCATAATGCATGGCATAGAGGCTTAAACGCCCGGAGAGGTTGCTGATGAAATAAATCCGTTCGCCGACAATCTGGGGAGCAAGGTGCAAACGAGCAGAAAGGAACGATTCAATTCGCGGCCTCATGGCATCCTCTTTACTCAACGGGGAAACACATCAGAACTGTCAGCATCATCCCCCCAAAGGGGGCTCCTGAATTATATCCCATCCCGCGCGAACAATCCTCGCCTCCCTGAGTTCTCAACACGCCGGAACAGATATCCGGGAAATCAAAACCCTCTTACCCCCTCAAGAGGCGTCGGCGGGATTTGAACCCGCGATCAGGGTTTTGCAGACCCTTGCCTTGCCACTTGGCCACGACGCCGTGACTGATCGCCTATTGTAAATTGAGGATTGATGATTGACGGCCCGGTGCAACCCATCGGCAATCATCAATCAACAATCCTCAACCCAGAGCGGGCGATGGGATTCGAACCCACGACCTTCTCCTTGGCAAGGAGACGTTCTACCACTGAACCACGCCCGCATGCCCAGTGCCGAGAGCCAGAATCGAACTGGCGACACCGCGATTTTCAGTCGCGTGCTCTACCAACTGAGCTATCTCGGCTTGTAATGTCCATTCAAGTGCTGGCGATTTTACCCGCAGAGAGAAAGATTGTCAAGCGCA